>CAMCYH010000064.1 GCA_945883745.1 Candidatus Kuenenia stuttgartensis
CGGCCATCGCCCATCCGCACGAACATTGCCGGCAGAGAGAAGATCAGCCACCAGGTTCCGGTGATCGCGAAACTGACGCGGAGGCTGCCGGACGTCGAGAGCCCGAGGGAGTCTCGCGCAGCGACGACCGCCGTGGCAAGCAGCAGGGCTGCAGCACCGCCGGCGTAGCCTCCGGCAAATCCCGCGGCCGAGAGCCGATCGGCCGCCGCGCCATGGGCCAGTCGCGGCAGCAGGCTCCCGGCGAAGATCGCCCCCACGTCGAAGCCGACACCGGCAATCACGATGCTCGCAGCCACGGCCAGGCGCCATTCAGGCGGCACGGCGGCGAGGACGAGGCAGGCTCCACTTCCGACGCACACGGCGGCCAGAAGTGCCTTCTGATGGGCGTGAGACCGATCGGCCCAGGCCGAAAGCCAGGGGGCTACGACTGCCGACGCGAGCATCGTGGCGGCGATGATCCAGGCCCACACCACTCCTCCCGCCACGCCCCATGCGCTGTCGGCGAAGACGATCTTCTCCACGTAGGTCACCAGGAGCGTGATCAGAATTGTGGAAAAAGCGCTCGCTGCCCAGTCAAGCAGGATCCACGCCAGCGGGGCCGGCCGCAGAAGGGAATTCGATTGGTGACTGGAGGCCATTTTCAAAGCAGTTCACTGGCGAGGTCGGCAAGGGCCGAGCGTTCGCCTTTTTCCAGCGTGACGTGGGCGTAGAGTGGCTGGCCCATCATCCGGTTGATCAGATAGCTCAGGCCGTTCGAAAGGCCATCGAGATACGGTTGATCGATCTGGGCGATGTCACCGGTGAAGACGATCTTCGTGCCCTCGCCAGCCCGGGTGATGATCGTCTTCACCTCGTGGGGCGTGAGGTTTTGGGCCTCGTCGACGATGAAGAAGATTCGCTGGAGGCTACGGCCGCGGATGTAGGCCAGCGGCGTGATCAGGAGCTTCTCGGACTCCCGCATCTCATTGATCCGCTGCGCGGCCTGGGTGTTGTCACCGCACTGGTGCCGAATCACGGTGAGATTGTCATAGAGCGGCTGCATGTAGGGATCGAGCTTCTCCGAGATGTCACCGGGCAGGAAGCCGAGGTCGCGATTCGAAAGCGGCACGATGGGCCGTGCGAGCAGGATCTGCCGGTAGCGTTGCCGGGATTCGAGCGCGGCTGCCAAGGCGAGCAGCGTCTTGCCCGTGCCGGCGGTGCCGGCGAGCGTGACGAGCTTGATGTCGTCGTTGAGGAGCGCCTTGAGGGCGAACGACTGCTCTGAGTTGCGCGGTGTAATTCCGTAAGCGGTCTGTTTCTCGACCCGCACGAACGTGCGGTCGCCGGGGCGGAACGTGGCCAGCGCCGACTTGCTGCCGTTGCGAAGCACGAAGTTTTCGTTGGCCCGCGGTGACGTGACGTCCGACAACTCGGCGGCGGGCACGCCATCGGGCTCCGCATAGAAGCGATCGATCATCTCCGACGCCATGCCCTCGATGGTCCGCTTGCCCTTGTAGAGGGTGTCGAAGCTCTCGACTTTGTCCGACTCGTAGTCCTCGGCCCGCAGCCCAAGCGACTTGGCCTTCATTCGCAGATTGGTGTCTTTGGAGACGAGCACCACCTGCCGTGGAGCCGCCTGCCGGTGGAGCATGAGCGTGGTCGCCAGAATCCGGTGGTCGGGGGTGTCCTGAAGAAACGCCGCTCGCAGCCGCTCGTCACGGTCGGTGCCGAGCACGACCCGCACGGAGCCGAGGCCCCCGCCAATCGGGCTCCCGTCTACCGCGAGCACGTCGCCGGTGAGGCCGTCGAGCCGCCGCAGAAACTCGCGGGCCTGAAAGTGTATGTCGTCGCTGCCACGCTTGAATTGATCAAGCTCCTCGAGCACCGTGATCGGGATCGCGATGTCGTGTTCTTCAAAGTTCCGCAGGCAGCCTGCATCGTGGAGAATGACGTTGGTGTCGAGGACAAAGATCTTCGTGGTGGCGTCCGACATGGTGGCTCCCGGGGGTTCTTCCGTGAACGTCATTCTGGGGCGGCATCGTGCGACCCCGCGAACGCATGGTAGCGGGCCGGGCTGATTCGCTGGGATGGCGATTTTGCGGGAAATGTGAGACTTGCGTGAAGGCGGTGGCTGCTGGTGGGTACACTTTGGCGAGTCCGCCCGATGTGGGGCGGCCATCGACTCGGGGAGACACATTCATGAAGACCTTGGATACACGTTGGTCGGCGGTGCGGCCCTGTCTGGCGCCGCTTGTGGCCCTTGCGGGTGTGCTCGGGTGCGCGGCGAAGGAAGAGCCGCCGAAGAAGCCGCCGATTCAGACGCGGGAGACCCTCCGCAAGACCACGCAGAACGTCCTCGAACTCGAGAAGGCTCTTGCCGATGGCGGGGTACTTGCGAGCATGGAGATCACCGGCGAGGGGCTCGAGGTCTACTCCGACGCCTATCGTACGAGCGTCGGCCGACTCGGCACCATGGCCGTCGACCAGAAGATGCAGCTTTACGAGGCCGAGTTTGGCAAAAAGCCCGGCGACTATGCCGAGTTCATGCAAGTGATCATCGGTAAGGACCAGCCGGATGGCATCCAATTGCCGATGCTCCCCTATTATCAGGAGTGGGCCTACGATCCCGAAAAGAAGTCACTCGTAGTCGTCGAGTTTCCCGCCAAGAAGGAACAGCGGGAGAAGGAAACAACCGGGGCAGCGGGGCTCTAGCGTGGTATCTCTCAGTCAGGCTGAAGACATGGGCGAAGATGAGGCAGCCGCCCCGCGGCCGTCATGCGGCACGTGCCGATTTTGGAAGCCACATGCCGGCTCGAAGGAGTCGCAGGGCTGGGGACAATGCAAGCGTGCGCCCCCTGCCCTGCCGGAGATCAAGGACGAGAAACTTGTTCTTGCTGGTATCTGGCCCTCGACCGACGAACGAGATTGGTGCGGCGAGTGGCAAGGTTCCGAACCGCCGGCGGCCATCGAGATTCGCTAGGGATCTCGTTACTTCTTCGTCTTGGCAGAGGCCTTGTTTTGGTCTTTGGCGGCACCATCCTCGCCCTGAATGATCCGACCACTTGGGCTGATGATCAGAAATGCACTGCCGCCGACGAATGCCAGCATCAGCACATACGACAGGATGTAGCGAATCTCGAAGGGGCTCGCCTTCGAGTTGGTTTCGGGCTTCTCGCCGGCGTTGTTCTGGCCGCCAGCCTGAGGTGCCGCCTGCTCCGGTGCCTGTACCGCGGCCGGCCTCGCCGGTTGCTGAGCGAGGCCCTCAATGCCACCCGGTTGGACGAGCGCCCCGACACCTTGCGCAAACAGCGGGAGGGGAAACGAAACGTTCCCGGCCGCGACTGTATCGCTGACGCAGATTGCCAGGCTTAAAGCGAGGAGAGGGAGGCAGCGAAGTCTCATGGGATATCGTTCTCGGAAGCCTTCAGAGGAGACGGTTGTAAGGGATTCCCCGGCTGGTGGCCCCACCCCGCTACTTTTCCTGGGGACGGCCGTTCATGATGGGTGAAGGTACCAAAACATGGCCACCGCAACAAAAACGCGAGGAACAATCGTCTGGCTGACAGGTATTGCTGGCCTGGTGTGGCTCGTTTTGTGGCTGGGTGGATTTCTTTCCACACCGAAGGAGGTTCTCGAGATTCGGGCACTGGTCGATGCCGAGATCGCACAACTCGACGAGGTGGCCCGCAACGGAGCTCCGTATTCGAATGATTGGCCCTCGACCGGGGAAGTGCTTGGTCGGATGAGAGACATCCCCGAGGGAGCCCGCGATCAGCTTCGCGAAGAGATGGGACGACTCGTCCGGGCAAGGGAGCGGGCCGAAATTGCATCGTACTTTGCGCTGCCGCCGGCGAAGCGACAGGCTGAGCTTGACCGCCGCATCAAGTCTGAGCAGGAACGTGCGAAGGCACGAGAGCGTGAGCGAGCAAGCCGGGAAGCAAGTGCCGGTCAAAACCAGGGTCGCCCACAAGCAGAGGGGCGGATGCCAGGTGGACCAAACGGAGGAGGTGCTGCTGGCGGACCGCCGGGTGGTGGGCCGCCCAGGCCGCGGGGATTTCGCACCGACGAGCAGCTCCTTGCGCGGCGCAAGGAGCGACTGGATCAGTCATCTCCTGAAGAGCGGGCTCGATCTGCCGAGTACCGGCGGGCGATGGCCGTGCGACGTCAGCAGTTGGGCATCATTCCCGGCCGGGGCCGCGGTGCTTAGCGCGTCGTGGCGGCGCCACCCCAGCCATGCAGGCGATCGAGTGCGTACACGCACATTGCCACGGCCACGCACGCGACGGCACTGCCTGCCAGGCCGAGCTCCGCCCGTTCGTGGTAACAGGCCCACGCAAACTGCACCACGCACAAGACCGCCACGAACAAGAGCGTGATTCGGCGACCGACGAAGCTTACGGCAAACGCCCCGAGTGGTGCGCCGACGGCGACTACTGGGGCGGCTGCCAGCCAATTTTCCCACACGCCTGCCTCGATGCCGGTAGTGCCCTGTTTGATGGCCACTCCCAGCAGAGAATTGAACGCCATCGCCACGACGGATGTCGGGATGGCGACTTTCGGATCGACTCGGCAGGCCAACACCAGCAGGGCATAGACCAGCATGTCGACGCCGACGCCGGTCACTGCCACGATGCTCACGCCGGCGACGACCCCGGCAGCCATGCCGCCAAGGAACTCGCTTCGACTGTTTTCCCCCGCATATCCCGTCGTCGCGGAAAGCTCATCGAGCCGGGCCAGGTGCAGAATGCCGAAGGCGGCCCAGAAGACGGCAAACACAAGCTTGACCCAGATCGTCGGCACCTGGGGAGCGACCCAGAGGATTCCGAACGGAAGACCGATCAGCGATCCCACCAGACACCCGCCGAGCATCGACCATGCCAACCGCTGTCGGCTGCAGAGAATGAAGAGCGAGGCACTTGTCATGCCGATCGATTGGATGGCAAAGCTGAAGTCGCGACCAAGTGTCGCCGGAAGCCCATAGGCCAACACAAGAATGGGAAAAGCGACGGTGCCACCCCCCATGGGTGTCGATCCTGCCACATAACTGCCAAAGAGCATCGTCAGAGCGATCGGCCCGTGTGCACGGGCAGCGGCGGCATTGGCGGGATCGAGCATGAGCGCGAGCCACACACCATAAAAAAGCACGAGCCACAGCAGCCAGATCCAGAGAAACGTGTGCGGCCTTCCACCGTCACGCGTACCCCGGCTTTTTTCCTGAGAACTATGCAAGGTGAGGCGTGGGCGAAATCGGCCACTCCGTGCGGGAGAGCTTGGCGAGGGCGATGACGAGGGCCTGGGTGCCACTGCGGCCGTGACCGAGTGTAATCGCCTCCTGGTAGAGCTGCTCGGCGAGCGCTGCACCGGGTAGCACAAGGCCCATCCTGCGGCACTCGGCCAGTGCGATGCCCAGATCCTTCAGGAAATGCTCGACCATGAACCCGGGGGCAAAATCTCCCCGCAGCACCCGCGGTGCCAGGTGCTGGAGCGACCAGCTGCCGGCCGCGCCGGGGCCGATCGCCTCAAGTGTCGTCGCGAGGTCGAGGCCGGCGCGGGAAGCGTAGAGGAGCGATTCACACATGCCGATCATCGTCGAAGCGATCGCGACCTGGTTTGCCATCTTCGTATGCTGTCCCGATCCCGGTGGGCCACAGTGAACGACACGGGCGGCGATCACCTGCCAGACGGAATCAAGCCTTGCGATGGCAGCGGAGGAGCCTCCTGCCATCACCGTCAGCCGCCCCTCCCGCGCGCCGACATCGCCTCCGGAAACGGGGGCATCTAAGGCCTCGATGCCATTGGCCCGTGCCGCCTGGGCGATCTCCATGGCGAGGGCCGGCTCGCTCGTCGTCATATCGACGAAGATCGTGCCCGTCCGCAGCCCGGCGAGAACGCCATCCCGGCCAAGCACGACCTGGCGGACATCACGGGGATAGCCGACGCAGGTGAACGCCACGTCGCTCGCGGCTGCGGCAGCGCAGGGTGTTTCCGCCCAAGAGGCCCCGCGCTCGAGGAGCGGTTCCGCGCGAGATTGCGACCGGCTGGTGACGGTCAGCGGGAAGCCGGCGTCGAGCAGGCGGCCGCACATCGCGCCGCCCATGATGCCGGTGCCGATCCAGCCGAGCCGGGGCAGGCCATGCAGTGAAATCGTTTGGGTTTGCTGACTCATCTGGAGCGGTGCGAGTGTTACAAGGCGTCGGCCGGAATCTGCTAGGATTCTGTCCGATCGAAGACTATCCGTTCCTCGAGGGCCCTTCCATGAACATCGCCATCATTGTCGGCAGTCATCGAAAAGACAGCCAGTCCAGCCGGGTCGGAGCCTACATTGTCAAGGATCTGGTCCGTATTGATCCCTTGCTGCACGTCGACACGATAGACCTCGCCGGGAATCCACTGCCGATGTGGGACGAAAGCATCTGGCAGGGAGACAGCGAGCTCGCGTCGGTCTGGAAGCCCTACCGGGACAAGATGCGGAAGGCCGACGGGTTTGTGATCATCTCGCCGGAGTGGGCTGGGATGGTCCCTCCCGGCCTCAAGAATCTGCTCCTGTTCGCGGGTCCTAAGGAAGTGGGCCACAAACCCGTCCTCATCGTGGCCGTTTCGGCGTCGCGGGGCGGGAGCTATCCCGTCAACGAACTCCGCACGAGCGGCTACAAGAATAGTCGGCTCCTCTATATTCCGGAGCACGTGCTCGTGCAGGACGTGGCCGATGTGCTGGCCGGGGAGACGCCGACGAGCGACCGCGACGCATGGCTCCGCCGACGCATCGAGTTTGCCGATCGGATCCTGCTGGAGTACGCCAAGGCCCTCGCCCCCATTCGCTCCAGCGGACTGACCGAGCATGCGGATTTCCCATACGGAATGTGAATGCACCGGGTTGTTGGCACCGTGAGTCGCCGGCTGCGGGATGGAGGCACGGTGATCGGAGTTGACTTCACGTCGGCGCCGTCGCGACGCAAGCCGCTCACCGTGGCAGTCGGCCGCTGGCGGGACACCACGCCACGGCCGAGCTACGAACTCGATGAGATCAGGCTGCTCACGAGTCTCGATGACTTCGATCGCTTTCTCGCCGAGCCACGCCGCTGGGTGGGGGGCTTCGACCTTCCGTTTGGCCAGCCCCGCAGCCTGATCGAGCACGAGGGCTGGCCGACGGAGTGGCCGGAGTTTGTTCGGTTCTACTGCGACCAGCCGCGGGCGTCGCTCCGCGACGTGTTTCGCAGGTGGTGCGACGCCCGTCCCGCGGGCGACAAGTTCGCCTGGCGAAAGACGGATAGGCCCGCCGGCTCGAGCCCGGCGATGCGATGGGCCAATCCGCCGGTCGCCTGGATGATGCACGCCGGCATCGGTCGGATGCTCGCCGCCGGTCTCTCCTTTCCGGCGCACCGGCATGATCCATGCGGCGGTGGCAAGGTCGCGCTCGAGGCCTATCCAGGATTCACGGCCCGAATGGTCTGCCGACGGTCATACAAAAGCGACACCGTTGCCAAACAGACAGCCGACCGGCGGACCCACCGGCAGACGATCCTACGAGCGCTGGTGAATGCCACCGCAGGCCTCGACATCGCGCTTGTCATCTCGCCGACGTGGCGCAGGCGGCTCGTAGCCGACGGCAGGGGCGATCTGCTTGATGCCGTGATCTGCGGCCTGCAGGCCGCACACGCCGCCGCCCTGCCCCGCTACGGACTTCCCTGTCGGTGCGACCCGCTCGAAGGCTGGATTGCCGGCGTTCCAGGCGACGCGTAGAAACACTCCTGTCCTCTCCTTGCCGCCATGAAAAAACGCCGCCGCAAAAAGAAGCCTGCCGCCGCACTCGAGGCCACCTACACCTGCGACTCGTGCGGTGAAGAGATCGTCGTGCCCGTGGACATTTCGGCAGGCTCCCACCAAGACTACGTCGAAGACTGCCCGGTCTGCTGCCACCCGATGACGCTGCATGTCGAAATCGATCCTGACGGCGAGGCCCACATCGACGGCCAACACGAATAGCCGGATCTGGTCGTCAAGCAGTTCGGGCGTGCTGCTCAATGAAGGCTTGGGCCAACGGGCACGCCTTGGGAACAGTCTCGCCTCGGCGGTATGCCCCGAGCAATTCCTTGGACCGCTGGGCGAGCATCCGGCGAACCTCCCGACGCTGCCCCTTCACGCGGGCGATTTTCATCGAGTCGTATGATGTGGTCTGGTGCCGCATCCAGGCGATGACGGCAGCCTCGGCCCGGCGGTCAAGCGGGATGCGCCTGGTGCGGGCTACGGTGCCGCTGCCGACGGGCGTGGCATGGTTCGTCACGGCCGTCGCAAGAGCGTTGGCGAGGCTGGCGTGCCGCTCATGAAAACCCAGAAACGCCAAGACGGCACCATGAAAATCCTCGACGTAGTGCTGTTGGGCTTTGTCACGCCGCTTGGATTCAGCCGCCTGTTTTTTGGCGTAGGCCTCCGTCGATCGCTCGGCCGTAAGCTCTTCGCGAATCTGCCTGATGGTGGCCGTAGGTGCCCAGACTCCCCGGGAAAAGATCCTGCGGCCGACTCTTTCCTGAACGACCCAGTGATCACCGGCAGCCTTCACGCGGCGAGTCAGGGCAGCGTCACCGGGCGGAAGAAGTTCCCAGCCACTCGGGACCGGACGAATCTGACCGGCGAGGGTTTTGACTGTCTTGGGCTGTGGGCCGGGTAAAAACGTTTCAGCTGGCATACCCAGGGGTTATCGGCACGGGAGGCCGAGTTTGCCCAGTCCCCAGAAATCATCGCTGGAAATCCCACCCACGAAGCCTGGCATGGACCTGAGCGACGCGGCCCATGTAGTGGTCCATGCTGTAGGTCTCGGCTGCCAGAAGGATGTGCTGCTTGGCTTTTTCGGTCTCTCCGTGGGCCTCGGCGTAGAGCCCCACATACAAGTGGGCGTAGCAGAGCTGGTTGCGGCGGGTCTTTCCCTCGCCTTGTGACGCAGCTGTCAGAACGGCTTCCTCGGTGCCCTCGCCCTTGTAGAGGGCGAGGATTTCGCGCATGGGAACTCGGGCGTCTTCACCGACCGGGAGCATGACGTTTCGCGCTTCTTCAGGCGTCGAGGCTCTGGCGACGCAGAGGTAGTGCCAGGCCGGGTTTTCGACGTCGTTCGGGTTTACCTTTTTGTGAAGTTCAAACTGCTTGCGACCATCCTCAAATCTGTCGGCGTAGTAGAGCGCCAGCCCGCGTTGCCAGAGTTCGGGGGCGAGTGCCGGTTGGAGGGCGACAAGTTCGTCGAAGACCTTGGCTGATTCCCGGGGCTTCCCGTCGAAAAACAGCGTGATGGCCTGGTCAAAAAGCTCTCGGGGGCTCGTGGCCCCGGGCGGCTCATCGGCATGGGTGGGTAGGGCCGGCAAAAGGAAGAGGCCAGCGGCCAGCATTGCGTATGCAACAACAACGAGAATGTGGGGCATGGAAAGGTTTGAACACGGGTCTTTTCGAGGCATTCGGTGCGGGGAACGGTTTGCTATACTTCGGCCGACGACGAGTAATTGTGTTCGGCCGATGGAGGCCCGTTGTAGGCCAGTTCGGATTTCCGGAAACAAAAACCTCGTTTTTCCGCTGTTTGGAGGGTAAGCGAATGGCTAGCGGCCACACTGGAAATGTGGTGCCGGGAAACCGGTTGCGGGTTCGACTCCCGTGCCCTCCGCTCTGATGAATCGACCTGCTTCCGGCCCGCTCGGCCATGCCGTCATTGGTACTTCCATGAGTTACGACGACATGTCCGATGAATGGAAGGAATGGGTGGGGCTGACTCCGCTGGAGCGGTTCGCCCGGAGCGAGCAGATCCTGGTGGAATATATCGCCCAGGGAGGCAGTCTTGACCCCGACCCCGATCCGACAAGTCCTTTCGACGCTCCAGAGACATGGCGTCCGGACCTTGCTCATGGGCGGGCAAGCCTGCGTCTTCTACGGCGCGGCGCAGGTTAGCAAGGACATCGATATCCTGATTCTGTCCGAACCGGACAATCTTGTTCGCCTTGAAGCTGCGATTCAACAGCTTCAAGGGAGGCGAATTGCGGTGCCGCCATTCAGCGCTGCGGTGCTTGATCGTGGGCATGCGGTCCACTTCCGATGCGATGCCAGCGGCGTGCAGGGGCTCAGGGTGGATGTCATGAGCCGGCTGCGGGCCTCGCCCGACTTTGCCGCGATGTGGGAACGTCGCACGACGTTTGTCGATGAGACCGATCTGGAATATCACCTCCTCTGCGTCCCGGACCTGGTTCATGCCAAAAAAACTCAACGGAGCAAGGATTGGCCAGTCATCGAGCTTCTGGTCACGATTCATTATCGTGAGAATATGAGTGATCCTTCCCAGCGACATATCGACTTTTGGTTTCGCGAAGCTCGGTCGGCCGAGCTTCTCGTGGAGCTATGCCGCCGTTTTCCAGAGCAGATGAAGAAGCAGTCGCAGGCTCGTCCGCTCATCTCTCTTGCGGCTGAGGGCGTCAACGATGAACTCCGGGCAGCCCTTGATGCCGAGGTGCGGGCAGAGCAGGCAAAGGATCGCGCGTATTGGGAGCCGCTGCGCAGGGAGCTTGAGCAGTTTCGGCGGGATCATCGTGATGGTGGAGCACGTTGATGGCGGTTCTCCTCGATATCAAGAACGCGTCGAAGCGGTATGGCGATCAGGTGCTCCTCGATGACGCCTCCGCCACGATCACCGACGACGGCAAGACTGGGTTCATCGGCCGCAACGGCGCTGGTAAGAGCACGCTCCTGCGGGTCATCCTCGGTGAAGAGGATCTCGACGCCGGCGAGGTGATCCGCCATCCCCGGCTCCGCCTCGGCTACCTCCGCCAGCACGACCCGTTCCTGCCCGGTGAGACCACGCTCGACTTCCTCCTCCGCGACTCGGGCCAGCCCGACTGGAAGTGCGGCGAGGTAGCGGGGGAGTTTGAGATCAAGGGTGACAAGCTTTCCGGCCCGGTCGGCAAACTCTCCGGCGGCTGGCAGACACGCGTGAAGCTCGCCGCCCTCCTCCTGCACGAGCCCACGCTCCTCCTGCTCGACGAGCCCACCAACTTCCTGGACCTCCGCACGCAGATCCTGCTCGAGCACTTCCTCCGTGGCTACAAGGAGGCCTGCCTCATCGTCTCGCACGACCGGGCCTTCCTCCGCGCCACCTGCGACCGCACGCTCGACCTCTCGCTCGGCAAGCTCACCAGCTACCCCGGGCCGATCGACGCCTTCCTCGAGCATCAGCAGGAGCAGCGGCTGCACTTGGAACGCACCAATGCCGCTGTGCTTGCCAAGAAGCGGCAACTCGAAGACTTCATCGCCCGCAACCGGGCCCGTGCCTCAACCGCATCGCGGGCCAAGTCGAAGAGCAAGCAGCTGGAGAAGCTCGAGCTGGAGGAGATCGCCGCAGATGCCCCCACCGCCGCGATCCGTTGCCCGGCCGTCTCCCGCCGCAACGGTGCCGCCGTCCGCTGCCGCGACCTCGCCATCGGGTACCCAGCCAATGGGTCGATGCCCGCCGTGACCGTGGCTGCCGACGTCGATATTGAAGTCGTTCATGGTGCGCGGGCCGCGATCGTTGGCGACAACGGCCAGGGCAAAACGACGTTTCTGCGAACGCTGGTGGAGTCATTGCAGCCCGTCGCCGGCAGTGTGAAGTGGGGCCACGGCTGCGACGTCGGCATCTATGCCCAGCATGTCTACACGAGCCTGCCGGACACTGACACGGTGCTGACGTATCTGGAGCGAGCCGCCCGGATCGGTACCAAGCAGCAGCAGATCCTCGACCTGGCCGGCGCGATGCTCTTTCGCGGCCGGGCCGTCGAGAAAAAGGTGAAGGTGCTTTCCGGTGGTGAGCGGGCGCGGCTCTGCCTGGCGGGTCTTCTGCTCGGCGGGTCCAACGTGCTGGTGCTCGATGAACCGGGCAACCACCTCGACGTGGAGACGGTCGATGCCCTCGCGGCGGCGCTTGTCGACTACGAAGGCACCGTGATCTTCACCAGCCACGATCGGTCGTTTGTGGAGACTGTCGCGACGAGTGTCATCGAAGTGGCAGACGGCCGGGTCGTCGCGTCACTCGGCAGCTACACACAATACCTCGCCGCCGTCGAGAAGGAGATCGATGACCACGAGGTGGCGGACGGACGAAAAAAGGTGGCCGTCGACACGAAGCCCAAAGCTGCGGCGAAGCCGCGACCGAGCGGCCGTGACGACCGCGATGTCCGCAAAGAGATCGCCACCCTCGAAAAAATAATCAGCCGGCTCGATGCCGATAAAAAACGCCACCAAGCAGCGCTCCTTGCCACGACCGACCCTGCTGAGGCCGTGCAGCACCATGCCGCGATGACCGAGGTCGCTGAAAAACTCGCCGCCGCAGAAGAGCGATGGCTGGCGCTGCAAGAACAGGTAGCGAACTGAAGCCGACGAGATCGTTACGTGCTCTATCGGCAAGGGGTTGCCGGTGCCACAGAGCCGGCGTAGCTGGCAAGCGCAGCCATGGATGGCGAAGCGCAGCCAGGTCCGAGTGAGCGAAGGCCTGGAGGGCCGCAGCGAACGTCCGGCGAAGTGGCACGGGCAACCCCGGCCCACCAGAAAAGGTATCCTTCCGGGCATCAAGGCAGGCACGAGGAGCACTCCCCCATGGACTCAATCAGCCGACACGAGCAGCTGCTGCGAGTGTTTCATCTCATCGATATCCTCTTCGCCGCCCGCGGCCCGCTCTCGATTGCCGAGCTCAAGGACGAACTCAAGAGCCGCAGTGTGATCGACGACATGTCTGACAAAAACCTGCGTCGTGACGTCGACTTTCTGGTGAAGTTTGGCTACGCGGTGAAGCAAACCAAGAAACGGAGCCCCAGAGGCAGCCTCTGCCAGGCCTTCGCGATCGAGGTCGGCAAGGGGGCGGCCGAACTCCGTGGCCCCGCCATCTCGCTCCCGGAACTCTTCTCGCTCGCGGTGGCCCGCGACTTCCTCGCCCCATTGGCCGGTACGTTCTACTGGCGGGGAATCGCCCAGCTGATGGCCCGGCTCGAGAAGCTGGTGACGCCCGAACTCATGGACTACGTCGGCAAGCACAAGGACGGTCTCGTCGTCCATCCCAAGCCAACGCAGGCAAAGTATGCTGCGGTCACGCTGAATGCCGTGAACCGGGCGATCCGCAATCAGCTCGAGCTTGCCATCCGCTACACGAACCTCGCGACCGGCAAGGCGAAAACCTACACGATCCGGCCCGAGACGATCGTGCTCTACGACGGCAGTCTCTACATCGCCGCGACGCGAGCCGACCGCGGCCCCGAAGATCCGGTGCGGTTCTTCAAGCTCGACCGCGTGGCCGGCGCGAAGCCCACGTCGAAGTCGTTCACTCCACGCGGCGAATCGGTCGAATCGCTTCTGGCCGATAGCATCACGATCTTCCGTTCGGCCGATCCGCCGCAGCGGTACCGGCTCCGGATCGCTCCCGCGCGGGCGACCTGGGCGCAGGAGAGACCGTTTCACCCTGGGCAGCGGGCCCGTCTGGAGGCCGACGGAAGCCTGCTCCTCACGATCGACCGGGCCTGGGACGACGAGATGATTCCGCAGCTTTTGGCCCTCGGCGAGCATGTCGAGGTGCTCGAGCCGGAATCGGCGCGGGAGCGGCTGCTGGAAAGTGCGCAGCGGATTGCGGCACAATACATGTGCCGGCACGTCAAAGAGTTTGATGCCATCTATGCCGGTCGTTGACCACCTGGAGTTGCATTGCCGATGCGCTGGTTTTGGATCGATCGCTTTACGGAGTTTGTCCGCGGCCAGAAGGCAACTGCCGTGAAGAGCGTCACGCTCGCGGAAGAGCACCTCCACGATCATTTTCCGGGTGTGGCGATCATGCCGACCACGCTCATCATCGAGGGGATGGCGCAGACCGGCGGAATCCTCGCGGCCGATGCGATCAACTACAAAAAGCAGGTGGTGCTGGCGAAGGTTTCGGCCGCCGACTTCAACTTCGACGTGGTGCCTGGCGACACGATCGAGTATCGGGCTGAGCTTACGCAGACAATGGCCGGCGGGGCGCTCGTGAAGGTGACGACACACGTCGGCGGCCGTGACCACGGCGAGGCGGAGCTCTTTTTCGCCCACCTTGAGACGGGCAAGGTGGTGCCCAAGCTCTTTAAGACCGACGAGATGCATACCTGGCTCGACAACCTGAGAATCTACGACGTCGCCATCAACCCCGACGGCACTCCCGTCGAGCGCGGCACAGGTGACTGAGCCCGACACGATGGAGACGTCGTGAGATTGCTCGGCCCAGCGGGCCCTGCGGGCAAGACTGCGCTGAACCGCCTCAGCCGCCCAAGGCGTGCATCAGCCTTCGGCAGCGGTTGGCGACGTGCTCGTTGTCTTGAAAGTCCTCGATCAGCAGCGGCGAGCCGTCGGCCCGGCAGGTTGGGATCTGCCAGTTGGGATACTCGCGAAACGTGCCCGGCTGATTCTGCGCCCGCGTGTCGCCCACCAGATCAGGCACCGCGACCGCCAAGTATCGACATGGGCTCTGGGCGATCAGGCGATAGAGTGCCTCGACGACCTCCTGCCGAAAGTCGGTGGCCCGGCCTACCGACGGATCGAGCAGCCCCCGTTCCCGCAGCAGGTTTTCCCAGGCCACGAGCCAGCGCCAGTGGGCTTCCCACTCTTGGGTAACGTCGGTCGTGAGGAGGCCGAGATCTTGTCGCAGGCGGACATGCTCGCCGCCGATGTAGCCGGCCGTAGGCGGAAGATCATGCACTGTCACCGTGGCGAGACAGTTTTCCCGCCACCGTTCCGGTGGCAGTGGGCTGCCGTGCTCACCCTCAAACCAGAGCACCGACGTGCCCGCGATCCCACGGTCATCGAGGTAGGTCCGCGACCAGCCGTCGAACGTGCCGAGATCCTCACCGATCACGAACGCACCGGCCCGCTGGGCCTCGAGCGCGAGAATGCCGACAAGCGCCTCATGGTCATACCGCACGAACGTTCCCTGGGCTGCGGGCGTGTCACGCGGGATCCACCACAGTCGGAACAGGCCGAGCGCATGGTCGACACGGATGCCGCCCGAGTGTCGCAGGATCGTCCGCAGCATGTCGCGGTAGGGAACATAGGCGGCGGCCTCGAGCACATCAGGCCGCCACGGCGGCTGCGACCAATCCTGGCCGAGTTGGTTGTACATGTCGGGAGGTGCACCGACGGAAATGTCATGGGCAAGCACATCCTGGAGCGCCCAAGCATCGGCCCCCTCGGGATGGACGCCCACGGCGAGATCGTGAACGACGCCCGCTGCCATGCCCGCTGCCCGGGCGGTCGCCTGCACGTTGGCCAGTTGTTCGTCGATCAGCCACTGGAGTGTCGTGAAAAAGGTGACCCGGTCGGCAAATCGCTCACGAAAGTCGGCCACGGCTGGCCCGTTCGGGTGACGTACGCCCTCTGGCCAGTCGCAGGTATGGATGCCCCACGCCTCCGCGAAGGCACACCAGGTCGCGAAGAGCAAAAGGCCCTTCCCTTCCCGCTGCCGGTAGGCATCGCACGCCGCCTGCCGATCGGCCGAGAGCGGCGCCGCAAGCAGAATCTGCAGAGCTTCTTTTTTCGCCCGCCAGACTGCGTCACGGTCGAGGAGGTCAGCCGATGTGTTGAGCTGTTCGAGGGGTGTGGCAAGCGACTCGATCCGCTTCCGGTTGGCTGCGGAGAGCGAAGTGTATTCCGGAATGTCTTCGATGCGCAGATAGAGCGGATTGAAAAACCGCCGCGTGGCGGGCAGGTACGGGGATGGAGCCAGTGGCGGCGATACCTCTGCCGCGTGCATCGGATTGACGAGCACGAAGCCGGCCCCCTGCTGTCCGGCCCAACGGGCCAGAAGAGACAGATCGTGCAGATCGCCCAGCCCCCACGATTTCCGCGATCGCGTGGCGTAGAGCTGGGCCATGAGCCCCCAGGTACGGCGGCCCCGCATTGTCACCGGAATTTCGAGACGGTCGGGCGTCACCACGAGCGTGCCGGTCGCCTCGGTCTGCCGGCCATCCGAATGCGCGAGCGTCGCGCGCATCGTGTGCCAGCCTAGTGGCAGGTCTGTCGGTACGTCACACGCAACTTCGCGGATGAGTTGGCCATCGACCTCCCGAGTGGCGTGGTCCTGCGTGGCATGGGGTAGCGGATGCCTCCCTCCCTGCTCGAGATCAGCCCAGAGCGTGACGGCTGATCCCACCGGAAGATGAACGTAGAACTGACGAGCGTGGCCCTGCCGCGCAACAACGACTGGCGGGAGCAATTGTCGCCACGGACCGTTGGTAACGCGATCCCATGCGGCGGCCCGGCCGGACTCGGTGGTGGCATCGACATGGATTGCCGCGAGCACCTTCGTGAGCGTGGCACCCACGACCTCCACATGCCCGCCCTGCTGCGTGTAATACTCGGTCGCGACACCGAAGGCACGGGCCAGATCGGCGACATCGGCGGAAGGCGGAGGCGGTGCTTCTGGTTCGGTCGACACGCAGTGCTCCTCGTCTGGTGGGCGGCTCGCAACGCGACAGCAGTGTAGAAGCGGCACCAGCAAAACGCGACGGGACAGCTCAAATCCGCTCCCCGGCCTTCACGGCCCGCTTGCGGGCTGTCAGACTGCACGCCCGGGAAAGCGACCTCAACGGAGCAGTTTTATGAATCGTCTCAGGCTCATCTGGCTTCTGGGTGCCGTCCTACTTGCTCCGGTGGTGGCCAGGGCACAGCCGGCCGGAAAGAAGTCGGCTGCAGCCACGCGAACGCTCGACGCCTCGGCCCAGAAATTGGAGGCGGAGTTTCTCAAGGGGGTGGCCGATCTGGCCGCGTCGTACGAGGAGGCGGGCGACAAGGAGAAGGCGATGGGGATGCTGCGGGCCATCCTCAAGCTGCGGCCCGACGCCGAACCGATCAAGGAGAAGCTCAAGGCACTCGAGGAATCGGTCTTCACGGACCAGCAGGAGATGCTCGACCTCGACATGTCGAAGGGGTGGGTATCGACGGGATTCGTCGTCGACAAGGGGAAGAAGGTACGGCTAGAAGCGGCTGGGTCATACAAGCTCATCGTCAACGACAGTCTCGGACCGGAGGGCTATCAGAGTGATTCCGACGAGGTGTTTTTCGATGGCGCGCCGATGGGTGCCCTGATCGGCATGGTAATTCCTCCGGGGACGGTGGCGAGCCATACCAAGGGCAAAGGGCCCCAGCCCTTCATGGTCGGTGACAAGAAGGAACTCGGGCCACCGGAAACGGGGCTGCTCGTGGTGCGTGTCAACGCCCCTCCCGGCGCAAAGTGTGTAGGCCGGCTCAAGGTGCGACTCAGCGGCAACTTCGCCGAACTTGCTCGCTAGCCGCCCGCGAGTCGGGCGACCGGACGTCCGTGTTCGTAAGCACGTGGCCGTGGACGGCCCCGAACGAAAGATTGCTATGGCCGGGCCGCCAGCACTTCTTCGAGCTTTTCTGCGACGCCAAGCTCTTTGGCCCACCGCCGCATGTAGGCCTCGTCAAGGTCACCCTGAGCGAACAACACATCTTCGATGTCACCGAGATCGCGCGGACGGGCCGCCACCACTTTGAGCAGGATGAGATCCTCCGGACTCACGAACCAGATGCGTTGCCCGTCGAGATCGTGTGATCGGCGTCGTCTTATCAACTCCTGCTGGTATTGTGATTCAGCCAAGAACACATCGACGTCGATGCCGCGATCGATGAGGTACATTCGAAACCTCACAAGCGGCATGCCGGCTACCGTATCGACCCAGCCGGCCACGAACTGCTCCGGCACGGTGAATCCCATCTCCGTGGCCGTGTCATACAACTCCGGCAGCCGCTCCCGCTCGATCGCGATCGTGAAATCGACGTCATACGTGGGACGGGGCAGCCCATACATGCGGACTGCCCACCCGCCCATGATGGCGTACGGCACCTGCAGTCGGTCGAAGAGCGCGGCGAAGTCATGCAGTGTCTGGATGAGATCGCTCACGGCTGCTTCCGGGTGCGGGCGATCGCGGTCAGCATGTTGCGGTTGCGGGCGTCGTTCTCGCGTCGGAGCAGTTCGAATCGCCGCTCGATAAGTTCTGCCGAACCGACG
>CAMCYH010000065.1 GCA_945883745.1 Candidatus Kuenenia stuttgartensis
CTCGCAGCCGCTCAGCCCACTCGAGCTCCTGATGCTCCAGGACGCTCGGCCCGGCTACTCGATGAGCTTTTTCGTGGAGACCGGCCTCCATGGACCGCTCTGCAAGGAACGGTTTCAGCGGTGCGTGCATGCACTCGTACGCCGCCATCCCCGGCTCGGCTCACGGGTCCGCAAGCGATTGCATGCCTGGGAATGGAGTGCGCCAGATCGCGTTCCGATCGTGGAGTGGCTTCCCGCCGAGCGGTTGGAACGTGCGACTGACGCGCTCGCCAATACGTCCGTCGATCTTCGAGAGACAAGTGGCGTGCGTTTCATCGCCATCGAAGTAGCCCCGCTCGTGTGGCGGGTCATCATGCATGTGCACCATGCCGTCTGTGACGGAGTCGCCTCCCTGGAGGTACTCGGTGACCTGTGGTCGCTCTATCACGAGTCATCGCTTCCAGACTTTCGTGCCGGGAAAGCCGTTTTCCCAGTGCCAACCCCCGATATGGTGCCCGACGCGTCCACACCCTGGTGGCATGCGGTCCGCGAATTTCTGACGAATCGGCCCGCCGTCGTTGCGAGTCTCGCCGCACCGACTGAGGCCCCCGGTGCGGCACCATGGCCGCTCTACTCGACGGTCACCTTCTCCGCGGACCTTACCCAACGACTCCGCCATGCCGCGGAGGCCGCATCCGCGACCGTCAATGATGTTGTCGTTGCTGCCACGATGCGGGCCATCGCTGCCTGGAACGCGGCGGCCGGTGCGCCCGAGCGGACCATCCGCATCAATATGCCGACGAACCTGCGTCCTGCCGGATCACGAAGCCCAGCTGCAAACGAGATGAGTTACGCGTTTCTCGATCGCATCCCCTCCGAATGCGCGTCGTATCACAGCCTGGTCAGATCTCTTGCATCCGCCAGCAAATGGATCCAGACAACTCGGGCCACGGAGCAGTTCCTCGATGTTCTTGCCGCGTGCTGCCGCATTCCTGGCCTGCTGACCATCATCACGCGGCTTCCGGTCTGTTTTTCGACTGCGGTAGTAAGCAACGTGGGCAACGTTGTCAGCCGCATGCGGACAAACGCCCCCATCCGAGACGGTCGCATTTGCCCGGCCGATCTCACGATTACGCACATCAATGGGGTGCCTCCGCTGCGGCCGCTCACCCGAGTCGCTGTTGGAGTGACGACCTACCAGGCTGTCACGACACTATCGGTGATGTGTGCTCCGGGCTTCTTCACGCCCGCCATGCAGCAGCAACTGGCCGACAGGATCGGAGAGGAAATCGCCGTTTTTGCGGACGGGAACGATTTGCGTTGATCGCACGCGGAGCATGAGGATACTCGGAGCGTCATCGGCCTCACACCATGCACGTCATTCATGGCAACTCTGGCACACACGCCATCATCCGTCTTCATGACCGGTGCCACCGGCCTGCTGGGGTCGTACCTCCTGCGGGACTTGGTGCTCAATGGGGAGAGTGTGGCCGTTTTGACGCGACGAAGTCGGAGGCAGTCTCCACAAAGCCGCATCGAGTCGATGGTTTCCGGCTGGGAAGCCGAGGCCGGAAGGATGCTTCGCCGCCCCGTTGTTTTCGACGGCGATATCACCCTGCCACGGTGTGGCCTTGACGACGATGCGATCGGATGGATCCGGCTGAATTGCGACACCCTGCTGAATAATGCCGCGAGTTTGACCTTCGACGGCAATGCACCGGAGCAGGAGCCGTGGCGGTCAAACGTCGACGGCATCAGAAATCTGCTCGATGTCGCTGATCGGGCATCAGTGAGCCACGTGCATCATGTGTCGACCGCGTACGTTTGTGGGTTGCGGTCTGGCGTCATCCGCGAGGACGAGAGCGGGGAGCCCGAGGCCTTCGCGAACGATTACGAACGCAGCAAAGCCCTCGGCGAGCGGTTGATTCGCGAGGCAAAGCACCTCGAATCTTCCACGATCTATCGACCGTCGATCATCGTTGGTGACTCCGACACTGGCTTCACGTCGACATACCATGGATTCTTCGCGGCCCTGCGATTGGCACACACGCTGGTGCGGTGCGTTCCGCTGGGAGCGACGAGTAGTGAATCGCTTTTGGAGTTTCTGGGAATCAGACCACACTGGCACAAAAATTTTGTTCCGGTTGATTGGGTCGCCCGGACCATCGGCACGCTGCTTCGGCATCACGGGGCACGGGGTCGTACCTTTCACGTGACTCATCCCGATCCAGTCCCGATGAGCCTCGTCGGCAGTGTGATTCAGGAGGCGGTCGAACGACTTTCGGAGACGGCACCTGGAAACGACCCTCAGGGCCGCAGCGAGTCATGGTTCGCCGCGAACCTGCGGAGTGAGCTTGATGTCTACACGAAGTACTTTCGCGACGATCCGGTGTTTGACCGCTCAAACGTACTGGCACTGCTCGGCACTGACGACGTGCCGTTGATTGATCGTGCTTCACTGCTGCGGATGTCGGAATACGCGATCACCAACGGGTTTCGCTCCGTGCCCAGTCACATGGCGGCGACACGCCCACGAAATCCGGCCGGGGCCTGCGAACCGGTAGGGCGAGAGACTTGACACGGTCTTCTTCCTCGGCGCGGCTGGGCCGAAGATGCCGAAAAATCCGGGAATGCCGTGGATCGCCGCGCATGCCGGTGAAAACGGCCCGGCTTCGCAGCGTGCAGCCTTTGCCTCACCCCACCCGATGCTCTCCACCAGACGGGAGCGCCGCCCGAGCCGGCCGGCCGCCCCGTTCCCAAGGAGCACTCACAGCATGTCAAAGCAAACCTGGCGGGTAGTCACCCGCGGCACCGACGGCGAACTGATCATTCACGACTACGATTCCCCCGAGGCCCTTCTCCATACCCACCTCCAGGTGGGCACCGACGACTGCAGCACCGATCTGGCACTCCGCGGCGCGCCGGTCTTTCGCTCCCTGATCGGGCCCATGCCCGAAGGCCGCACGATCGTCCGCTACGAGTCTCCCGAAGTGTTTGAGACACTCACCCGCGAGTGGGCGCTGCCGCGGTCGCCGAAGCGGCGGACGCGAAAGAAGGCCGACAGCCAAGCCACCGAGCAGGCTGCCGAGTGAGACCATGGCCGACACGATCTTCTCACGAATCATCCGCGGCGAGATACCAGCCCGGATCGTGCACGACGATGACATCTGTCTCGGGTTTCACGATGTGGCCCCGCAGGCCCCGGTTCACATCCTCGTCATTCCCAAGCACGTGATCCCGTCATTGGCCGCGGTCACGGAGCCTGACGGGCCCCTGCTTGGGCATCTGCTCGTCGTAGCCACGAAACTCGCCAGGTCACTTGGCCTGGCCGAGGGCTACAGGCTGGTGATCAACTGTGGCCGGGATGGTGGGCAGACCGTGGATCACCTCCACGTCCACCTTCTTGGCGGGCGGGCCATGGGCTGGCCACCGGGCTGATCGGTGCCGCCTGAATCACCCGCGGCTGCATGCATGAGAAGAAACTGCGGCCAGAACGAATCGAGGAGGAGACCGCAGCCGCCCACATCACCGGCGGCAAGTCGGGCCTCCGCGCGGGCCGTCAATTCGGTGAGCTGGGTTCGCTCCGCCTCGTTGAAAGCCAACCCGTAGACACGAATGTCGTCGACCTGCACCCGTCCCGGACCCATCAGATCGAACCGTACCCGCAGAGACTCTAGCCCCCCCGTCGGCAAGTCGTCGATCTGCAGCACGAACTGCGTCCAGGTTTCACCCAGCGGTCGTCCTCCGGCAAGGCCTCCCATCGGCGCGAACCGGTAATATTCTCCGCGCCGATCCACGCCCTCGACGGCGAGCCGCAATGGCGGCTGCGGCTCGCCGGCTCCCACGCGCAGCCACGCCGCGACGCTGATTCGTCCGGTCGCCGGCGGTAGGAACGGATTGCTTCGCATCGTCGCCAGTCCATTGAGCGACGAAAATTCTGCCGCACTCCCCCCGTCCGTGCGGCTGGTCGACACCAGCCGGAGCGTGCCCCGCTGACGGTCGACGACCTCCCATCCGGTGATGCCCTCGCCCGCGCTGGGCAGATCAAAGTCGGGATTGTCGAGAACTGCCAGACCGGCAGGCCGCTCCACGGCAGCCTGCCCCCTCTTGAAATCAGCCAGCCTTCCGGCGATCCACTCCCGAGTCTTATCCGAAAACTCTGCCTGAGCAATCGATACCGCCGCAGCCGCGTCGACCACCACCGATCGAATGCCCCATGGCTCCAGCGGAATCGACACTCGCCCCTTGTCGTCGATGCTTAGCCGTCCGCCATCGACCGCATCGGCAACCACCGTGGGCGGGGTAGTGAATTCGACAGCAGCCACCACGGGAATGGCGGAGGCGTTGACAACCAGCAGAGCCGTGCCCATCTGCGACGTTCCGGTCCGAATCACCAGCGGAGCGGGAAGCGGATCGACAAGTTGAAGCGATCCCTGCGGAAGCGCGGCAAAGGCCCGCCTCGCCAACACTCCTGCCAGGGTGGGCTGGGCGTACATCAGCCCCATGTCGAAAATCACTTCGGCGTCTCCGGCCACGAACGACTCGGCCCAGGCTCGCGTGAGCGCTGCGCCGCTCCGCACCGCATGCACCGCCACGGCTCCCTCGGAAACTGCCGATCCGAACGGACCATGTGGCACGACGTCGTTAACCTGCATCCGGAGAGGCACCTCGATCGCAAGGGCCCCACGACGACGGGCACTCGCCACTCCCTGCGCGAGACCGGCCGACCGATTGGCCCGCTCGCCTGTGCCACGCTCGATCAGCGCGGCTCCGGGCCGATGCACGTGCGGCGAGAGGAACACCACCCGCTCATCGGCCGTCAGCGTGCCGGGGTCGACTCCGATCTCACGCCACAGATCGGCCTCACTCGCCCGCAGGTCGGACAGCGCAGGTCTCATTCGCGTCGATAGGTCTCCCATCGAGAGCAGCGTCGTGGGGGCCACGTAGAGACTCCGACGGGTACCATCGGCCGCCACGATCGCGGCCAGCCTCGCATAGAATGACGCAATCTCACGGCTCCGCCACGCCAGCCACGCCTCTCGCCCTGGCCCCAACACGAAGGCCGACCGCAGGGCGTGGCGATCGACGCCATCACCCACCTGCACGCCAGCCTCAGCGGCAAACCGGCCGAAGGTGACGTCGTCGAGGCCCCAGGCGACTCCCGGAAGGTGCAGCCAGCCGTCGTGGGGCAGCACAATGGCAACGCCGTCCACTGCTGCGGCGGCACCAATCCGGCCGGCGAGTTCCCCCACGACAGCCTCCACCGCCTGCTGCACGCGGGGATCGAGAATGTTGTAGTGCAGCAACGTCGGACGATCTGGCAACCGCCGTGGCCTGCCGTCGCCCCCCACCAGCACGATGCCGGCGGTGGCATTCGGCGGACCGGCGTCACGGGCCAGCGATTCCTCGAGAGCCGGCAGCGGCCCGTCGAACGACAATGCTGGCACCAGACGCATTCCCTCTCGGCCATAGACGCGGCAGATCAATTCAAGCACGTCCTTCGCCGGTGACCGTCCGCCGGCCTCCGCCGCTCCCCCGCTCCACCGCGGCGCTCCCTTGGTGCACTCGGCAGGCCAGATCGCAGCTCCCTCCCGGTAGACCGTCACCATCGCCCCCCCGGCCCCCTGCGCGGCCAGCCATTCAGCCGATTGACGGACACCCGCCAGTGTGCCGGCCCAGTCGATCGGCAGGCGGGCGGTGTCGGCACCGACACTGCCGCCACCACTCGCGACGAGTTCCGCCGGCGAAGCGACAAAGCCGTGGATGGACCGCGGTTCACGCGGGCCGACGCCGGGCGCCAACGGTGACACAGCCTGCATCTTCGGAACGCGGACCGGCCCCGCAAACACCCGCACCTTACCGAACGATGCCGGTGTCTGTGGTGACACATTCATCATGAGCACCACCGGATTACTGGTGGTAGGCCAAAAAACGAACGAGTGGCGGCCCGCCTCCTCGGAGGTAGACACACCGGGGACGGGAAGGTCGACCGCGAAACCGCCTGCATGACGACTCTGCACCACGCCACCCGTGCCCCCCACTTCCAGCACGCTCACACCGAACGTCGCTTCCTGATCCTGCGGATATTCAATTTCCACCAGATGCGGCATGCCGACCTCCGCCCCGGCAATCACGATTCCTTCCCAGGTCGGCTGCCCGGGCCCGCGTGCCGGCGGTAGCCGCAGCATCGGCCCCAGGCGATGAGGCTCGACGGTCGAATCGCCGTGATTCAGCAGCCCGCTGATCCGGGGCACCATGGACGACACCGACGGCATGGGGACCGGAGGCATCTTGGGCAGCGGAAGCTTCGGACGTGTCATCGAAGGAAACGGCAGCGCCGGCAGCTTGACAGTCGGCAGCGACGGCAGCGGCAGCGACGGAATCGTGCTCGAAAACCGCCTCAGTCGCTCGTGCAGTCGCGGGCTGGATGGATCAAGCTCATAGACAATCCGCCATTCACCCGCCGGCGCTGGGGCGGGCGCATCGTCGAGGGCGAGCAGCTCGACGGTATGGCTGGCCACCGGCCGCGACCATCCAAGGCTGCCGCGTTCGACGATTTCAAGCGTGACGGCACAGACAGCATCCCGATCCGGGAGGATGAGTTCAAACTCCAGCGGCTGGAACGACTGGGCCGTGAGTCCGTTCCCGGCGGGCACTGCCGGCGTGTCATCCGGATGAATGAGTTTGGTTTCCACCCGCAGATCGGTGCCCGCCGTGACATCGCGAAACCGCAGCGACAGTTCTCGCGGCGTCGTCGTGCCGGCCCGCGAAACCAGCAGCGGGTGCGCAGCCAGCCGCACGGCTTCACCAGACCGATAGACGCGACTCGCCGCCGGCCAGCCGCCGTGCGGGAGCACGACCCGAACGGCCTCACCAGGGGCCCGCGCAATGGTGAGCCGGTTGCCATCGCCGTCGAGTGGGCGTGGGATCGCGTCGGCGAGCACCTCCGCGACGGCGACGTCGACTTCCGTGATCGCGTCCGGCGCCTCCTGGGCGGCCAGTCGGATCACGATTCGGGCCGACCGCCAGTCGGCAATCGCGCACTCCACGCCGTTCCGCTCCCATGGCCGCGGATCATGCACGACGAGCGTGTCGCCATCCGCGTGAATCGACGAGGCGGCATCGGCTTCCGCGCAGAGAATTTGCCAGCGGAGCGGCTCAGGCGGCTGTCCGCGAGTCGGCTCACCATCGATCACACGGATGGTGCCACTCCAGGCCCGCGGCCGACCGTCCCCCCATTCCACGCGAATCGCAACAGGCGGCTCGCCCGTGGTACGAGGGGGCGCTGCGTCAGCATTGACGGCAGCTCCCACCAGGAGGCCGAGGAAGGCCGACGCGAGAAGGATGGCAAAACGCGACACCAGACCCGCGTCCCTCGGATGAGAAATCAAGGCACTCGGTGCCACCTCACAACGTGAGCCACACCGTGCGGGATCGTAGCGGCGAATTGACCGCCGGCGAAAGGGCGATTGGCCCCTGGAAATCAGCCGTTCTCCGCTCTCAACGAACGGCTTCGGAGAGGGGCGTTTGCCAGGCCCCTCCGGCACCGGTTTCCCCCGCCAGTCGCATGACTCCCGCCAACTCTTCCACTACGTACCGGCAGCGGTCGGCCACGTTGGCCTTCTCGAAGAAGTCATCCGGCTTGGCAAAGAGCAACGTCTGCTCGTGCGGGTGAGACGGGTGTGCCGCGATGCAATGCCAGGCCGGCGTGACAATTGCATTCCCCACCGGCCCGCGAATCACGATGCGATCACGCCGGGGAATCTGCCAGGTCGCCAGCAGTCCCGCCAGGCTCTGGCCCCGCCATGCCTCGTCGCCGCTCGTCTCAGTCGGCCCCCACCCGGCCAGTTCCCGCACTGTGGCACCGAGATCGGCTGGAGTGATCAGGCCGCCGTATCGCTGTGCTGCCATCCTTCCTGCTGGATCGACGAGCATGCCCGGCACGTGGATCGACTCACCGTATGGAAGGCACTGCTCCGGTCCATCACTCGGCCCCCCCATCCAGCCATGCAACCCCAGGGGCATCCCCCGCACGCCGGCGACGCAGATCAGTTCACTGCCGGACTGAGTGGCCATCAGCCTCCCCAGGCATCGGTCAAGAAGTGTCACCTGCGCCGCAAACACATGTCGCAGAGCCACGAGCACATCAGGATCGGTGGCGGCACCAACCGGTACGTTCGGCACACGACAGCCAGGGGGAGGCGGAGGGTCATCTGGGTCGAGATAGGAGTCTCGCAGTTCATTCGGCGCATCCCATGCGGCGCCGAGACAGCCGACGTGAATCCAAACGAACGTGGGGCGTCGGTCAGCGAGCACCTGGGCTGCGGCGGTGAAGAGCCGGCCGAGGTTCGTGGTCGAGTCGGCGGCCTCAGGCTCGGGCGGGATCACCGGCGCGATGATCGTCACCGCGACGCCAGCGGGGGGCCCGACGGCCTCCACGATCGCCGGCTGATCGGAAATCACGGCAACCCGCCACGTTGCCTCCACTGCCCGCGCGAGCAGCGAGTCGCCGCCCTGCCCCAGCAGCTGACAGACCGTCGTGTGCGGGTCTACGGAGGGCGTCAGGAGACGATCCAACACAATCCCGCGGGCGGCGATGGCATCCGTCGCCGGAGCCGCCACCCAGGTGGCCCCCCAGGCCGGCAGGATCCATGCTGGCAGGCGATCGATCGTGATGACGAGAATAGTGCTCGGGGCCTGCGACGAATCTGCTGTTGGCGGCATGCCGTAGTATGGTCCACATTGATCGGACCACGCCACTATGACCAGTTCCTACCGCACCCATCCCGCCGATACGTCGCGAATGCCCTCGGGCATTCCGTTCATCGTGGGCAACGAGGCGGCCGAGCGGTTCAGCTTCTACGGGATGAAGGCCATCCTGGCCGTCTTCATGACGGAGCATCTGCTCGACCGCAGCGGCAGCCTCGCGGTGATGAGCGACAACGACGCCAAGTTCTACCTGCACTCATTTGTGGTGGCCGGCTACCTCTTCCCGCTTGTCGGAGCGATTCTGGCCGACTGGCTTTTCGGCAAGTATCGCACGATCCTCTGTCTGTCGATCATCTACTGCCTTGGCCACCTATCGCTGGCTCTCGACGAGACCCGCCTCGGCCTCGGTCTCGGCCTCTCGCTGATCGCCATCGGCACCGGGGCGATCAAGCCCTGCGTCTCGGCCCATGTGGGCGACCAGTTCGGAACTGCCAACCGTCATTTGCTCAGCCGTGTCTTCGGCTGGTTCTATCTCGCGATCAATCTTGGGGCACTCGCCAGCACGCTGCTGACACCCATCCTGCTCGACTCCGCGAGTTTTCAGACTGTCTTTGGCCGCCTGGCCGGCCCTCTGGCCGCCATCGGCATCCACCCCGGTCCGGGGCTCGCCTTCGGTGTGCCGGGCGTGCTGATGGCGTTGGCCACCGTGGTCTTCTGGCTGGGCCGCAACTCGTTCGTCCATGTGCCACCGCAGGGCAAGGCATTCCTGAAGCAGGCCCTCAGCGCCGAATCTTTGCAGGCCCTCCGCGGTCTGGTGCCGATCTACCTCTGCGTTGCGGCCTTCTGGTGCCTCTTCGACCAGACGGCCAGCGCCTGGGTGCTGCAGGCCAAATCGATGGACATGCGACTGCTGGGAATCACATGGCTCCCGAGCCAACTGCAGGCGGTCAACCCGCTGCTGATCCTGCTGTTTGTTCCGCTTTTTTCGTATGTCATCTATCCGACGATCGAACGAATCTTCCCTCTCACGCCGCTTCGCAAGATCGGCCTGGGGATGTTTCTGACGGTTCCTGCGTTTTCGATCAGCGGGCTGATCCAGATGTGGATCGACGGCGGCGGGATGCCATCGATTGCATGGCAGGTTCTCGCGTACGCTCTCCTGACCGCCGCAGAGGTTATGGTGAGCATCACCTGCCTCGAGTTCAGTTACACCCAGGCCCCGCCGAGCATCAAGTCGATCGTGATGAGCTTCTATCTCGCAAGCATCGCCATCGGGAATGAATTCACCGCCGTCGTCAACGCCCTTATCAGCCGGCAGCCTGTCGACCGTTGGCTGGCGGGTGCCAACTACTACTGGTTTTTCACCGTCATCATGCTGCTGGCTGCGATCGTCTTCGTCGGCGTGGCCCTCTCCTACCGCGGCCGAACGTACACCCCCGAAACGACATGATTTGTTCTGGAGTCCCCCATGACCGACACCAGCCACACCCGCCGAACATTCCTCGCTTCCTCCGCCGCCATCGCGGCGACCGCCTGCCTACCCCGGTCGGCTCGCTCCGCCCGCACGGCCGACAGTCCTCTGTTTCGCATCTCCCTCGCCCAGTGGTCTCTGCACCGAGCACTCTTCGCCGGTGAACTCGACAACCTCGATTTCCCGCGGTCGGCCAAACAGGACTACGGCATCGAGGCGGTGGAGTATGTCAACCAGTTTTTCAAGGACAAGGCACGGGATACCGGCTATCTCACGGAACTGGCCAAACGGGCCGCCGATGAGGGGGTGACCAACGTGCTCATCATGTGCGACGGCCTCGGCAACCTCGGCGATCCTGACGACACAGCCCGCAAGAAGGCGATCGAAAACCACTTCCCCTGGGTCGAGGCCGCCAAGCGGCTGGGATGCCACTCGGTGCGAGTCAATGCCGCCAGCGAAGGAAGCTTCCTGGAACAGCAAAAACTCGCCGCCGACGGGCTCACGCGACTGGCAGAGTATGCGGCCCAGATGGAGATGGCAGTGATCGTTGAAAACCACGGTGGCCTTTCGAGCAACGGACAGTGGCTGGCCGGGGTCATGCGTCTGGTCGACAGGCCCAACTGCGGCACGCTCCCCGATTTCGGTAACTTTCATGACTACGACCGCTACCTCGGCATGGAGGAGTTGATGCCTTTCGCCAAGGGCATCAGCGCGAAGAGCTACGAATTCGATGAGTCGGGCGGTGAGGTGCGAACCGATTTCGCCCGCATGCTGAAATTGATGCTGGCTGCCGGATATCACGGCTGGGTCGGCATCGAGTACGAGGGGACCACGCTCGCCGAGCCGGAGGGCATCCGCGCGACAAAGCGACTGTTGGAGCGACTGCGGGCGGAGCTTGCCGCCTGAACATTGAGCGACAAGCGATCCGCCGCCGGTTCATCGCCGATCGATTGACCCAACTGTCATGAAGGGGTAGAGTCCGCCGATCCTTCGGCCACCGCGATCGGCCAATAGCCCGCCATCATGCCCGACAGTCAACCCGCTCCCGCTCGTCACGACAAGCGTTCATCTCGGCCCCCTGCCGCCTTGCGGGATCGGGGGTCGGTCACCACCCGCCGACGACGGAGCGACCCGTTGTTGAATCGCGTGCTCGTGGCCTCCACCAGCATCGGCCGGGGTGTGTTTGCGCGGCGGCGGCTGTCGGCGGGCCTGGTGGTCGGTGAAATCTGCGGCCGCGTCCTCGACTCGCACCCGGAAGACGCCCAGTATTGCATGGAACTGGGCAGCGGCCGCATCCTTGAACCTGCTGCGCCCTTCCGATTTCTCAATCATTCTTGCGATCCGAACTGCGAACTCTTCTATTGGGAAGACGACCCAGGGCAGGAAGACCGGCTGTGGCTGCAAACGATTTGTCCGATCGACGCGGGCCAGGAACTCTTGATCGACTACTGCTGGCCAGCGGACGCGGCGATTCCCTGCCGGTGCGGGGCGGTGAATTGTCGGGGCTGGGTGGTCGACCCGGAGGAACTGCACCTCGTGAGCAAGGCGGCGCAGTAGCCAAGTACGAAACGACGCTGTCGCCGCACGATGGAGCGACTGGCGACCTCGGGAGGCCCGTCACGGTTTCTAAGGTCGAGCACAGGGGGAAAGGGCATGGATGACTTTTTCCAAGGTCTGCAGGCGGCCTGGCGGCGGTGGGCGAGCATTGGCGCGATCACCTGCACGATTCTTGCCCTGATTGGAATCTCCCGCCTGCGGGTCGACGACGACCTGCGATCGCTTCTTCGGAGCGTCGATGCTGCCGCTTCGGCTGACGATTTCCGGCGGATCGACGAGATTGCCGCCCGTTTCGGTGGGCCTGACAGCGACTGCATCGTGCGAGCTACGAGCCGTTCCGGCGATCTGTTTGCCACCGGTACACTCGCCGCGCTCCGACGACTGGCCGACGATCTGGCCTCGGTCGACGGCGTGGAGAATGTGAAGTCCATTTTCGACATCCGCCGCGAGGGGCTCGCCGGCGCGATGCTGCCGGTGATTCCACGTACTGACCAGCCTTTGCCACCTCAGGAGTTGGAGGCGGTGAAGGCGCGTGCGATCCGCCATCCGCTCGTGGGCGGCCACCTCCTCTCGGAAGACGCATCTGCCTCCCTGATCCTGCTCCGACTGGCGGCCGATGCCGAAAAGCCGTCGGCGGCTGCATCCGTGATCACGGGCATCGAATCGGTGCTGAGCCAGGCCCGTGCCGCCGAGCCGGACCTCACGGTCGACCTCACCGGCCTTCCCGTGCTGCGGCAGCAGGCGGCCCAGGCCCTCCGCCGCGACATGCTCATCTTCAACTCGCTTGGGCTCTCGCTGGCGGTCGTACTCTCGGCGACCGCAGCCCGGAGCCTGCGGGCGACCGTGGTGGCATGCGTTCCCCCTTTTGTCGGCGCCGTCTGGGCAATGGGGATCCTCGGCCTCCTCGGCATACCGGTCAACGTTCTGACCTGTGTCGTCCCGTCGTTAGCGCTGGTCGTAGGCACCTGCGACTCCATCCATTTCATCGAGGACATGCGTCGCAGCATCCGCCGCGGCACGTCCCCGATCGCTGCATCGTCGGGAGCGCTGCGGAAGGTGGGCACCGCCTGCGGGATCACGAGCCTTGTGACCGCCATCGGTTTTCTCTCGCTTGCCGCCGCCCGGATCGAGGCGGTGCGAAACTTCGGTATGGCGGCGGCCGCCGGAGCGATCGCCAGTTTCGTCGCGGTCTCACTGCTCACTCCGCTGATCGCCTCGACCCGCTTCTGCGAGGGCCTCCGGCTGGGACGATCGTCGCGGCTGGCCGGCCGGATCGCCGCGGCCTTGGCCGCGTTTTCCGTGCGACACGCCCGGCCCGTCGTTGTCATCGGCGGGGCGGCCACGATGCTGCTGGCAGCCATCGGCTCGCGCGTCGATGCTGACAACCGTGTCATCGACGCCCTTCCCCGCGGTGCGAATGCCTCACGGGCCTTGGAGCGGGTGGACGCCGAGTTTGGCGGTGCGATGGGGGTCGACGTCGTGGTCCGCTGGCCAGAGGGAGTGGCGTGGCGGGACGGCCCCCTCGTCGCGGCACTCGATGAGGTTCATGCCGTGCTTGCCGAAGCCGGTGACATCGATCGGGCCATTTCATATGCCACGGTCGCAGGGACACTCCCGCCCCGTGCCCGCCGTCGGCTTGACCCCGCTGCCGTCAACGACATCATCGATCCCGAGAGCCGCACCGCGATCGTCCGGGCACGTGTCGAAGACCTCGGCTCCCGCACGCTCGAGGGCGCCTACGATCGGATCGAGGCTGGTCTTACCCAACTTGCGGCCACCCGACCGGGATGGGAGTTTCATCTGGCGGGCATGTCGGTGGTGTCGGCCCGCAACATCCGCCAACTCGTCCGGGATCTCGGTGCCAGCCTGCTCTTGGAAGTGGTGGTGATCGGCGGAATCATGGCGATCGCGTTCCGCTCCGTGCTGACCGGCGGCGTCAGCATGCTGCCCAACATCTTTCCGCTGGCCGTCATTGGGGCGGCGGTCGTGCTCTCTGGCAGGTTTCTCGACCCGGCTACCGTGATCGTCTTCAACGTCTGCCTCGGGCTGGCAGTCGACGACACCGTACACGTGCTCTCCGCACTGCGGCGCAACCGGCGCGATGGAATCTCGATGGCCTCGGCCGTCCGCCGCGCGATCGCCGAAACAGGCAATGCCGTGGTGATCGGCGGCGTCGTGCTTTGCGTCGGCTTTGCGGCCGTCATGGTGAGCAGCGTACCCGCGTTGGCCGGGTTCGGCCGGCTGGCCTGTCTGGCCATCGTGGCCGCCACGGTCGCCGAACTGGTGCTTCTGCCGGCGCTCCTCGTGGTAAGCGACGACGTAGTCAGACGACTGGGCTACACCGCGCCGACCATGCCGGCCGTTTCGGCGACCACATCGGCCAGCGTCGCAACGGCTCGCACGATCTGATCCTCCGAATGCTCTGCCGTGAGGAAGAACCGGATCCGGGCCGCGGATTCACGGACCGCGGGATAGAGGATCGGCTGGGCGTTGATGCCCCGCTCCAGCAACAGTTGCGACACCCGGATCGCCCGCGCCGAGCTGCCGACGATTACGGGAATCACCGGTGTATCACCACTGGTGCCGGTGTCGAGGCCCGCATCGATGGCCAGTTTCAGGAACAGCTCCGAACGCTCGCGAAGCACCGTCACCCGCCACGGCTCCCGGCGGATCACCCGCAGCCCCTCGAGCGCCGCCGCCGCATTGGGGGGCGAGCAGGCGGTTGAAAAGACGAACGCCGGCGTCGTGTAGCCAAGGTAGCGGATCAGGCGGTCACTACCGGCCAGATAGCCACCACCGGCCCCCAGGGCTTTGCTGATCGTGCCCATCCAGAGATCGCCGTGCGACGGATCGACATCGAAGAAATCACAGATGCCGCGGCCCTCCGGCCCCATCGTACCCACGGAATGGGCCTCATCGACATAGAGCAACGCGTCGTGCCGCTGCTTGACATCGATGAACGCGGGGAGATCGGGGTAGTCGCCGTCCATGCTGTACACACCCTCGATCGCGACGACCACCCGGCGGTAGTTCGGCCGCAGATCGCGAAGCAAAGCATCGAGCTGCCGATGGTCGTTGTGCCGAAACGAGCGTGTGGCCGCCTCGGAAGCGACGGCGCCCTGCACCATGCTGTTGTGGGCGAGCGCGTCGTAGAGGATCAGATCTTCCTTACCGAACAGGTGGCGGAACACCGAAGCATTCGTGCCGTAGCCACAGGGAAAAACCACAGCCCGCTCCGTGCGGAGAAACGCCGCCAACTCGCTGTCGAGCTGATCGTGAATCGTGGTATTTCCCCCGACCATTCGGCTGGCCGAAGCGCTGCAGCCGAAACGATCAATCGCCTCCTTGGCCGACTGCTTCACCTCCGCATGACCGGCTAGCCCGAGGTAATCAAAGCTGGTGAAGCTCACCGTATCGCTGCCGCCAATTCTCGCAATGCGGCCCTGAACCGACTCGTTGGCCCGCAGGAAGGGATTGACAAGCCCGGCGACTCTCAGGCCCTCGAGACGTTCCTCCAAGGCGTCGCACTCGGGAAACATTTCAGCCGGCGAGAGCTTCGGAGGTTCTGCCACGACCGCACGATCGCCGGCGTCAAACATGCAGGTGGTGACGCACTCGATCAGATCGCCGCAGGTGAAGATGTCTGCCAGCCATTCCTGGCGAAACCGCATGCCGTAGCGGCCCTCGAGGCGATGGATGGCATCGAGAAATCGTGCGTCATCGATGCCGCACGATGTCAGGGCCGAATCCTCGGAGAGAACACCGGAGCCCTGGAACGACCGCACTCGCGCCAGTTCCTCGAAGACGATACGCGCAATCGTCGTGCGGGCCGCCGCAGCAGGCGACTTCCGATCGATGACCGCTCCGACCTCGACCATTGCATCCGCCATGAATGGATCCTCCGTGAAGCGCACCCTGAAAACGTCGAGGACGAACTATACGACATCTCATCGCGATCCGAATAGGTTGCGGCTCGCAGCAATGAGGCAAACCCTGACGGCTGTATCGGAGAGGAAATCGGGGGGCGTGCAAACAGCCGAGCGCACGGTGTTCCACTCAGCCGCCAGGCGCTAGCCGGCGGGATTGCCCCTCGCTCCACCCGTCGGACACTTCACCCTTGCAGCAACTTCCGCAGCACGAAGGGCAGGATGCCGCCCGAGCGAAACTGATCGAGTTCCACGGGCGTATCGATTCGCACCAGACACGGAATCTCGAGCACCGAGCCATCGGGCCGGGTGGCTTTCACGACCACCGTTGCTCGGGGTGTGAGCCCCTCGAACGGGATGTCAAAGGTCTCCGTGCCAGTGAGCCCCAGCTTCTGCCACGGCTCGGGCAGCACCAGCGGAAGCACGCCCATGCCGACCAGGTTCGACCGGTGGATCCGCTCGAAACTTGCCGCAAGCACCGCCCGCACGCCCAAGAGCATCGTGCCCTTGGCGGCCCAGTCACGCGAACTCCCCGTACCGTACTCGGCGCCGGCCAGCACCACCAGCGGCGTGCCGACCGCCTTGTACTTCATGGCGGCGTCGTAGACCGGCATGATCTCGTCTCCCGGCAGCAGCCGCGTCACGCCCCCTTCGGTGCCAGGAGCGAGCAGGTTGCGGATGCGGATGTTGGCAAACGTGCCTCGCGTCATGACGCGATCATTGCCGCGACGGGCACCGTAGCTGTTGAAGTCAGCCGACGTGACGCCATGGCCGATGAGGTACTGCCCTGCGGGGCTCGTCTTGGCGATGCTGCCCGCCGGGGAGATGTGGTCGGTGGTCACGCTGTCACCGAGCGCCAAAAGCACCCGCGCCCCTCGCACGCTCTGCGGCGGCTCCGGCTCGCGGGTCACCTCGGCGAGGAACGGCGGCTCCTGAATGTAGGTGCTTGTCGCATCCCAGTCGTAGAGCTCGCCGGCACTGGTCGGAACGGCATTCCAACGGGCATTCGACTCCCATACGTTGCCGTAGCGAGCCTGGAATTGCCCGGGGGAAACGCTTGTTGTCACCGTCTGACGCACCTCTTCATTGGTCGGCCAGATGTCCTTCAGGAAAACGTCCTTCCCGTGCGTGTCTTGGCCGATCGGCTCATGGTCAAAATCAATGTCGGTGGTGCCGGCGAGGGCGTACGCCACCACCAGGGGCGGGCTGGCAAGCCAGTTGGCCTTCACAAGCGGATTGACCCGGCCCTCGAAATTGCGATTCCCGGAGAGCACGGCCGCCGCGACGAGGTCCCCCTCGGTCACCGCCTTGGCGACCGCATCCGGGAGCGGCCCCGAGTTGCCGATGCAGGTCGTGCAGCCATAGCCCACCGTCTCGAAGCCGAGGGCGTCGAG
>CAMCYH010000066.1 GCA_945883745.1 Candidatus Kuenenia stuttgartensis
GGCGCGGAGATAGGTGTGATCGGCGGTGACGCGGACGCTCAGAGGGAAGCGGTCGTCCCCAGCATCGTCGCCGACGGCTGCGGAGCAGAACCCACAGGCAAAGAGCACGACGATGATTCGCTGTCGTATCAGCATGGGCGACCGATTCAGGCGATCCCGAAGAAAACGGGCGGGAGAATGAAGATCGCGGGAGGCGACGTCAAGCCAGGCTGGTTGGGCCATGACGTGCAGACCAGACGACCAGAGCGGATCCAGGACACGTGTGTCGCCGGCTCGGGGGCGGCAAAAGTCTCGTCGCGGGGCGAGGATACGCCCAATGCTCCTCGAGCGTTCGCCGACCCCCTCGCCTACCGTTCTCGGTTTTTGAGATCTTCACTAGCGCTATGCTGAATGCGGCCGGAGGCCGGCAAGCGGAGCGAGGCCAGGATGGCTCGCTCCGCGCAAAAAACGACGCGTAGACGAGGCTTGGGCTTCCTCGTCTACGCGTCCGGTGCGGACCGGTACCGACCGGCCCGACACCCGTCTTGTAAACCACCTCAAGCCGATCCTCAATCCATGAATTTTCAGCTGGCGCATTGCCCTGGCCGTCACGCCAAACGGGGCAATCCAGGATAACTCTTTTGAGGGTAGGCCTGTTCCGGGAAGGCGATCGGGGCAGACTGCGTCGAGACATCCGTCGATCATGCATGCTGGTGCCAGCATGCAGTGCCTGTGGCAATCGCCGCGCGACTCCAGCGGCGGTCTTCTACCAACGCTCGGTGGGCCGCTCGAGCACTTCGCGGAGGATTATGGCCTGCCGGATGGTTTCGGGGTCACGAAGGAATGCCACCAGCGGCGGCCTCGCAGCCGGCCGTGAAGGCTCTGCCGTTCCGTTGTCATCGATGCCCGGAGGGGCCGCGTGGGCGAGGTCGTTGGCAAACGCCTTGTCGACATGTCGAGCAATGTCGGTATCGATGATCGGTGGCTGTACCGCGTTGGTCGCTGCCGACGCCGGCAGCGGCGGAGGTGTCACCACCGCATCGGCAACACGCCGCGACTGGCCGGCGGCCCGACCGCGTCTGGCTTCTGCGCGTCGCCGCACCCGTTGATCCGGCGGACGCGTCGCAGGCTCTTTCTGCTGTTCGTTGGCCTGCGATCGCCCAGTGAGGCGATCCATCAGGAATTCCTCGATTTCCTTTTGAAGCCGTTCACGGCTCGGGGGCAGCTGCTCGGCACGCGGCGCTGGCTTCACGACAACCACCGGTTCACGCCCCTGTGGAACTCGCCGGAAGAGGGCGAACACCTGCGAGAGAATCCAGAACCCGACGAACAGTGCCGGCAGGAGGCCTTCCAGCCAATCGAGTCCGGCGGCAAGAACGACAAAGGACATATCGGCCACTCGCTGCGGAGCGTCTCGAGGTTTCAGCCAGAGGGATTCACGTCGTACTTGCCGCGGTGGGCACCTGTCCCGTTGCAATCGTCTGCCGCATGTTCGTGTCGGCCTGCAGATTCTTCAGCTTGTAATAGTCAAAAATGCCCAACTGGCCGGTGGTGAGGGAATCAGCCACGGCCCTGGGCACCTCCGCCTCGGCGTCCACCAGCGCCGCCCGGCTCTCCTCGATGCTGGCAATCATCTCCTGCTCCTTGGCCACGGCCATCGCCCGCCGGCCTTCTGCATTCGCGCGGGCCACGCGGGTGTCGGCCTCAGCCTGATCGGCCTGCAGGCGGGCACCGATGTTGGCACCCACGTCGATGTCGGCGATGTCGATCGAGACAATCTCGAAGGCCGTATTGGAATCGAGCCGACGGGCGAGCACCGTCTTCGAGATCACGTCGGGGTTCTCCAGCACGTCGGTATGCCGCTCGGCCGAGCCGATCGCCGACACGATCCCCTCGCCGACGCGGGCAATGATCGTTTCCTCCGTGGCACCGCCGATGAGCTGATTGAGATTCGTCCGCACCGTCACACGCGCCCGCACCTTGAGCTGAATGCCGTCCTTGGCCACGGCATCGAGCGAGTCACGGCCACTTTTCTTGCCCGGGCAGTCGATGACCTTGGGATAGACGCTCGTCTGCACCGCCTCACGAACGTCACGGCCAGCCAAATCGATGGCGGTGGCCAGTTTGAAATCGAGTTCGTCGATCTTCGCCTTGTTGGCGGCGATCAACGCCTGCACCACCAGTGGCACGCGGCCCCCGGCGAGATAGTGGGCCTCCAAGGCCTGCCCGGTGATTCCCGAGTCGTCACCGAGCCCCGCCTGGACGGCCATGATCTTGCTGCGCACGATGACGGTGGGATTCACCTTCTTGAAACTCATCGCCACGAGGTCGAAGAGACCAATGCCGGCACTCGAGGCATAGGACTGCAGCCACAGCCGGAGGTAGCGGGCCAGCAGACCGAAGACGACAAGCAGGGCGAGAATACCCAGCCCCAGAAAAATCAACGTAGGCATGACGACACTCCAATCGGAATCCAGTAGCTGGCAAACGCTGCTGCGAAATGGTGAACGAACGCATCCGCAGACCCGCGCAAGCCGGCCGCGTGGCCAGGGCTTTCACCGGATGTGCTTCTTTCAAGAGTTGTTCCGGGGTGAGCCACAGTCAAGCGCGAGGCGGGTCAAACTCCTCGAATTCAAACGTTTCCAGGACGGATGAGAGGGGTGAACCGGGCTCTCGGCCGTCGGGTGGCGGTTCTTGTTGCCCTGCATCGCGACCGATGGATTCGGCCTGCAACGGCTGCGCAGGCTGGCGATCAGCTCGCCGCACAACCAGCGACATCCCCTGTACGCCAACCACCTCGACGGCGGTGCCGGCGGCAATCGGCCCACTCTCGCTCATCGCCTCGACCACCAGATCACCGATCTCGACGGTTCCCCAGGGGAGCAGTTCGCCCACCGCCTGACCGCTGCGACCGATGAATTCCCGTAGCTGACGCCGCCGCGTTGCTCCCGGCAGCACGTCGCTCGGATCAGGGGGAGGCGGCAGGACCCGGCGACCGAGCGGCGTCTCGGGAAACCATCGAAACGCCAGAGAGAGCACCGTCGGGATCGCCAGCACGGTCAGCGCCAGCACGGTCATTCCCGCGACGGCCCCCAACTCCAGGAAGGCCGTGCCCACCGCCGTGAGGATCGCAGCCACACTCACAAACCCAAGAATGCCCCCCGACGGGATGAACACCTCGAGCATCATCACGGCCAGCCCGACGAGGAGCAGCACAGCCACCCAGATCGTCGCGGTCATGGTGCGCCCCTCCGGACCCTGTTCATGGCGTCAACGACCGGACCAGCAGCCGCCGTCCTCGCACCTCGACCACCCGCACGGGCGTGCCGGGCTCGATGAGCCCGCCGTCGGCGACGACATCACGGATCGTGCCGGCCAGCCGCGCCTTGCCCGCCGGGGCGAGTCGGGTGGTGGTCATGCCCTCGACGCCGAGAAGATCATCGAGGTGCTCGAGCGCGAGCGTCTGGTCATTGCCGCTGGGGGGCGGCAGCAGCACGTGCCGCAGCACGGGCGTCGACGGGAGCCAGCGCCGCGCCACGGCCGCAACAATGCCGACCCCGACCGCGGCCCCGAGCACGCCCAGCAGTGACCATTGCAGCTGACGAATCTGGTAGTCGTTGGCCGGCACGACGAAGGTCTGGCTCGCCAGCACGAGCGACGCGATGACCAGCAGCCCGCCACCGAGCCCGAGCACGCCGAATCCCGGGAGCACAAAAATTTCCGCCGCGATGCAGATCACGCCCGCGGCAAACAACATCACCTCGAGCCAGCCGGCCGTGCCGTTCAGGTATTGGCTCCAGAAGTAGATGATGAAAGCCACCATCGCCACGAACCCGCCGAAGCCCAAGCCCGGCGTGTTCAACTCGATGTAGAGCCCCGCACCACCAATGAGCAAAAGCAACCAGGCCAGGCTCGGGCTGGCCAACGCATCGAGCAGGGTGTCGCTCCACCGCGGCTCGGCCAGCGGAATTTCGTCGGTGAGCCCATACACATCCCGCAGGCCGCCGAAACTGTCGACGAGATGGGAAACAAGGCCCAGCGGCTCCGCCGACTGACCAGTCAGCCGGATGGGACCAACGCCGACACGTCCCCCAACCTGCCAGGTCTCACGGTCATCACGGGCTGCCAGTTCCTCGTCGCTGAAATACTCGACACGGCCGGTGGCTGGCTGCATGGCCCGTTCGACGCTGATGCCTGGCACGGCCAACGCCACCGGCAGGGACCAGGTTCGCCCCAGCCGGCTGGCGACGCCCTCCCGCCAGGCAACGGCGACGGCCTGCGCCTGCCGATCGCTCAGCATGGCAGCCCCTTCGCCTCCGAGCACAGCATCGGGATGCATCACGAGGTCGTCACAGGCCAGCGCTACCAACGCCGCGTCGGCGCGGGCCTCCTGCGGCACATAGGCCACCGTGTGGACCTTGGCCGGATCAAGGTCGGCCAGCCAGTTGGCGAGCACCAGACTCTGTTCCGCGGCGCCGCCGGGGCTGTCGATCCGGAGGCAGAGCAGTGTCGCCCCATCGGCCAGCGCCGTGCTGAGCCGCACCTTTGTGCGAGCTACCGCGTCGGCCGTAATCGGCCCGCTCATCACGACGACCGCCGGACGCCAGCCACCAGCCGCAGCCGGGTCAATCTTGAGCGAAGATTCCTCGATGCCCAAACCACGGGCCAGCTCGGCGGGCGTGTTCCCGAGGCGGGCGACGAAGCCCAACTCACGACTGCGGCGGCCGGTGAGTTGCAGTGGCACCGGCGCCACTTCCTCAGTCTGGAGCACGGCGACAGTCTCGCGCAGCCGAGGGAGGTCGGCCGCCTCGACGTACTGCTCGCCGTCTTCGGTGGAGGCCCGCACCAGGTCTGCCGCCGGGTCGAGGAGGGCCACGGCCACCGCAGGCGGCACAGTCCTGCGCCGCAAGGCAATCTCGCGGTAGGCGGCGCGCATGGCATCATCGACGAGCGGCTCGTCGGCGTTGGCCGGCCCGAGCACCGCGTCGGCGGCCATCACGATTTCTTCGCAGGCCAGCGCCACCAGCACCGCATGCCCCTCGACGCCCCGCGGCAGAAACGCCACCGTCTTCACACCGGAGAGTCGGCTGTCGGTGAGGAACCTCGCCAGATCGAGGGAACGCCCGAAGTCGCTTCCCACATGGCCTTCATCGTTGGGAGGGTCGAACCGCAGCACGAGCAGGCCGCGAGTCTTCGGATCGGCCTTCAGCATATCGAGGTGCTGCAGGATCGCCGCCTCAAGCTGGGTATCGCGGGAACCCGTGATCGGCAGTTGGAGCGAGAGCATTACGGCGGGCGGACTGTCATCGGCACCGAGCACTGCTGGCATGGGACACGCCACCAGGCCCGCCACCACGACCACGAACCAGGCCCAGAAGCTCATGTGCCGCATGTGCATCACCGCTCCGGAAGGTTGATCGCAGCCACGGCAAACGTCCACGAGGGCAATTCTAAAACGCTCCCTCCGTGAGTCAAAAAACACCTCGGGCCGGTGGCCGCTATACTGCACGGCATGACATCGCATGCCCCCGCTGGATCCCAGTCATCGCTCGTCTCAGCCCTGATCGACCTGGTCGGCACGAAGGCTTTGAAACGAGGCACGTTCACGCTCGCGTCGGGAAAAAATGCATCGTACTACCTCGACGCCAAGCAGGTGGTGCTCGATGCCCATGGCTCGATGCTCGTCGGCAGGGCGATTCTCGAGCGGCTGGAATCGCTCGGGAGCCTACCACAGGCGGTCGGTGGCATGTCGATCGGCGCCGACCCGGTCACGAGTGCCGTGGTGACGATGGCGGGCGTGGCTGGCCTCCCGCTCAAGGGCTTCATGGTGCGTAAGGAGGCCAAAGGGCACGGCATGCAGCGATTTGTCGAGGGACCGGTGGAGCCGGGCCAGCGGGTGGTGATCGTGGAGGATGTGATCACGACCGGTGGGTCGTCGCTGGTGGCCATCGATCGTGTCCAGGAGTTTGGACTTGTGGTTGAGCGGGTTGTAACCGTGATCGATCGGCTCGCCGGCGCGGCCGACTCCCTGGCCGCGCGCGGCATTCCCTTGGAATCACTCGTCACGATTCAAGACTTGGGCCTTTCGCCGGAGTAGGATGCCTCCATGAAGAGGCTTGTTCGGATCGGCGTGGCGGGATTGCTCGCGGCCGCTGTCTCGGCGGCCGGGGCCGCGGGGCCGACCGACGACAAAATTGCCGAGCTGATCCGGCAACTTGGCGACCCTCAGTATGGCCGCCGCGAGCGGGCGGCAGCCGAACTCGACAGCCTCGGTGCGGCAGCCATCGATCAGCTGCTTGCCGCGGCCGAGATGAGCGACGATCTCGAAGTCGCCCTGCGAGCGAGTTGGCTGGTCGAATCGATTCCCGTCGATGATCCCGGCGATGCCGCGGAGGCCCGCAGCCTGTTGCAGGGGTACAAGGCCAAGTCGCTGGCCGAACGGGTCGTGGCGATGCACTGGCTGCTCAGGCTCGATGACGACGCCGGCATCACTCCCCTCGCCCGCATCGCCCGACTTGATCGTGACGCCGCCGCATCGCGTGTGGCGGTGGCTTTGCTCGCCCGCGAGTGGACTCCCGCCGACCCGGCCTGGCCCGGAATCGCCGAGCGGGTAACGATGGCCTTGGGCAGCAGCCAGCGGCCGACGGCCCGCCTGCTTTCCAGTCTCGTCGCCTTCAGCCAGGCCGACTCGGCCGAGGGCCGCCAAGAGGCCCTCGACACGGCCCGCGACGTGGTGACCTTGCTCGACCGGAGCCGGCCGGCCGATGTCGATGCGACCGGCAAACCCACAGACGATGAGAGCGACAATTCGGCCGCCATCACCGGGGACCTCGGCCGCGCGACGCAACGTCTCTTCGAACGGAGCCTCGTGCTGATGCTCGTCGAAACCGGCCGTACGGAAGAAGCCCGCGGCATGCTGCGCACCGTATTCGCGGAATTCCTTGCCCACGGGGGTGATGACACACTTCAGATCGCCTCCAATATCGCCGACACGCTGGTCTGGGCGGCTGCCCATGGCCTGCCGGAGGCCGTCGATGATCTGCCGGCTGACGGCAGCAAGGAGGTGGTTGAACACTTCATCGTCCAGTTCGCAAAAGCGATCTGTGAACGCACCCGCGGCAATGATGTGGTGGCGGAGCAACTGGCTCGAGCTACGTCTGCGAACCGGGGCCTGGGCTTCGTCGATCGCCTACGGGCGGGCATCCTGCTGCAGAAGTGGGGAGCCGGTGACTGGGCCTCCCGTGAATACACGGCGGTGGTGGATGACAACGAGGCACCGTCGCAGCAGCAGGTGCTGGCGTCGGTGATGTACTCGGAGTTTCTCCACGATCGGGGCCGTGACGGCGAGGCAGCCGGCGTGCTTGACAGACTTGTAGGCGATGAGGCCGGTGAGCGGGAACCGGCGTTGCGGCAGCTTGGCCGCGACCCGGCCCAGACGCGGGGCCGGGCCGACTATTTCCGGGCCTGTGCCGCAGCGGCCGCCGGCGACTCAGCCGCCCAGCGGTTGGCCTTGGAGGCGTCGGCGGGCGGCGAGGCTCCGGATGTCGACGCCCTCATCGCGCTTTACCATCTTCCCGACAACACGCCCGAGCAAAGGCAGTCCACGCTCGACCGTATTCAGGCGGCGCTTCTCAGAATGGAAGAGGAGATTCGCCAGGTACCTGAGGACCCCAACACCTACAACGAATACGCCTGGCTCGTGTCGAACACCGAGGGAGACTTCGCCAAGGCGGTTCGCTACTCCCGTAGGTCACTCCGCGACTCCTTTGACAATCCCAGCTATCTCGACACGCTGGCCCACTGCCAGGCCGCCGCCGGCAACCTTCCTGCCGCGATCCGCACGCAACGGCTGGCCATGCGGCACGAGCCCCACAACCGGATCATTCGGTTGAATCTCGCGGCCTTCGAGGCCCGGGCCGCCGCCCTTCCACGTCTCCAGGAAGCCGACGTTGAAAGCCGGCAGGATGAGGCGACGCCATGAGTTCCACTCATGCGGTTTCCATCGGCGATACGCCGTTCGCCGTGCATACCCGCGGCAGTGGTATTCCAGTGCTGCTGCTGCACGCCTTCCCTCTCGATCATGGCATGTGGGAAGCCCAGGAATCACTCGCTGAATCGGTGCGGCTCATCGTGCCCGACCAACGTGGCTTCGGCAGCACGCCCGGCCGGCCCCCGATCGCCAGCATCGCGGCGATGGCCGATGACGCCGTGGCCGTGCTCGACGCGCTGCATGTGGCCGAGCCGGCCTTTGTCGGCGGGGTGTCGATGGGGGGCTACGTCGCTCAGCACATCGCCGCCCGCCACCCGGATCGAGTCCGTGGCCTGATCTTGTGCGACACCAAACTCGATGCCGACACCCCCGAAGCGCGGGCGGGGCGGGTGGGCCTGGCTGCCAAAGTAGGCCGCCGGGGCGCCGGCATTCTCGCCGAGACCATGCTCGGCACCCTGCTGGCACAGTCCGACGAGGCCCGTGCCCAATCTCGCCGTGCGGCGATCGAGGAACTGCTCCGGCAGACGATTCACCGGCAGCCCGTGGCGACGATTCAGGCGGCGCTGGCCGCAATGGGAGGCCGGCCTGACATGACCGACACGATGCGGTCCCTGGCCATTCCCACGCTGCTCATCGTCGGTGAGGAAGACACCTTCACCCCGCCGGCAATCATGCAACGCATGGAGGCGATCTTTCCCGACGCCCGGCTGTTGATCGTGCCTCATGCGGGCCATCTGGTGCCACTGGAGGCGCCGGCCGTGTTCAACGCGGCGGTGCTGGAGTTTCTTCACGCGGTGGTGGGCCGCGGCGCTGTGGCCGCTCCCAGTCGCTGAACGGCCCTTTCGGCATCCGCGACTGCAGCCGTGAGTAGCGGTCGAGCCATTCCAGCCGCTCGTCGGTGTCGAGACTGATGATCGACCGCCGTTCGGCGGGGTCACGGGAGGCCACCCAGGCATGCCACAGCCGGGCCGCTTCCACGAGGTGTTCGTTCTCGGGGTTGGCCAGGGCTCGGGCAAGTTCACCGAGCCGGCGGCGATCGGATCCGTCGAGCTGCGCGAGGTCTTTCATTCGCTCTTCGAGATCCCGCCGCTGCTCACCTGACAGCGGTTCCTGCGTCTCGCGGAGGAGGGCTCCACCACGAAGCGATTCGATGGAAGCCTCGAAGGCGGGGTCGGCTCCGGTCGGCTGCTGCAGCATTGGAAATGATCGTGGAGCCGGATAGGACCGACGGTCGACTTCATGGAGAAACTCCACCGACCCGGCCTCCCGCAACAGTTCGAGATGCTCGACGAGCGGCCACTGCTGCGGAATCATTCGTGCGGCGGGACTCGGGAGTGTCGCTCGGCCGGCTGCAGCCCCGCCAAGAAAACTGGCAATCACCGCCGTCACCGCGGCAACCCAGGCCTGCGGCGCAGGACGGGCGGCGACGGCCGACCGATGCTGCGCCGAGATCGCGACCATCTCAATCGTTGTGGCGGTCGCTGCTGGCGACGGGGCCGATCGAGGGAGTGAATCGAGCGCCTCCCAGATGTCACCGAGTGCGGTGGCCGGATCATCGCGTTCGTCATCCGTCATGACGACTCGCCCCTTTCGACATACGGCTGCAGTGCCTCCCTCAGTTGGTCACGCGCCCGAAAGAGGAGCGATTTCACCGCCGGCACAGTGATGCCCATGGCGGCGGCGATCTCCTCGTAGGAGCACTGTTCGAACTTCGCCAGGAGCACAGCCATCCGCTGGCGGTCGTTGAGCGTGAGCAACGCCTGCTGCACGGTGGCCTGCAGTTCGGTGCGGTCGGCCAGTCGGGAAGGCAGCACACCGCTGGCAGCGATCGCGATCTGCTCGAGCCCCATGGCGCTGGACGAGGCCGATGCGGTCATCGGCATGCCCCGTTCACGACGGCGGTAGGCCCGCCGTTTCAGGTCGCTGGCGGCGTGATTGGCGATCGTGTGGACCCAGGTCGTGAACTTCGCCGTCGGCTTGTAGGTAGTCCGGGCCCGGTAGACCCGCAGGAAGACCTCCTGGGCCAGATCCTCGGCAGTCGCGTGATCGCCGGTGTGGTGGAGAAACAGTGTGACGAGGCGATCCTGCCACAGCGCGACAAGCTGTTCGAACGCCTGGGCATCCCCATCCCGCACCCGCAGCATCAGCTCCGTGGAGGGATCGATCGCCATGGTGTTGCTGGCTGTCGTCACGAAAACTGCCGCCTGACCACGAGGGCCCGAGCGCCACATCGACCCGCCGCCGCCCCGCGGCGGCCCCGCTCGCCAAGACGGAGGGCGAAGCCGGTTCCGTCGAGAAGGCGAGCGGTTGCTCGACATGGCAAACCTTGGCTTTGCCTTGTCGAGCGGAGCCTGCGGAGGCCATGGATGGCTTCGCAGGCGGGAAAACTGGAGCGGAGGAGGATCGAACTCCCAACCTCGGCATTGCGAACGCCGCGCTCTCCCAATTGAGCTACCGCCCCGATCGGGGAGCAGCCAGAGGCCGTTTCCCGCAGGAAAACCGATCGTACGACAGCGTCTCGGGGCTGTCCAGCGATTGCCCGGAGAGGCGCTACAATGCAGCGGTATGAAGGCCTCTCCTATCGTCGTCCGCGGCGCCCGCGAGCACAACCTCCGCGACGTGACGGTGGGGCTCCCCCGGGGCCGGCTGGTCTGCCTCTCGGGCGTGAGCGGATCGGGCAAGTCGAGCCTGGCCTTCGACACGCTCTACGCCGAGGGGCAGCGACGGTACGTCGAGAGTCTCTCGACATTCGCCCGTCAATTTCTTGGGCAATTGCCCCGACCCGATGTCGATGCAGTCACGGGGCTGTCGCCTTCGATCTCGATCGCGCAGAAGTCGGCCGGCACCAACCCCCGCTCGACCGTCGCCACGATGACGGAGATCCATGACTTCCTGCGTGTGCTCTATGCACGGGTCGGCACTGCCCACTGTCCGGAATGCGATGCCGTGCTCGAGGCCCAGCCTCGTGACCAGATCGTGGAGCGGATTCTCGCCGCCCGCGGCGGCGAGCAGGTGATGATCCTCGCGCCGCTCGTCCGTGATGCGAAGGGGGAGCATCGGGACCTATTCACCGACCTCGTGCGGCAGGGATTCACCCGCGCCCGGGTCGATGGCACCGTATGCCGTGTCGAAGATCCGCCTCCGCTCGAGAAGCTCCTCAAGCACACGATCGACGTCGTGGTCGACCGGCTCGTGCCATCGGAAGCGACCCGGAGCCGCGTGGCCGAGGCGGTGGAACTGGCGCTCCGCACCAGCGGCGGCCAGGTGATCGTGGCCGGGGAAAAAGGGGACGTAGCTCGTTCCCCAGCCAAGAGCGAGAAAAGAGCTGCGTCCCTTTTTTCCGACCTGATCCTATCGAGCAAATACGCCTGCGTGAACTGCGGCGTGAGCTACTCTACGCCGGAGCCGCAGCTCTTCAGTTTCAACAGTCCGCAGGGAGCCTGCCCAACCTGCGACGGCCTCGGCGATATCTACGGCATCGATCCCGACAAGCTCATCACGGCGCCAGAGAAGTCGCTCAAGAAGGGGTGCATGGGCGTGCTCGGCTCGTTTCGCGACATGCCTCGCTGGATGCGGCGGCTCCTCAACGGCGTGGCAGGGCATGCCGAGACGAAGCGAAAGTGGCCGGCTGGCACGCTGCTCGACACACCCTGGCAGGATCTCTCGCCGCTGCAGAAGAAGGTGTGGCTGCATGGCACGGGTGTCGAGGAGATCGCGATCTCGTGGAAGCGGGGTCGGGCGGAACGCGGCGCCAAGACCAAGTTCGAGGGCATCCTCGCGATGCTTGCCAACCGGTGGCGGAACGCGAAGAGCGGCATCATGCGGCGGATGCTCGAGAAGCTGATGAGCATCACACCCTGCCATGACTGCCACGGCGCACGGCTGTCACGACCGGCACGGGCGGTGCGGATCACGAGCCGCGCTCAGCTCGGCGATTTGTCTTCAGGGCCGAAGGGCCGGGGCATCACCAGCGACCGAAGGTCGCCAAGCCGGACCGGCCGGGCCCGACGTGAAGCAAGCGTCGAACTATCGCTCGACGCGCTGTGTGCCCTGCCGATCGCCACTGCCCGAGCCTTCCTCGCCGATCTCGCATTCGACGACACGCAGGCCGTTATTGCCACCGAATTGCTGAAGGAGATTCGCTCCCGCCTCGAGTTCCTCGATCAGGTCGGCCTCGGATACCTAGCGCTTGACCGCAAGGCGCCCACGCTCTCTGGCGGCGAGAGCCAGCGAATCCGCCTGGCAGCCCAGATCGGGTCGGGCCTCTCGGGCGTGCTCTACGTGCTCGACGAACCGTCGATCGGCCTGCATGCCCGCGACAACGTAAAGCTCCTGGGGGCGCTCGAGCAGCTGCGCGACAAGGGCAACACGGTGGTCGTCGTCGAGCATGACGAAGACACGATCCGCGCCGCCGACTGGGTGGTCGACTTCGGGCCCGGCCCCGGCAAGCGGGGGGGCGAGGTCGTAGCCGCGGGCACACCCGAGGCGATCATGAAGAGCGATCGCAGCATCACGGGCAGCTTCTTGGCCGGTCGCGATGCGATCGAGGTGCCACAGCAGCGGCGCACGCCGGGCACGGCGTCGCTCACGCTGGAAGGCGTGCGGCACAACAACCTCCGTGGGATCGACGTCACGATTCCGCTCGGTCTCTTCGTATGCGTGACCGGAGTGTCAGGGAGCGGCAAGAGCTCGCTCGTGGGCGACGTGCTCGAGCCGGAGCTACGGCGGCGGCTGGGAAGCGAAGCCGCGATCCCGGGAGCGTTCGACGCGATCCACGGAGCTGAGCAGCTCGACAAGGTGATCGTCATCGACCAGTCGCCGATCGGGCGGACGCCGCGAAGCAATCCGGCCACATACGTGAAGGTCTGGGACGACATCCGCAAGCTGTTCACGATGCTGCCCGATGCGAAGAAGCGGGGCTGGAAGGCGGGCCGCTTCAGCTTCAACGTGGCCGGTGGCCGCTGCGAGGCCTGCGAGGGCAACGGCTCGACACGTCTCGACATGGACTTTCTTGCCGACATCTGGATGACCTGTGAGGTCTGCGGCGGCACCCGGTTCGCCAAGGACACGCTCGAAGTTCGCTGGAAGGGCAAGAATGTCGCCGACCTGCTGACCATGGAGATCGGTGAGGCGCGGGAGCTCTTCGCCGACGCCCCCGACATCGCCCGCAAGCTGGAGACGCTCTGCGACGTCGGCCTCGATTACCTCCACCTGGGCCAGCCCTCCCCGACGCTCTCCGGCGGTGAGGCCCAGCGGGTGAAGCTCTCTCGGGAACTCGCCAAGCGGTCGACCGGCCAGACGCTCTATATTTTGGACGAGCCGACGACGGGCCTGCACATGGCCGACGTACGACAGCTGATCACGGTGCTCGAGCGGCTCGTCGACGCGGGCAACACGGTGCTCGTCGTCGAGCACAACCTCGATGTCGTGAAGCGGGCCGACTGGGTGATCGATCTGGGACCGGAAGGTGGGGCCGGTGGGGGCGAGATCGTGACGGCTGGTACGCCCGAGCAGATCGCGAAGGCGAAGGCGTCGCATACCGGCCGGGCACTCGTGCCAGTGCTCGAGGCGGCCAAGGATCGTCTCACGGCCGCGAAGAAGCCGCGGGCGACCCGCCACCGCAAGCCGACCGATGCCGCCGCGATCGAGCGGGACACGCTCGCCGCCATTACGAAGGCGTCCCGTGATCCGGGACCACCGGCGATCATGGTTCGCGGTGCAGCCCAGCACAATCTCAAGCAGGTCGATGCCGACATTCCCCGCGGAGCGATCACCGTCTGCTGCGGGCCGAGCGGCTCCGGCAAGACGTCGCTCGCCTTCGACACACTCTACGCCGAGGGCCAACGACGGTACGTCGAGAGCCTCTCCCCCTACGCGCGACAGTTCGTCGGCCAGGTGCCCAAGCCGGTCTTCGAGCGGATCGAGGGGCTCTCCCCGGCGGTCGCCATCGAGCAACGCAACACCGGCAGCACGCCGCGATCGACAGTCGGCACGCTCACGGAGATGTACGACGCCTTCCGGGTGCTGGCCGCGCGGCTGGGCATCATGCACTGTCCAGACTGTAGCACGCCCGTCGGGTCGCAGAGCGTCGACCAGACCGTGTCACGGCTGCTCGCGCACCCTGCGGGCACGCGGCTCGTGCTGCTCGCCCCGACCGAACTCAAGCTGGGGCAGACGCCCGAGGCATTCTTCGCCGGCCTGCGGGCCGCCGGGTATGTGCGGGTGCGGATCGATGGGGCGACCGTCCACCTCGACGAGAAACCGACGCTCGACCGCAAGCGGAAAAGCCGGATCGAGATCGTGATCGACCGCGTGACGGCCAATCCAGCCGAGCGGAGCCGTCTCGCCCAGAGCGTCGAGGCGGCCTTCGCCGCCGGCGGGGGCACGATGCTCGTCGCGCGGGCGGTCGAGGGGGCCGACGAGCCCGACTGGCCGGTGGAGGTGATGAGCCGCTCCCTCGCCTGCCCGTCATGCGGCCGCGGCTTCAAGCCGCTCGAGCCGCGGCAGTTCTCGTTCAACAGCCCGCTCGGCTGGTGCACCAGTTGCGATGGCCTCGGCACCCGCACCGGCGTGGAGCACGCAGCCCTGATCCGTGACCCTTCGAAATCACTCGCCGACGGAGCCCTCGATCTCTGGCCGTCGCTGTCTGCGCCAGTGGGCCGCGCGATGCTCGAGGCCCTCTGCAAGGCGACCGGCCTGCCGGCCAACGTCCCTCTTGCCGACCTCTCCGGTCTGCAGCAGCGGGTGCTCTTCGAGGGCACCGGTGAGAAGTGGATCGAGGCGAAAGGTTTCTCTTACCAGTTCAAGGGGCTGGAGGCTGCCTGCGAAGAGGCGGCGCGGCTGGTCGTCGGCCTGCGGGGCAAGGTCGATGCCGTGATGGGCGAAGTGCCCTGCAGCGAATGCGGTGGCAGTCGGCTGGCCGATGTGGCCAGCGCCGTCACGCTGTGGGGCCGCACGCTCGATGTCTGGTGCCGGATGCCACTCGGCCGGCTGCAGCAAGAGTTGGCGACGGTGACGATCGGCGAGGCGGAGAAGAAGATCGCCGGCGACCTGCTCCGTGAACTCAAGTCTCGGGTCACGTTTCTGGTCGACGTCGGCCTCGACTACCTCGACATGGCCCGGCCGGCCGGCAGCCTCTCTGGTGGCGAGATGCAGCGGATCCGGCTGGCGGCCCAGGTTGGGAGCGGCCTCACCGGCGTGCTCTACGTGCTCGATGAGCCGACGATCGGCCTCCACCCGCGGGACACGCACCGACTGATCACGGCGCTCGGCAAGCTCCGCGACCTGGGCAACACGCTCGTGGTCGTCGAACATGATCGGGATGTCGTCAATGCGGCCGACCATGCCCTCGACTTCGGCCCCGGCAGTGGCCGCGAGGGGGGCCGGATCGTGGCCCATGCAGCCCCCGCAAAACTTGAGTCCCTGAAGCCAAGCGTGACGGGCTCCTACCTCACGAAACGGCGGGCCTGTGATGCGGTGCTCGAACAAAAGCGAGAGCAGGGCCGTCGCGAGCCGCAGCACTGGCTCGAGATTCGCGGCATCCGCCACCGCACGCTCAAGGGGATCGATGCGAAGATTCCGCTCGGCGTGCTAGCCGCCGTTACGGGGCCGAGCGGTTCGGGGAAAACGTCGCTGGTACTCGAGGTGCTCTGGCGAGCGCTGGCCCGGCGGCTCCATGCGGCGCGGGAACAGCCAGGCAAGCACGACTCGCTCCGCGGACTCGACGGGATCGACAAGGTGATCCTCGTCGACCAGGATCCGATCGGCTCCACGCCCGGCTCGACTCCTGCCACCTACACCGGCGTCTTCGACCACATCCGCCAGCTCTATGCGAAGGTGCCCGAGTCGCGGACCCGCGGGTTCACGCAGCGGACGTTTTCCTTCAATGTGCCGGGGGGGCGGTGCGAGGCCTGCGAGGGGCTCGGCCAGCGACGGGTGGAGATGCACTTCCTGCCAGACGTGTGGGTGGAGTGCGAAGCCTGCAAGGGCCGCCGCTATTCGAGCGAGACGCTCCATGCCAAGTGGCATGGCAAATCGATCGCCGACGTGCTCGAGATGAGTGTGGCCGATGCGGCGCAACTGTTTGAAACAGTGCCGCACATCGCGCGGATTCTCGGCACGCTCGTCGACGTGGGCCTGGGCTACATCACCCTCGGCCAGCCGGCGCCGCAGCTTTCGGGGGGCGAGGCCCAGCGGGTCAAGCTCTCCCGGGAACTGGCCAAGCCGGGCACGGGCCGCACGCTCTACATCTTGGACGAGCCAACGACGGGGCTGCACTTTGCCGACATTGAGAAACTGCTGCACGTGCTCGAGCGGCTGGTTGATGCGGGCAACACGGTGCTGGTGGTGGAGCACAACCTCGAGGTGATCGCCGCGGCGGACTGGGTGCTCGACATGGGGCCGGAGGCCGGCGCCGGCGGTGGGCAGATCGTCTGCGAGGGACCGCCGGAGGATCTGGTGGTGCATGCCCGGCGGTTCGCAGCCGGCGGCACTGGCGATCTGCTTCCGAGCTACACAGGGGAAGCGCTCGATGCCTTCGGGCTCATGGAATTGGCGGCTGGGCCTACCAGCGTGCCTCGAGGCCGGTCGTCACGCCGTGCACGAGCAGACTCTCGGTAGTGTTGATCTCACCTGCCGTACCGAAGTTGCTGTTGACCAGCGACAGGTTCTCCGCGGGCAACGCCAGGCCGGTGCCCCAGAAGACCACGTAGCCGGTGCGCCACGAGAGCCAGCGTGTGATGGCGATGTCGCCATACATCCCCACTTCACCGAAAAATGCGACCTGGTTGCCGACAACCGTTTCCGGACCGCCAGGGACGCCGTTGCTGGAGCCACTGGCCCGTTGATAGGCCCGGTTGCCGTAGATCCCCGCCTTGCCGAT
>CAMCYH010000067.1 GCA_945883745.1 Candidatus Kuenenia stuttgartensis
TGGCCGCAGCCGACGACGAGAACTCTGACACGCTTCGACATGTGCTCGATTCCTGGAGATGGCAAAATTCAGGCGTGCAGTCCAGCAGGTGACCACACGAACCGCCGTAACGGTAAACTCTGTGGATCATGCCTACCAGCCTTTCGCGCGACACAGCACCGCAGGAGCGTTTCGATTTGGCAGCCATCCATCGCGACGAGATGCTTCACGCGTGGGACCAACGCCACGTGTGGCATGCCTTCACGCAGATGCAGGAATACGACCCGCTGCTGATCGAGCAGGGAGAGGGCTGCTGGCTCATCGACACCGAGGGCCGCCGCTACCTCGATGGCTCGGCAAGCATGTGGTGCAACGTCCACGGCCATCGCCATCCCCGGCTCGACGCCGCCCTCACGAAGCAACTCGCGCAGGTGGCCCACACGACCAACCTCGGCCTCTCCAATCCCACGACGGTCGAGTTTGCCCGCCGGCTCGTGGAAGTCGCCCCGCCGGGACTCGAGAAAGTGTTTTTCTCTGGCGACGGCTCGAGCGCGATCGAGGCCGCCCTGAAAATGGCCTTCCAGTTCTGGCGACAGGCTGCCTCGCCGCAGCCCGACCGAACACGGTTCATCGCGATCGGCGAGGCCTATCATGGCGACACGCTCGGCGCCATCGGCGTCGGTGGTGTCGATCGGTTCACGGCACTGTTCGCCCCGCTCACGTTCGACGCGATTCGGCTGCCATCGCCGGGAGGGCCCTGCCCGCGAACGGGCCGGCAGCCACCCTCCCTCGACGAGTCCCTCGCCGCCCTCGACCGCCTGCTCACTGAACACGCCGGCACCGTCGCCGCCGTCATTATGGAGCCGTTGGTCCAGATGGCAGCCGGCATCTACGTGCATCCACCTGGGTTTCTGCGGGACGTCCGCGACCTGACCGCGAAGCACGATGTGCTCCTGATCCTCGACGAGGTGGCGACGGGCTTCGGGCGAACGGGCACGATGTTTGCCTGCGAGCAGGAGAACGTGTCGCCCGATTTCCTCTGCCTGGCGAAAGGTCTCACGGCCGGCTACCTGCCGATGGCGGCCACGCTCGCGACCGCGCGGGTCTGGGACGCATTTCTCGGTACTCATGCCGAGCAACGAGCTTTTTTTCATGGCCACACCTACGGCGGCAATCCATTGGCAGCGGCCGTGGGAATCGCATCGCTCGATATTTTTCGCGACGAGCGGGTGCTCGAGTCGCTGCCGCCCAAAATCGCCTGTCTCCAGAGGTTCGTCGGACGGCTGGCGTCGCACGAACACGTCGGCGCGGTGCGGCAGTGTGGCCTCGTGACGGGAATCGAGCTTGTGGCCGACAAGGCGGCGGGCCGCCCCTTCCCATGGCAGGAAAAGCGGGGCACCCAAGCCTGCCTCGCCGCCCGGAAGTATGGAGCTATCCTCCGCCAACTCGGTGATGTCGTCGTGATCATGCCCCCCTTGTCGATTACGCTCGATGAACTCGACCAGCTCTGCTCGGCCACCGAACGCGGCATCCAAGACGCCACGGCGTGCACCGCAGACCATTCTTCAACCCCTTGCCACTTCTCCTGACTCCTTGCCATGCCACGCCTCACCAATCCCGTCACCGACCCGCACTTCCTCCTCGCCACCGACGCCGCCCGCGAGCTCTACGCCGCTGCAGCGGAAGAGCCGATCTACGACTATCACACGCACCTCCCGCCGGAGGAGATTGCAAGCGACAAGCGGTGGGCCAATCTCACCGACGTCTGGCTCGGGGGTGATCACTACAAGTGGCGGGCGATGCGGGCCAACGGTGTTGCCGAAAGCCACATCACCGGCACGGCTCCGCCGTATGAAAAATTTCTGGCGTATGCCCAGACGATGCCACGGCTGCTGCGGAATCCCCTTTGGCACTGGACGCACCTGGAGCTTTCACGAATCTTCGGCATAGACGATGTGCTCGACGAGACCTCGGCACCGCGAATCTGGGCCACCGCCAATGAGCGGCTGGCCGAGATCTCAGCCCGGTCACTCCTCAGCCAGTTTCGCGTGGCGATGGTCGGCACGACCGACGACCCCGGCGACGGCCTCGCCCATCATGCGACGATCGCAGGGCAGGGGATCGGCACGCGGGTCTATCCCGCTTTTCGCCCCGACAAGGCACTCGCGGCCGACAAGCCCGACGTGCTGCAACCGTGGGTCGCCCGCCTGGAGCAGGCCGCGGGAATCGACTGCAAAACCTTCGACGGGCTGCTCGCCGCCATCGACGCCCGCCACGAATTTTTCCACGGCATGGGCGGCCGGCTCTCCGACCACGGCCTGAACCATGCCTTCGGCCGCGGGGGCACGCGGTCGGAGGCGGCGGCGGCCTATGCGGCGTCCATGAGCGGCGCGGCCGTGACCGGTGCAGCCCTCGATGCCTACCGTGGCTTCCTGATGGTGTATTTCGGAGAGCTCGACGCAGACCGCGGCTGGGTCAAACAGCTCCATCTCGGCCCGCTTCGCAATCCCAATTCAAAGGCGCTGCGTGATCTCGGCCCTGACACGGGCTTCGACTCGATCGGCGACTTTCCGCAGATCGACGGGTTGGCCGGCTACCTCGATGAACTCGAATCGCGAGGCCACCTGCCAAAAACAATTCTCTACAACATCAACCCCCGTGATACCTATCCCTTCGCTGCGCTGTGTGGCAGCTTTCAGGGCGAAGGGGTTCGCGGCAAGATCCAGTTTGGCAGCGGCTGGTGGTTTCTCGACCAGCTCGACGGGATGCGGTGGCAGATCGACGCCCTCTCCCAGCTGGGCCTGCTGGCCAACTTCGTCGGCATGCTCACCGACTCGCGTAGCTTTCTTTCGTATCCGCGGCACGAATATTTTCGTCGGCTCCTCTGCTCGATCCTCGGCGCGGATGTCGAGGCTGGCCTCCTGCCGGCCGACATGCCGTTGCTGACTGGGCTCGTCCGCGACATCGCCTTCCGCAATGCGGCGGCATTCTTCGGAATGCCCCCCGGCGACGTCTGAATGATGCGATTGGGCTCAGCCAGCCGCGGGGCGCAAGCGTCTCCCGGCAAGCCCGCGGGATGACGTGCGAGCCGGCCCTGCTACAGGCCTCACTGCGCGACCGACTTGCTCCCCTCGGTGGAGCCGCCGATCGGAGCGCCCTCGGGTAGTGGACGGCAGGCTGTCGCGATGCCGAGCCGGTAGAGTTCCTCGCGGACCTTGCGAAAGCCCTCAAAGCTGTCGGGATAGCACCAGAGCGTCACGGTGACGTCGGGAGTGGCATTGGCCAGCAGCGAGCGAAACCGCGACCGGCTCCCCAACGCCGCCTCCACCTGTTCGCCAATTCCTGGCCCCACCGGCCGCACCACCCACTCCCGCGACCGCACGAGCACCTGCCCCCGGGCTTGATCAATCTTCGTCTCGATCACGTAGTCGAGCGTAAAATCCTGCTCCGGGCCGACCGTCTCGATGCGGTTCGACATCGAGGCCAGGTCGCCCTGCTGCCTGCGCGTCTGCCCCTTGGCCAATTCAAAGAGCTCGGTGAGCGGAATGTAGGCGATGCGATCACCCTCCAGCCGGAAGTGGATCTCCTCCCCGGTGACGGTGCGGCCGATCGGAGTGGGATAGGCGAGCACCTCTTTCGTGGTCTGCGGCGCGTGGGCGAGGCCCTGCGCCTCGAGTTCGGTCTTCTCGATTTCCGTCTTGAGTCGCTGCTTCTGTGCGGCAGCCTCCGCCACCTTCACCCGTGCCTTGTCGGAAGACGCCTTGCGCTGCTCTACCTCACGGGTCGCGGCCGCCACGGCCGTGGCGAGTTCTACCCGAGCCGCATTGGCCCCGACGGCGGCGAGCGTGATCTGCTCTCCTTGCTCGACGAGCTCCTGCACCTCGTTTTCCGTGATCGCCACTGTTGCTTCGAGGGTTTCGATCTCCCGCCCGAGAGCCGCAGCCTGCGAGTCGGTGGGGGCCGTCGGCTCGAATACCAGCTGCTGAACCCGGCCTCCGATCACCATCACGAGGATGATCAGGATGCCAACGATGTTGGTCACGACATCGAGAAAGGAATCCTGCCCGGCCGATTCGATTTCCGGGGAACGATAGCGTGGCATGAGAAGAGATCCTCGTCGTCTGGGAACGTTTACCGGCCTCGACGCCGTGTGCTTGCAGGATAGACAGGCGGCAGTCGCCGGACGGCATCTTCTTGGCCCTTGCGACGCGTCTCCAGCCCGCTGTCAGCCAGCAGCCGCTCGATGTCTTCGCGTCGGGATCGTCCGTCGACTGTCTCGGAGAGCACGAGCTGCGGGTTCCAATACATCCGGTCGCCCGCCAGCCCCCAGCCGGCAACGCGGCGGTGCACGACCTTGACGAGCGGATCGATCGATCCGGCGGTGTCGGGACCGAGCGGAATGCGATCGACCACGGAACGTCCCGCATCGTCATAGACCCGGAGCTCGTCGAAGGAGCACTCGACCTGGATCGGGCGAGTGAGCGGGATGGGGCGATCAGTCGTCGCCAAGCTGGCCCAGTTCTTGCCACGGGCGCCCGCCATCGATCCCGGTGACAGACTGGCCGACATCCCGCTCGCCCCGGTGCCTCCTGCTGCGCCAGCAGGTTGCAGCATTCCGGGCAGCTGGGGCCCGCTGGTGCCAGCGCTGCCGCCGGCGCCACCAGCCACCGCTTTGCCCGCCGCATCCGCCGCCTGGCCGGGCTTGCCCTCGGACTCCCCGCCCGAGCTACCCGAAGGACTTCCGCCTGCCATCCCGGGCTGGCCACCATCGTCGAGAGCCCCACGACCGACGGGCCCGGCCACCGGCCCGCCCCCCTGCGCAAGGTTCGTGTCATCTGCACCGGAAGATGAACCAAAACGTGAGTCGGCTTCCCGCGGCTGCTCTCCGAATGCCGAACCGCTGCCGGTCCCGCCAAAGGGCCGCGCCGAAGCATGTGAAGCATTGCCATAGCGGTCGCCGACACCGCCCTGCGGGTCGCCGGTCCCCGCGCCATTTGCCAAGCCACCAGGCGTGGCGGTGGAGCCCGCTGCCGTTCCCATGCCCTGGCCAAGTCCTGTGCCACTCCCCGCGCCCTCGCCATTCCCACCGCCGAAGCCGCCTTCACCATCCCCGCCGCCGATCCCGCGGGCGGCCTGCTGTCGGCTCCAATCGTATTGCCTCTGGTCACCGAGCAGGCTGGGGCCGTCGTTGGAGACCACGCCCCCGCGGGTCGTCGAGGCGCGGTATTGGGTGGTTGGCCGGGCAGGGCGGGTCGAGCGTCGCGACATCAGCCACGCCAGCCGCTCCCGCGACTCCTCGACCGCTCGCTTCTCCACTTCGGCCAAGGCGGGATCGCGCGGAGGAAACTCCAGTGTCCAATCTTCATCGATGAGCTGGTAACCGAAATCGCTTCCCCACGACTGGATCGCCTCCCGCGCGGAATAATAGGCCATCACGCCCGACGGTCGAACCAGCAACAACGGATACGGCTGCACTGCCGCCTCCGCACCGCCCGGCGTGGTGTTGGCGATGTGCTCGCGGGCCGCGCGGAGGGCGCTGGCGAGGGGATTGCCCGGTCCCGACGGCCCCTCGAAATCGCTGGGGGTGAGCCGAATGCCTTCCGGCTGCAGATAGACGCCCTCGATGGAACACTCGATGTAGAGCGGCCGACGATGCGTGCCGGACGGACCCTCGTAGGCAACCACCGCGTACTTCGCCGGCTGGCTTTCCAGGTCACGACGTTTTTCATCGAGTGATTCACGGGCGGTCTTCAGTCGCTGCTCGAGCCGGGCGAGTTCCTCGGCGTCCACCGGCGTCGAAGCATCCGCGCTGGCCAGGGCGGCAACCTGTCGCTCCATGCCAGCGAGCTGATCCGTGAGCGACCGTACGTGCTCCTCGATGCCCGCCAGTTGGAGCCGCGCCTTGGCGAGGTCGTCAGCCGTCTTGGCTCGGATTGTCTTCACCTGTTCCAGCCGCCAGACAAGCGAATCCCGGACGAGCGCCAGGTCGGCCTCTTCCTGTTCGCGGGCACGGATCTGCTCGGCCGTCTCGCCCTGCTGCTGGCTCGCCCGGCTAAAGAGCACGAGCAAGACAAGGAGCGCACCCATCGTGCACAGGAGCACGGCGAGAAAGGGAAACAGCGAGATGGCGGGCCCCTCGGCGGGCCGAAAGCGACTCATGCGGCCTTTCCGCTTAGGCTCATACCGGACAGGTCCACGGCACGTGGTGCACCCGTCGCTGCAGCGCGGGCGGCGAGGAGCTGCGTCGAGGCGGCCAGGGTCGCCAGAACCTCCTCGAAGCGACCGCTGGACGCGAGCGTGGCGAGATTGGCATTGAGCGACTTCTCGAGTGTCGTGAGATCGCGGGTGGCATGGACGACGCTGGCGAGCAATTCCGTCTGGCCAGCGATCTTGGCATGCTGGGTCTCCATCGCTCGCATGGCGGAGGCCAGCGACTCCGCGGCGGCCGCCCAGCGGTTCTCATGCTCGGCCACGAGGCCGGCTTGGGCCGCAGTGAGCGACTCCGTCCACGCGGCGAGCACGGCGTGCAGTGATTTCTCCAGAGAAACCCGCAAGGTGTTGCCCGCGTGGTCGATCACACCGACAAGAGCGGCGTTGCTCCCCCCGGCAACCGACTGAAAGCGACCGGCCAGCGTCTCCCACGCCACCACATCCACATCGGCAAGCAGCGACTGCTCCGAGCGGTCGACGAGAAACTGCATGAACATCAGTACCATTGATAAGGCCAGCGCTGTCGCCGTGGTATCAAACGCCGTGCCGAGCCCGGCCACGACACCCGAGATGTTTTCGAGCTGGGTCGGAGAAAGGTTGGCGATCGCGACCGTGATTCCGATGACCGTACCGAGAAACCCCATGATCGGGATCGCCCAGACGATGAACCGCACGAGTCCGTAGCTCCGTGCGGCACGGGCGGCGTCAACGTCGGAGAGATACTTGAGATGATCCTCGAGCCCTTCCGCCGTTCCGGTCCGCGATACGAAGTCGAGCGCCTCGCGAAGACGCCGGACGAGAAAAGCCGTCCCGCCCTTCTGTCCCTCCTCCGGCAGTGAAGCGAGCAGTGCGGCGGCCTCCATCGGATCCTGGCCACCATCGGGAATCGGGTCGATCTGCTCGACGGCAACGCCGCGTCGCTGCCAGGCCACATCAAGCCACTTGCCGGAGAGGGCGGCGATGCCGATGAAGAACATCCCGACCTCGACATACTCGATCCAGTGGCCGGCCAGGTAACGAACGAGCGTCGGGTCGGCAATGATTCCGTCGTGGATCAGCTTGAAGAAGCCGCAGGCGATCGCCATGCCCCACAGGAGCGGCGAGCGAATCAGCGTGGTTGCGAAGGCATTGAGTCTCGACACGGCGCGGCTCCTCCAACGGGATGACCAAATGTTCGGCCCCGGCGCTATCAGCCGGAACACTCTCTGGAATCGGCTCTTTTTGCCCCGCTGGTTGAATCGAAACAATTGGTGAGTTCGACCCGAGCGTTCAAATCACCGTTGAGGCTTTTTGGGGGGCAACTGCGCGAGCAGGGCAAGCGAGGGAAGCTGCGTAGGTTGGCTGGCCTTGCTGACTCGGGCATCAGGTCCCTACCGTGCTAGTCTTATGTGGCATGCGAAGAATCATCACCGGCGACGAGGGCGACATGCGGCACGGACGGTGATGCGCCTGGCCATTGCGGCGGGAGCCGCCACCTTGGCCCTTGCCGGCTCGCCCGCTCGAGCGGGCGAGCACACCGCCGAGCAGATGTGCGTGCGGACGTTCCCACTCGATGAGACGCGGCACGTCTTGCTGATCGTCGACCCGATCCTGCGGCACGTGGCCATCTACCACGTCGACAGCGTGGCAGGCACGCTCACGCTCAAAAGCGCCCGCGACATCTCGGGAGACCTCCGGGTCGGGGATTTCAACGCCCAGGATCCGAAGCCCGCAGCCCTGCGGAAAATGCTGGAAACAGCAGCGCCGACGCCCCAGCCACGACCATCCCCCTGAGCGGGTTGGTCTGACCATGCGGATTGCGCCTGACATGGACGGGTCGCGTAGAATGTGGAGCGGGGTAGGCCGACAAAGATTGGGAAGACTCGCTCCCCGGATAGGGCGTTCGTATGGCCGGACGATTTGTATCGCTCGAGGAAGCTGCCCAGCACTTGGGCGTCTCAGTAGACGACGTCCATCGTCTCGTCGACCGGAAGATGCTCTATCCGATTCGGGATGGCAGCGGGCTGAAATTCAAGGCGGAGGATCTCGACCGTTACCTGGTGGAGCAGCAGGAGGAGGCGGGTACGAGTGACGATCTCGTGGCGGTGCCCGAGGCGGCGGATGCGGCCCCGGGTGGGATCGATTCCGAAGACTCGCTCACTCTCGATGTCGAAGCGATGGTCGAACTGGAGCCGGCGTCCGTGATCGAGGTTGAACCAGCCTCGGGGGTGGCCGTCGATGAGCCGCCTTCAGCGATCACGTTCACCGAGAAGTCTGCGGAAGCCGCTCAGACGAGCGACGTGGAACTCCTGCTCGATCTCGACGATTCCGGTGACGCGGGTGCAGAACTCGCGGAAGCCACCCCGGAGCCGGCAATCCGGGGAGAGCAGACCGAGCCTGATTCAATCGTTCTCCTCGAGCCGGACGATGCCATCAGTGCGATCTCCGGGCTCTCTGCTCCGGTCATCAAGGGCAACGCCGCGGAGTCTTCTGGCGAAGAGTTATTGCTCGCCGACTCGGGCCGGCTGTCGCTCGATCGCGACGACCTCGAATTGGGATCGATCATCGCGGCATCGGCACAGTCGCTTCCAGCGGCTGACGAGCCTGGCGACGCAGGCACCCTATCGATCGATCTTGGCGAGCCGATCCTCGGAGACCCGCTCGCCGCCAGCGGGCCAGGCACTTCGGCGGCCTCTCTGGCCGTGGGAGACGACGACGATCTCGTGGTCGGCTCTAACCCTGCCAGAGGGAAAATGGGCTCCGCCCTTTCCGACGTTCTCGACAGTGGCGTGCTGATTGAAGAGAAGGCGGTCGAGCTGGAGGGAATTCAGACCTGGGATGAAGTGGACCTCGGAATCGAGGAAGAGGAGCAAGAGGCCGACGCCGATGTCGGCGGCCTCGATGGCGATTTCGGCGGGCAACTAAACGACGAAAACTTCTCGCTGGGAGATACCGGTGACGGCGGTGACGGCGGTTCGATCAACATCGCCGCCGAGCCGTCGGAGGCGTCTGATCTCTTTCCCTCCGGCATGTCAGGGATGGAGTCGGCTGGCTTCTCCGGACAAAGTTTCGGCGGAAGCACAGGTTTTTCCGGGTCGCTCGATCTCCCCGGAAACATGGTGGCAGACGTACGGTTCAGCACGTGGCAGATTTGCGGCCTTGTGTGCTGTTCGCTCATCCTTCTCACCGGGGGAATCGTGGCATTCGACCTGGTGCGAACCATTGGCACCTCCCAGGGTACGGCACTGTCCAACCCGCTGCTGAACGCCCTCGCCGAAACCTTCGGCTGGCGATAGGGATGCCACCCACGGCCTCTCCGCCCGGGCTCTCCGTGCGCTATACTGACAGATGCTATGACATCTCGTCGCAAGAGCCTGCGCACACCCCCGTTCACGACGGCTGTCTTAATGACTATCGCCCTCGTTGCGATCGGCTGCGGTGACGACGCAGCCATCCGACCGGGTGATATCCGCAGTTACAGCACACCCCGCAGCGTCACTGCCTCGTCGACTGTTTCCCGCGGCCAGTCCCGGGGGGAACAAGCCCCGTCGCCACGGGTCCGATACGATGTGCCCGAGGGTTGGGCCGACGGCAATGCCGGTGGCCTGCGATTGGCCACGCTTCTGATCGGCGATGGCGTCGACAGGCAGGAGGTGACCGTGATTCCTGCGTCGGGCACGCTGGAGAATAATGTTGCCCGCTGGATCGGCCAACTCGACGCGTCGGCCGATGAGGCTCAGCGGCAGCAGGCGGCAGCCAAGGCAGTCGCCGACGCAAAACGCATCGATGTAGACGGGTCTTCGGCAACCGTCGTACTGCTCCTTGACCCGGCGGCGATGGCCGGCGATGAAGCCGGCGAGGCGATCCTCGGTGCGATGGTGCCGGTCGGCGGGGCAGCCTCACTGTTTGTCAAGTTCAAGGGTCGGGCAGACGTCGCCAGACGGGAACAAGAAAATTTTGAACGCTTCGTGTCGTCGCTCCGCTGGAACTGACACGCTCCAGCCTCCGAAAGGACACCGCCAATGGCCACAGGCAGTTTTCCAACCACTCCATTTCATGGCGTCCCGGCCGAAGCCACCGTCTATCGACACTCCGTGAGTGATGCGGCCTGGCGGATTCTCAAGACAGCCGGATCTCTCAAGATCACGGTCGTGATGTTCTTGGCGGCGACATTTTTGCTGTTCATCGGCACCCTGGCCCAAGACGAGAAAAATCTCCCCGAAGTGAAGGCGGAGTACTTCAACAGTTGGGTGGCAAAGGTACCGCTGGCTGATTTCTTTCCGGTCACGATTTTCGGCGAGTCGTCGCTCACCGGCTGGTTTCCCTTCCCCGGCGGCGCAACGATCGGCTTCGTCCTCCTGCTCAACCTGATTGCCGCAAAGATGACACGCTTTCATGTCGCTGCCCATGGCCAGCGACTGATGACTGGCATCATTCTCGCGACGATCGGGGCCGGGCTGACGCTCGCGGTGATTCTCACGGGCCACCGTACGGATGGGCTGCAAGGCCGTCCCCCGATCGACTACCAGACGGTCTGGCGAATGGTGCAGGCGGGCGGCTTGCTCTCCGCTGCAGCCCTCGCCTGGGGAGCATTCGGGAGCCGGCAGCGTATGGTGAAGGCAATCCTCGCTGCCACCGCTGCCGTTGTGGCCACCGTGACGATGCTCACGTTTTTCGGCGGAGATTCGTGGCGGATGAATGATCCGGGGCTGCGAATCATGTGGCAGCTGATCCAGTCGAGTGCGGCGTCTCTGGTGCTGCTGGCGGGACTCGTGCTCGTGTTCGGGGCGCGGGGTGGCAACGTGCTGATCCATGTGGCAGTCGGCCTCTTGATGCTCGGACAGTTCGCCTTTGGTGATCGGCAGATCGAGGAGCGGATGTCGTTGGTAGAGGGAGAGACCACCAACGTGGCCTTCCGCACCGATGAAACCGAATTGGCGGTTATCAACGCGAGCGACCCTGACACCGATGCCGTGACGGTGATTTCTGCACGGCTGCTCAAGGCGCGGGCTGGAGGTGACCCGATCACAATCGACGGTCTTCCGTTCGACATGCGAGTGATCGAATACTTCCCGAATTCGTCGGTCGTGCGTGTCGGCCCCGTGGCCCCCAATCCAGCCACCACCGGGCTGGGGGCAAGTTGGCTGGCCACTGAACGACCGCCCGAGGGGGGCGCATCGTCGAAGTCCAACATCGCGTCGGCCTATGTACGGCTGGAGGAACGCGACACCGGCCGCGACCTCGGCACCTTTCTCGTCACCCAGTTCCTCAATGATCAGGCCCAAATCTTCATGGGGTCCGAGGGCGACCAATGCGACTCGGTCGAGGCCGATGGCAAGCCGTGGCGGCTGCAGTTGCGGTTTCGTCGGGAGTACAAGCCTTACAGCGTGACGCTCGACGATGTGCGAAAGCTCGATTATGCCGCCAGTGACACACCCCGGGATTATTCGTCGTATGTGACCTTCACCGACACGGCGACCAAGGCCGAGCAGAAGGGGCGGATCTGGATGAACAACCCGGTGCGATATCGGGGAGAAACCTTCTACCAAAGCCAGTACTCACAGGTAGACCTCGGTGGCGGGAAGGTGGGCGAAAAGACCGGCCTGCAAGTGGTCGAAAATGCCGGCTGGCTGATTCCCTATGTTGCCTGCGTGCTGGCATTCTGGGGCATGCTGGTGCACTTTGGTGGAACATTCGTGCGGTTTGCCAGCCGGCATGAACGGGAGGCGACTCGCACAGGGGATGCACCATTGCCGTCCGCAGACGCCACGCGATCACGGCAGCGAAAAAGGGCAACGCCTGCAGCCCCGGCGGCCAGCCCGACCCGAGGGTGGCTCATCCCGGCGGCAGCCCTCGGGCTCGTCGCCCTCTGCACGCTCCCAGCGGCCCGCCCGCGCAAGCCGGCCGCCGCTACGCCAGATTGGGCTGCGGCTGGAGCGGTACCCATGATGCACGAGGGCCGGGTCAAGCCGCTCGACAGCGTGGCCCGCAACACGCTGCAACTTCTCAGCAACCGTACGAGCCTGGTCATGCCCGACGATGCGCCCGCCGGCAGCCCAAAGGGGAGCGTATCGGCCACCCAGTGGCTGTTGGCCCACATGGCGGCAGCAGACTGGGCCGACCATGCGCCCGTCTTCCGGATCGACGCCATGGAGGTGCTCGATCTGTTCGATCTCACCCGTCGCAAAGGACATCGCTACAGCGCACGGGAACTTGCCGGAGGCAGAGAGGCGCTGCGGGAGCAAATCGAGGCCGCCCGCGACATACCTCCGGAGCAGCGGACGTTCGTCCAGAAAAAGTATGGGGAGATCAACCAGAAACTGATGACGTATGATCTGATCCGTTTTGCCTACGAGCCCCCCGTAATGCCCGCACCCGTCGGCGAAGGAGAAGAGGCGCGGCGGTCGATGCTCGATCAAATTGGCCGGATGATGCGCGGTGCGAAGATGCTCGAGGCCAACCATCCACCGGCGGTGATTCCGCCGCTCGATGCCGCGTCGGCTGACACCGCGGAGTCGCGGCCGGGCTCGACCTGGCAGGCCCTCTACCCGGCTGTCGTGACGGCCATAGTGGGCCGGATGGTGGATGGCCAGGAAGGTATGCCAGCCTATCGACTCAACCCGGCAATCCTGCCGTTCACCGACTTCCTTGCCGTCGTCGATGGTGGGCCACAAGACTTCAACAAAGCCCTGGCGACATACACGCGGGCCATCGCCGACCTGCCCGAAGTACGCACGTCCACCGCCAAAGCTGCCTACGAGGCCTGGTTCAATGGGTTCAACCCGACCGACCTCGCCAAGTGGCTCTATGTGCTCGCAACGGTGCTGTGCTTCGTGAGCTTCCTGGCCTGGCACGGTCCACTCAATCGGTTCATTTCCTGGATGCTGTTTGGGATTTTCCTGCTGCACACCTTCGCCCTGGTGTCGCGGGTTTATCTCACCGGTCGCCCACCGGTCGTCAATCTCTATTCGTCGGCCGTCTTCATCGGCTGGGCCTGCGTGATCGCGGGGCTCATGCTCGAGTCACTGGAACGGTTCGGGATCGGCAATCTCGTGGCTGCTACGAGCGGGGCGCTCACGCTGATGGTGGCCTATGGGCTCGACTCGGGTGACACGATGCATGTGCTGCAGGCGGTGCTCGACACGCAGTTCTGGCTCTCGACGCACGTCATCACGGTCACGCTCGGCTACGGAGCCACTTTCTTGGCCGGTATGCTGGGCACGTGCGCGATCATCCATCGCATCTGGTCAGGCTGGTCGGGCTCCGGTCGGCCCGACACTGCCGACCGCAGCCGGCGGATCCAGGATCGCCTCTATCGGATGACCTACGGTGTGGTCTGCTTCGCTCTCTTCTTCAGTTTCATCGGCACGGTGCTGGGCGGCCTGTGGGCCGACGATAGTTGGGGCCGTTTCTGGGGCTGGGATCCCAAGGAGAACGGAGCGCTCATGATCGTGCTCTGGAACGCGGCGGTCCTTCACGCCCGCTGGGATCGCTGGATCGGTCCGCGTGGCTTTGCTTTGTTCGCCATCGGTGGCAACATCATCACCGCGTGGAGCTGGTTTGGTACCAACCAGTTGGGGATCGGTCTGCATAGCTACGGCTTCACAAGTGGTGTCCTGATGCTGCTGGCCGGCTACGTCGCGAGTCAGATCATGATCGTGGTCGCTGGGCTCGTGCTCGCTCGGCCCATGTCCCCCTCCACCCCCTGACGGCGTGACGTTTGTCTCTCGCGATGATTCGAGCGAGACCTTCTGCCATCGACCGGCCACACATCGCATCAGCACGATGTCGGCCGTCGTCAGGTCGATTCTCAGGGCTCCCCAGCCCCCTGTTTTGATCACCGTCGAGAGAATCCCGTCGTCACGGGCGGTGGCATAGGCCTGCTTGACGTCTGCCCACCGCCGCCCACCGGGCCCGCTCACAACGACCACTTCCGGCGCCGTCGCCTGGGCAATGTCAGGTGGCATGCTCGTAACGCTGCCATGATGAGGAGCCACGAGCACATCGCACGCATCAGGACCGGCAGCCACGAATGTTTCCAGAGCGGCTCCCTCCAGGTCTCCAGTCAACAAGAGCCGCCGGCCCGCCGCCTCCAGCGCCATCACGATGCTTGCCTCGTTGTCGGTAATTCGCCGCTCCGTGCGTCGGGCTGCAGCGTCACGGTGCCGTGGGTGCAACACGCGCACGCGGCAGGTCGCATCGAGAGGAAACGAGTCGCCAGCCGCCACAGTGCGGATCGGAATCCTCGCCTGCCGGGCGAGGAGCAGCAGTTCGCCAACGGCGGCCGTGTCGCGATGCAGGAACGCATCCGACACGACAATTTCACCGATCGAGAATCGCTCGATCAGGTCGGGCACGGCGTTAAAGTGATCGGCATCGGCGTGGGAAATAACGACCGTATCGATGTGACTCAGCCCCTCATCCCACAGCACGCCTTCCATCGCTCGCCGGGCGGCCCCCGGCGCGCCGAGGCGGCCGGCGTCATACACGAGACAGCGGCCCCCTGGGCTGCGAACCACCACGCCACAGCCGTGCCCCATTGACGCAGCCACCATCCGCAGGCCCATCGGCCGCGACTCCACGGCAGCCTCGAGCAGTCCACCAACGCCCCCGATGATCATCCACCCACCAGCCAAAAGGCCCCAGGCGAGCGGCTGCCGCAGGCGATCTCGTGAAATCCACAGCACGGCCACCACGAGGCAGGCGTACCAGCCCATCACCCACCACTCTGGCGGACCGGCCACCCAGGCATAAGCCCCAGGCAACTCTGCCGCCACCTCGGCACAGGCGGTCATGCAGGCCAACGTACCGTCGCACATCCAGCCGCATGCACAGGCGACCGTCTGCGACACACAGGCTGTGACGAGGCACAGAAATCCCCACCCCATCGCCAACGCCACCAGCGGTGCAATCAGGAGATTCACAAACACGGCCACCGGGCTCACCACATGGAACCGCGACGCCACGATCGGTGCCGTGACCATCCACACAGCGAAGCCAGCGATGAAGAGACTCGTCATTTCGCTGCCAAACCGCCGTAAACGGCGTTCCATGGGCCTCCGGCTCCGCTCGATGAGCCGCGCAATCGGATCGTCTGCATGTGTCTGCCAGCTGAGCAAATCGGCCACCGTGATCAGCACCGCCGTGGCGAGAAACGAGAGCTGTGCGCCGGTTTGAAACAGTTCGGCCGGTCGCCAGATGAGCACGGCAACGAGGGCTGCCGCCAGCGCAGTCATTCCGTGGGACCGCCGTCCCCGTGCCGCCGCTAGGCAGGCCAGCCAGACCACGAGCGTCGCCCGGACCACGGGCGTCTGCGGACCCACGAGCAGCAGATAGCAGCCGGTGATGCCGACAGCCGCCAAAAGCGTCCAGCGACGTCGGATCGGCAGCAGTTGCAGGAGCCGGCAGACGGCATACGCGAGGATGCTGACGTGCAATCCTGAGATCGAAAGGATGTGGGCCGTGCCGGTCACCGCGAAGAGCTGAGCATCAGCCCGGTCGAGCGCCGCCCGTTCACCGAGGAGCAACGCGGCCGCCAAGCCTGACCGCCGCGGAGCGAGGCACGATTCGAGCACGGCGCGACCCCGAGCCCGGACACCGGCCACTGCCGCCGCAATGCTCATCCGACTGGCGGCCTCGATCACTCGGATCGAGTCGGCGGATCGAACACGAATCAACGATAGACAGCGATCGGCCCGAGCCTGCTCGAGGGGATCGATTTCACCCGGATTCAGTGCCGCCGCGGGGCGCAGGCCGCGGCCGAACACGCGTATGGAGTCTCCGACACCGATCAGCGGTGGCGAACCGATCGTGGAGAGCACAGCCCGGCCACTCGCCTGCCGCCAGATTTTCCCATCTCGCACTTGCCGCACGGCGACAACACATGCCGTGGTGGGGGGCAGAGCGGGCCCCGCCAGGCGCGGTGATGGAGAGGCATCGGCCAGCAGGCGGGGTGGCTCGACCACCACCGCCTCGATCGCAATTGGCACGGGCGCATCGCCGAGGCTCCAGGCCAGATCATCTGCGGCAAAGAGGCTCCAGCGGACCGACGACCAGCAGGCCATCGCGGCGGCCACGGCTACGAGCAGTGCCAACCCTGCAGCCTGCCACCGCCCCCGCCAGACCAGCCACAGCCACGCCGCCAGTGACAGCCCCGCGACGGCATACCAGCCCGGAACGCTGGAGAAGTATCGGGAGGCCGCGACGCCTCCGGCGGCGGCCACCGCAACGACGATCAGCGGCCGCTGCGGAAGCGGCTCCCGGCGGATCCACGATCGGGGCGACCCAATTCGCTCGGCCAGCCAGGCCCGGGCCTCATCGAGCCCTTCCCAATCCTTGGACATCATGCCTGCCATGCCAGTAACCTCCACTCACTGCCTTTTCCATAAGGCGAGGGCGGGGCAGGGGAGGGGCAAATATTTTTGCGGCGGG
>CAMCYH010000068.1 GCA_945883745.1 Candidatus Kuenenia stuttgartensis
CCTGGGGCACGGGCAGCCCCTCGCTGACTCTGCCACGTGACAAAAGCGAACCCGCTGCAAGCCGAGCAAGGCCTGGAGGGCCGGGTTTCTTGGCCGCAGCGACCTATGGTCGCGGAGGCCTCAAGCAGGCCGAGGCCAGGATGGCGAGGCCTGCGTGAAGCTAGAGCGAATCCGTTGCTACAGGCCACAGGGCTTGCGCCCTGTGCTGGGTGTGGGAAGCCCGCCAGGATGGCGAGGCCTGCGTAAAGCCAGCTAGCCCCGGGCGCGTTTGAACGGATCGACAGTGCCGCCGCCGGGGCCTGGGGGCGGGGCGTTGGGAGCGTTGAACGGCAGCTTCGGCCACGCGAGGTTCATGCCCGGCCAGGCGCCGCCGCCCGAATCCTCCGGACTGCTCGGCTGCTCGACAGCAGGCGGCTGGCGTGCCGGGAGCGGCGGCTGGGGAACCGTGCCCGGCCCCAAGAGGTCACTCGGGCTGGCGAATGCAACTCCGGGCGGAGCTGCTGGGGTCGTCGAGACGATGCTTGCGGGAGTGCCACCGCCGCCGCGTTCGATCACCCGGATCGACACCTCGTCAAGACGCGCTGTGCCGAGACCTGTCATCGCGAAGGTGACCGTCAACGGCTCGGTGGTGTCGGAGGGCACGATGCGGTAGAGCACCAGACGCCGCCAGCCCTTGGTCTGCCCCACGCGCTCGGCCAGGGCCGGGCCGCCGAGCGAGTCGAAGACGAGCAATCCGTCCACGCTTCCTTGGATCGGCTCATCAACCGCCACCTGGGCCTCGATTTCGATGAGCTTGCCGGGAGGTGCCGGAAGTGGCGGTGTGGTAATCCACACCGGCGGCGTCTCGAGCACGACCGGCGGCTCGGCCGGGTTGGCGGCGACGGCACGGATTGCGAGGCAGGCCGAGCCATCGAACGGATTGCCGCGATTGATCTCCACGGCCGTGCGGACCGACGGATCGTTGATCGCGAAATGCCGCCAGCCATTTCCGGAAAGCTCGTCGAGCCGTTCCATCGAGCCCCCGGGCAAGAACGTCGGCCCGCGCGACGTGGCCGCCAGGGCCTCGATGAATCGCCAGTGCTCCGCGAGTGTGGCATCGGAAACCGAGAGGGGGCTGGCCACCATGGAGCCGGTCGCCAGCACGCCCCGTTCCCAGGCAAGTCGTTCCACCTGACTACCGATCGCGATGGCACGGTGCAGCTTGTCGATGGCCGTCGCCGGATCGCCGGCAAGCAGCGACTCCGCCGCAAGGGCATCCTGCTGCGCAATGGAGAGCATGTTTGCGGCCGGGAGCGTGCCGAGTGCCGAGGCAGGGAGTCGACCCAGCAGACTGCTGCCCGCGGCCAGCACGCCGGCGGCCCGCGCCCGAGCCGATGCCAGCGTCAACGGTGCCAACTCCCGCACTCGCTCCTGCACGTGCGCCGTCACGGCCGGCTCGCCGCTGAAGAGCAGCAACGCCTGGGAATGGAATGTCTCGAGCGTCACCGACACGCCGCCGGTGACCCGCCGCGTCTTGAGAGGTCGCAGCCCGGCCGCACCGATCTCCCAGGCGCGATGCGCCTCGGGCACGCCCGGCACCAGAAGGGTGAGGGGCGTCGCAACGCCCGGCACGTCGCCATGATAATGGCGGGCCACGATCTGCGATCCCTGCACGCATCGCCAGGCGAGCACGACCCGCGCCCGGGCCGCTTCGAGCACCGCCGTCTGGACCTCGCTATCGCTGGCCTGTCCGGCAGCGGCGAAGCGACCGGCGGCAGCCCACGGCTCGAGAACCTTGAGCCGCAGATTCATCTCCTGCACCGCCACAGCCCGGGTCCGCGACTCGGCATCGTTGCCGTCGATCCGTCGCGATGACGTGAAGAAAATGCCCCGCGCGCCGGCGGCCACGGTGGTGATCGCAGCGAGCGACAGGCTCTCGGGGTCGACCGCAAGGCCGTTGCCGCCAATGCCGGCCAGGGCCGCAGCCTGCCGCGTTGTCTGCGGATCGAGTTCCGTCGCCAGGCTTGCCAGAAGGGGTGTGCCGGGCCGCATCAGCCGAGGCCGTTCCCGCAGCCAGGTCTGATAGTCGAGGAGTTCGAGACTGGTGCCAAGCACGGTCCGGCGGGCGACGACCATGTCGACATGCCGGGAAACCGCCCGCACGCCGGAATCGGCGGAGGCGATCAACGGGCGGCCGGCACGCTGGTCGCAGGCCCGCACGCGTCGTCCGCGTTCGGCAAGATCCTCCACATCCGCCTCGGCGAGGCCGCTCCCCATGTCCCACATCAGCACGCGATCCCAGTTGGCAGAGAACAGCGGCATCGAATCGGGATCGCGGACGTCGACATGCGGCAGTGCCGGGGGCGGACAGATGAGCCAGACGTTGGCCCGCCGAGCTTCCTCGATGAGGTCGCCCGAGGCGGGCTCCCGCAGTCGCACGCAGTTGAAGCCGAGCGCGGCGATCCGTTCCAGCGGCTCGCCGTTGTGGTCGAGCACCCGGGGAAAGAACGGCAGCCCGCCCACTTCGAGCACCCCGCGATTGAGGCCGCTCGCCGGATCCTGCGGGGGCGGCTGGACCGCCGTCGACGAATCGGCGGCCGTGATGGCAGCGGCAGGCTGCACGGCCGGATCATGACGACTGCCGCCGACGGGGGCGGTGCTTTCGATGACTCCTTCCACGCGGAGATCGTCGATGGCCACGTCGTAGCGGCCGGGCGAGGAATAGAGTTCGAGGACGATGTGCGTGACCACGGCACCGGCGAGGCTGCCGTGGGGGCCGTGCTGTGCACGGAGGGCCGGCAGTTGTCGCTGCAGCGTGGCTGGCACGCCTGTCACCGTGAGCCGTTGCCAACGGTCTATCGTTTCCGTACTCGTCCCCGGCACGAGCACCTCGACAGGTCGACCCGACCCGGACTTTGGAAAGTGGGGAAGCTGGACTTTCGCGGCGATTCGGATGTCGGGGCGATTCGACCGTACCCAGGCTTCGGCTGCGAGTTCATCGATCACCCCCGCATTCCCGATCGGAATTTCCACGCTGAGCGTCGTGCCGGCCGCGGCATCGATGACAAACCGTTCTCCGGCACTGCCACGGCGGGCTGCGGCCGCACTTCGTTCATGGGCCAGCACGCGGGGGGCGGTGTCGGCGGCAGCGAGAGACCAGGCGGGCTGCGGGCCATCACACGAATCCTCGATCACCGCGGCCCTTCCGCCAGATGGAGCGGTGGCCCACGCCGCGGCCAACGCGAGGGCCACCGCAGAGCGGAAAACCATCAGAGAAACATGGGCGGAGGGCATGACGGAACACCCGGGATTCGAGCGGTGTGCTTCTACCAGCCCCTGCGGCACAGGCTCCAGAGCAGCCTGGTCCGTTTTGCCGGGTTTTCCCGTCTTGGGCAGTTTTTCCCCTTGCGGCCACCGCACGATCGTGCAAAGTGAACGGGGACTAACTTTCTTTATGAGCACCTTGATTCCGACCACTACCGACGAAGCGGCCACGCGAATCCGGGATCTCGATCTGTTGGAGCCCGGGGAGATCAACCGGGTCATTGCCGATCTCGGCGGCACCAACGCGCCGCTCGATGCGTTTTTTCAGGCATTGCTCCGGCGGGAACTCGTCACCCGCTACCAGGTTGAGCGGATTTTGAAGGGCGAACGATTCGGCTATTTCTATGGTCGGGCCCGGGTGCTCTATCAGGTCGGTGCCGGCTCATTTGCCCGCGTCTATCGGGCCGTCGATCGGCTGAGCGGCACGATCCTGGCGGTGAAGGTGCTTCGCAACCGCTATTCGAACGACCCGGCCCGGTGTGCCGCGTTTCAGCGTGAGGGGATGACGGGCCGTCTCCTCGACCATCCCAACATCGTCAGGATCGAAGACGTCGGCCAGGAGAACGGCTTCAGCTTTATCACGATGGAGTTTGTCGAGGGACAAAACCTGCGGGAGCTGGTCCGCCTTCGCGGGGCATTCGATGTGGCCCGTGGCCTCGACCTGATCCGGCAGGTGGCTGCAGCCCTCGAGTATGCCCATGGCAAAGGGGTCACGCACCGCGACATGAAGGCCTCCAACGTGCTGATCTCCTCGGCCGGCGCGGCCAAACTCGTGGACTTCGGTCTCGCCGGTGTCGCTGCGGCGACCGACAAGTCGCTCAGTTCGGCGCAGCCACGCACGATCGACTACGCCACACTGGAACGGGCGTCTGGGAAGCCGAACGATTCGGTCAGGGGCGACATCTATTTCCTCGGTACGATGGCCTACCTCGCGCTGGCCGGCCATTCGGCGCTGCAGGAATCGCGGGACCGTACGGTGCGGGGAAGTCCGGAGCGATTCACGTCGGTGATTCCTCTGGGCGATACTGCCCCTTCGTTGCCGCGTGAAGTCGTCAACGTCGTGACGAAGATGATGGCGCTCAACCCGGACGAACGGTTCCAGTCGGCTGGCGACGTGCGACGTGCGGTAGAGGCCCTGTTGTCTCAGGTGGGGGCGGAGCCCGCAGCAGTCGAGTTGCGGGCGAGACCGGCTAGCCAAAGGCCGGTCGATGAAGCGACCCCGGCTCTTTCATCGACGGCCGCCTCGTCATCGGCCTCGGTCGAGGCTCGACCACAGCGGCAGCCCACCGTCATGCTCGTCGAAAAGTCACGGAAGTCGCAGGAATCGCTCCGCCGCTTCCTCCAAAAACTCGGCTACCGTGTGCTGCTCACGGAGAGTCCGCGACGGGCCCTCTCCCGTTTTGCAACCCGTCCGCTCCCGGCGGATTGCCTCTTGATCAGCGCTCAAGAACTGGGCCACGAGGCGGTGGAGGCTTTCAACGAGTTGTCACGAGACGAGTTTTACGCCGAAGTCCCGGCAATTCTGATTGCCAGCGGGCGGCAGGATGCCATGCTCCAGTCGGCTGAGTTCGATGACCGCCGCCGGCTGCTTCAAATTCCGATCAACTCGGAAAAGATGATATCCTTGTTGACAGACCTGATCCCCTCGTCGGCGTCTGGTTCTTCGGTAGCCGGGTAACAGCAGTCCCGGGCCGAGCCGTTTCTGGAGCCGTGGGTTTCCATGGCCGCCCCGCGTGTCAGCCAGGTCAGAATCTTTCACCGTTCCGCGCGTCGTCATCGTCGGCCGACCCAACGTCGGTAAGTCGAGCCTGTTCAACTGGCTTGTCGAGAAGCGGGTGGCCATCGAGGATCCCACCGCGGGCGTCACCCGTGATCGGCTGGTGCAGCGGGTCGATCTCGACGGCCGCGTCGTCGATCTGGTCGATACCGGGGGGATGGGGTTCGATGATCCCGACGGCCTGTCGGCCCACATCGATCGCCAGATCGCCGCCGGGCTGGCCGAGGCGGCGGTGATCATCTTCATGGTGGATGTGCGCAGCGGACTGGTGGCGGCCGATCACGAGGTGGCCGCCCGTGTTCGCAAGGCCGGTGTGCCTATGCTGCTCGTGGTGAACAAGGCCGACGACCCCAAGTTTGACGTCCATGCCCATGAGTTCGATGCCCTTGGGTACGGGGAGCCGCTCGTGGTGAGCGTGCGGCAGAAACGCAACCGTACCGAGCTGATCGACGCGATTCTCGCACACCTCCCGCCGCCGCGATCGGGAGAGGAGGCGACCGCCGCACTCCCCGACATGAAGCTGGCGATCGTCGGCCGCCGCAACGTCGGCAAGAGCACGTTTGTCAATTCGCTGGCCCATGAGGAACGGGTCATTACCAGTCCGGTGGCCGGCACCACCCGCGACAGCGTCGATGTGCGATTCGAGGTCGACGGCCATTCCTTTCTGGCGATCGACACGCCCGGCCTGCGACGGACCAAGAGCCGCACCTCGGACATCGATTTCTACTCCACCCATCGGGCGCAGCGAAGCATCCGCCGAGCCGACGTTGTGCTCTTGTTTTTCGATGCGTCCGAGCCGATCGGGAAGGTCGACAAGCAACTGGCCGAGGAGATCGTAGAGGGCTTCAAACCTGTCGTGTTCGTCGTTAACAAGTGGGACTTGTACGCCGGCGACGTGGAGCGGGACGAGTGGACGACCTATCTCCGCGACACCTTCCGCACGATGCCCTGGGCGCCGGTGCGATTTGTGACGGCGACCTCCGGCCGCAACGTGAAGGCGGTCGTCGACGTCGCGCAGCGGCTGTTTCGGCAGAGCCGGGAGCGGGTCACGACGGGCCGGCTCAACGCGATCGTGCAGGAGGCCGTCGAGACCAACCCGCCGCCGACCGACTCGCGACACCGGCGGGTGCGAATCTACTACGCGACGCAGGCCGAGACAGCCCCTCCCACGGTCGTGCTGTCGACCAGTGCGCCCAAGAGCGTGGCGGAGCCATATCGACGCTACCTGCTCAACGTGCTTCGGCAGCACACGCCCTTCCGCGAGGTGCCAATCCGGTTGCTCGTCCGCGGCCGGTCTGCGAGTGAAAAGTAGGCAGGGGGCTTTGCGAAGGGAGGGCCCTGCCCGCCTGGAGGGCGGGAGCGTTACCCAGCCAGCCGCCAGGCGCGAGCCGGCGGGATGACGCGCTATCCAACGCCGCTACAGCCCCTGGGCTCGCGCCCGGGGCTGGGTGGTGGATGGCGAGGGTTTCGTGAAGCCAGCCAGCCCGCACCCCCTGGCGATTGGCGATTGCTAGCCCAAGAGGCTATTCTCTGCACACCTCTGCCCTCACGGGCAGCCTCTTTCTGGAACTCCCATCGCATTTCGGCACTGCCGCCCCAGGAGACGTTTCATGTCCACTTCGTCCCGTGCTTCAGCCCTTCTCTCGCGACGCGAGGCAGTCAAGGCTGCCGGTCTTGCTGGAACTGTCCTCGCCGCCATGCCCGCCGTCCACGGTCAGACTCCGTCCACCGACGTGATTCGCGTGGGCCTGATCGGTGCCGGCGGCCGCGGCACTGGAGCCCTCCAGCAGACGCTCTCGGTGCCAGGATCGAACGTGAAGGTGACGGCGATCGCCGATGCCTTCAGCGACCGCATCAACGCGGCGCTCAAGGCCGTGGAAAAGATGGAGGGCAAGGTGGAGGTGCCCGAGGAGCGGCGCTTCTCGGGACTCGATGCCTACAAACAGGTGCTCGACCACTGCGATCTGGTGATCCTCGCCACGCCCCCCGGCTTCCGCCCGTTTCATTTCGAGGCGGCCATCAACGCGGGCAAGCATGTGTTCATGGAGAAGCCCGTCTGCGTCGACAGCTTCGGCGCCCAGGTCTGCCTCGCCGCCGCAAAGCTGGCCGACGAAAAGAAATTGAAGGTGGTCGTCGGCCTGCAGCGTCGCTATGAGAATCGCTACCGCGAGACGATCGCCCGCATCCGTGAGGGCGTCGCCGGCGACATCATCGGCGGTCAGGTCTACTGGAACGGCAGCGGCATCTGGTATCGCGATCGCAAGCCCGAGATGACGGAGACGGAGTTTCAGGTTCACAACTGGTACCACTTCAACTGGCTCTGCGGCGACCACATCTGCGAGCAGCACGTCCACAACATCGACGTTGCCAACTGGGTGCTCGACGCGATCCCGGAGTCGGCCTACGGGGTCGGAGGCAAGCTGAACCGTGTGCCCGGCAAGCCGAGCGAGATCTACGACCACCATGCCGTGAACTTCAGCTATCCCAACGGGGTGCGGATCGCGAGCCAGTGTCGCCAGTATCCCGGCGGTGAAAACCGTGTGAACGAGGAGTTTCAGGGCACGAAGGGCTTCGTGAAGATCGGTGAGATCACCGACTACTCGGGCAAGGTGCTCTGGAAGTTCGAGGGGCCCAATCCCAACCCGTACCAGGTCGAGCACGACGAGCTGCATGCGGCGATCCGCGACGGGCGGCAGCTAAACAATGCCGTCTACGGCACGCATGCCAGTTTCGCGGCGGTGCTCGGCCGACTGGCGACCTATTCCGGCAAGCCCTGGAAGTTCGACGAGGCGATCAAGATGGCCTACCGGACGATGCCCGACAACCTGACCTGGGAGACACCGGCGCCGGTGCAGCCCGACAAGAACGGCAACTATCCGCTGCCGATGGCGGCCACGTTCAAGCTGCCCGATCCGAAGCCGGCTTCGGCCTGAGGCGGCCATGATCGTTGGCATTCCCAAGGAGACGAAGCGAGACGAATACCGGGTGGCGATGCTGCCGGTGGGCGTGGAGGAACTGGTGCGGTCCGGGCATCAGGTGCTCGTCCAGCGGACAGCCGGCAATGGTTCGGGTCTTCTCGACGACGACTATGCCGCCTGCGGGGCGACGCTTGTCGACTCTGCCGAGGAGGTCTTCGCCGCGGCCGACATGATCGTGAAGGTGAAAGAGCCGCAGCTGCCGGAACTGCGGCTCATCCGGCCGCGCCAGGTGGTGTTCACGTACTTCCACTTTGCTGCCAGCCGAGAGCTCACCGAGGGCTTCTTGAGTACGGGTGCCACGGCAGTCGCCTACGAAACCCTTCGCGATGACCGCGGTCGTCTTCCGCTACTCATTCCGATGAGCGAGGTGGCCGGGCGGATGAGTATTCAGGAGGGAGCCAAGTATCTGGAGAAGCCGCAGATGGGCCGCGGCATCCTGCTTGGCGGCGTGCCGGGCGTGGCCCCCGCGAATGTGCTTGTGCTTGGAGCGGGCGCGGTCGGCGCCAACGCCGCCAAGGTGGCCGCAGGATTCGGGGCCAATATCGCGCTTCTCGACACGAACCTCGAGCGGCTCCGGTATCTTGACGATGTCACGCCCCCCAACATCGACTGCCTCTATTCCGACCGGCATACGATCCGAGAGCGGCTTGGCTGGGCCGATCTCGTGATCGGCAGCGTGCTGATTCCCGGGGCCCGGGCCCCACACCTCGTCATGCGCGATGACCTCCGACTCATGAAGCCGGGGGCCGTGATCATCGACGTGGCGATCGACCAAGGAGGCTGCGTGGCCACGAGCCGACCGACCACGCACGCCGAGCCGACGTTCGTGGTGGACGACGTCGTGCACTATTGTGTGACGAACATGCCGGGGGCTGTCGGCCGCACGAGCACCTACGCCCTGTGCAACGCCACGCTGCCATTCGTTCTCCAACTGGCGGGGGCACGGAGCATCGAGGCAGCGGCCGAGGAGAGCGCTGCGATTCGCTCCGCGGTCAACGTGCTGGATGGACGTCTCGTCTGCCAGGCCGTGGCCGATGCCTTCGGGATGAGTCTATGAGCGTGCCCGCGTCGGTGCAGTGGGTCGGCGGGGTCGACGGCCACGTTGAGTTGATCGATCAGACGCTGCTCCCGGCCCGTCTCGAGCGGCTGGCCTGTCGCGATGTCGATACGGTGATCGAGGCGATCACGAGCCTACGGGTGCGAGGTGCGCCGGCGATCGGCATCGCCGGGGGCTATGGGGTCGTGGTGGCTGCCGACGAGGCCCGCCGGCGCCATCTCGCGGCCGAGGCCGCCCGGGCCCATGTACTGGCGCGGGCCGAGTCGCTCGCCTCGGCCCGGCCGACCGCAGTGAATCTCCGGTGGGCCGTCGAGCGGGTGCTGCGAACGATCGAGGGGCTGCCGGAAGCCACTCCGGCCGTGAGCCTCGGGGAAGTCCTGCTCGCCGAGGCGCGGGCGATCCACGACGAGGATCGTCAGCTGTGCGAGGCGATCGGGCGGCATGGTGCGGCTGTCCTGCCGTCGGGTGGCGTACTCACCCACTGCAACACCGGTGGACTGGCCACTGGTGGCGCTGGCACGGCCCTCGCCGTGATCACCACAGCATGGGAGCAGGGACGCCGCTTCGAGGTGTTTGCCGACGAGACACGGCCGCTGCTGCAGGGGGCCCGACTAACAGCGTGGGAATTGGTACAGCGGGGGATTCCCGTGACGGTGCTGGTGGATGCGGCAGCCGCCCACCTCATGAAGTCGGGGCGGGTGGCGGCGGTCATCGTTGGAGCCGATCGCATCACGGCCTGCGGCGACACGGCCAACAAGATCGGCACCTATGGGCTGGCGGTGTTGGCTGCCGCGCATGGCGTGCCGTTTTTCGTGGCGGCTCCATCGAGCACGTTCGACCTGGCGATCGACTCGGGAGACGACATTCCGATCGAGGAGCGGCCGCCGCGGGAAGTCACGCATCCCTTGGGTGTGCAGGCGGCCCCTGACGGCGCGGCCGCCTTTAATCCGGCGTTTGACGTCACACCCGCCCATTTGATCAAGGCGATCGTCACGGAGCGGGGCGTGATCGAACCTGTCACCAGCAAAAATGTGGCGATGATCCTGGGAACTCCCTAAGTCCGGGCGCAAGCCCGCGGGATGACGTGGGAACCAACGCCGCTGCAAGCCCCCGGGCTTGCGCCCGGGGCTGGGTGGTATGGGGCGTACCGCCCGCCTGGAGGGCGGGCTTACGAGACCGACCGGAGGTCGCCAAGAAACCCGAGGCCAGGATGGCGAGGGTAGGAATCGATGTGCAGTACGCTAGGCCGCGTCGCAGGAGGCGACGCCCCCTTCCGACCGGAGGTCGCCAAGAAACCCGAGGCCAGGATGGCGAGGGTTTCGTGAAGCTAGATGTAATACATCGATCCGTGTGACAGTCGCGAGCGTTCCACGAGATCCACGAACGTGAGCGACCGCAGGGAGGCGGCCTCGGCCTCGGCGGCCTCGGCCCACGCTTCGCGGAGCGTTGTCACCGCACGCGATCGCGGCGAACCGGCGGTCGCCGTCGCGGCAGGCTCGAAAATCCGCACGATGTCCCCGAGACTGATCTCTGCCGGTGGAAGGGCGAGCCGATAGCCGCCGCTGGCGCCCCGCGTGCTCGTCACAAGCCCGGCGGTCTTGAGGTGCAGCAGGATCTGGACGAGAAACCTCGCGGGGACACGGTGGTTGGCGGAGATCTCTCGAATCCGCACCGGCTCACCGGTTCCCCAGCGACGGGCCAATTCGAGGACGGCGATGGCGGCGTATTCCGTTTTCGCGGAGTGCTTCATCAGTCTCGTGAGTGGAGGCCACATTCGGTCTTGGCGGTGCCGCTCCAGCGGCCCGCCCGTTCGTCCTCGTCCGTGGCGATGGCCCGCGTGCACGGCTGGCAGCCGATGCTCACGTAGCCCTGATCGTGAAGCGGGTTGTAGGGGATGCGTTCCTTGATGATCGCGTCCCAGACCCTGGCCTTCGTCCAGTTGGCGAGAGGGGAAACTTTCACCACGCCAAACTTCCGGTCCCATCCGACGATCGGCGCGGTGGCACGGTCGGCGCTCTGATCTCGACGGATGCCGCTCATCCAGGCGGCGAAGCGTTGCAGAACGCGTTCGATGACGGCGATCTTTCGGTCGCCGCAGCAGCGATTGGGGTCGGTGCGATAGAGCGGGCCGCCGTGGAGTCGTTCATACTCGTCAACCGTGGTCGCCGGCCGCTCGCAGGCCACCTCGACCCCGTAGCGGTTTGCGATCTGGTCGCGAAGTCGCAACGTCTCAGAAAACTGGTAGCCAGTGTCGAGGTTGAAAACAAACGTGCGGGGCGCGATGGCCGCCAGCCAGTGAATGATCAGGCAGCCTTCGGGACCGAAGGCGGTCGCCATGGTGAGTTTGTCGCCGAAGCGATCGACGGCCCAGCGGATGATCTCGGGCGGTTCGGCCGACTCCAGGCTCCGACTGGCCTCGGCAAGCCCGGCACGAAATTCCGCGGAGGGCTCCCGCGGTGCGGAATGGTTGTCGACGCTCACGTGCATAGTTTGTTTACTAAAACGATAAACAATGTCCTCTATGGTTTCCAGTATCGGCAGGCGCCCCTCGTCGGTCCATTGAAAAAATGAACAATGCTTAGCGTGCCACGGGGCAAGCGTACCCAGGGCGAAACTACCCCGGCTCGGCCCACCAAGGAGCGAAACATGGCTCGGAACGTTGCATTAGCGGTCGACCTGGGGGCTTCCGGAGGCCGCGTCGTTTCGGGGGAATTTGATGGGCGGCTTTTGGAACTCGAGGAGATCCACCGGTTCGAGAACTTTCCGGTCTCGTTGGGTGGGCAACTCATCTGGGATCTGCCGCGGCTGTGGCATGAAGTGACCCGCGGCCTGCGGGCTGCCGGGGCACGGCATGGCCGGGCCGTGACCACGGTCGGCGTCGATACCTGGGGTGTCGACTTCTCATTTCTAACCACCGAAGACGCCTTGCTGGCCAATCCGGTCTGTTACCGCGACCCTCGGACCCGCGGGATGCTGGCTGCCGCCGAGGCGATCGTGCCTCGCGACGAGATCTTTGCGGCCACCGGTCTGCAGTTCATGGAGATCAACTCGCTCTATCAATTGCTGGCCCTCAAGCAGAAGCAGCCGGCCTTGCTGCGGGCAGCCGATCGACTGCTGATGATCCCCGACCTCGTCCACTGGCTCCTCTCCGGGGAACGATCCAACGAACGAACCAATGCCTCCACAACGCAGTGTTTCGATCCACAGACGGGCGACTGGTCGAAAAAGCTCCTCGACCGCTTCGGTCTCCCGCTCCACGTCTTCGGCTCGCTCATCGAGCCCGGTGCCGATTTGGGTGATCTCCGCGCCGATGTCGCGGCTGAAACCGGGCTCAGCGGTGTCCGCGTGATCGTGCCCGGCACCCACGATACGGCCAGCGCCGTGGCGGCGGTGCCGGCATCCGAGCCCCCATCCGCGCGGCCCGACTGGTGCTACGTGAGCCTCGGCACCTGGGCACTGGTGGGGGCTGAGCTCGACCGACCGCTGGTCACCGCCGAGTGCCTAGCGCACAACTTTACCAACGAAGGGGGCGTGGGGGGCACCACACGGCTGCTTAAGAATGTCTGCGGTCTGTGGCTCGTGCAGCAGTGTCGCGCGGCCTGGCAGCGGGAGGGCAAGGAGTGGACGTGGGATCAACTCACGGATCTGGCCGCAGAGGCTCCACCCTTGGTGACGCTCGTCGATCCCAACCACCCGTCGCTCGTGGCCCCGGCCGATATGCCCCGGGCGATTCGCGAGTTGGCAAAGGCGACCGGTGAACCCGTGCCGGAGTCGACCGCCGCTGTCGTGCGGACAGCCCTTGAGAGCGTGGCGGCTGCGGTGCGACGGACGCTCGAGGAACTCGACGAACTGCTCGGCCGACGTGTGGGACGCGTGCATATCGTCGGGGGAGGCGTCCAGAACCGGCTGCTGTGCCAGATGATCGCCGACGCCTCCAACCGCCCCGTGGTGGCGGGGCCGATCGAGGCGACCGCGATCGGCAACCTGCTTGTGCAACTGGTCGCCCACGGCGGCCACGTCGATCTCCGCCAGGTGCGGCAGATCGTCCGCGAGAGTTTCGAACTCGTCCACTACGAGCCCCGGGATGCTGCCCGCTGGGCCGAACGGCTGCGGGCCTCGCCGACAGGCTGAAGCGTGCCTGGCAACGTCACGCGGCGGCCGACTGCTTGGCCGGCCGCTTCGTGACCACGCCGTGTTCGACCTGCACGATCGAGTCGGCCAAGGCCAGCGTGCTGGCACGGTGCGTGATCATGATCACCGTTCGGTCGCGGACGTATTCGGCGAGGGCCTCGTGGATGAGCCGCTCGCTCTCCACGTCGATCTGGCTGGTGGCCTCATCGAGCACGAGAATCTCGGCATTCCGGAGAAACGCCCGGGCCAGGGAGATTCGCTGCCGCTGGCCGCCCGAGAGTCGGAAGCCGCTGGGCCCGACCATCGTTCGGTACCCGTCGGGAAACCCGGCGATGAACTCGTGGGCGTGGGCCTGTTTGGCCGCCGCGATGATCTCCTCCTCGGTGGCGTCCCAGCGTCCGTACCGGATGTTGTGCAGGATCGTCTCGTTGAAGAGTTCGGTCTGCTGCGTCACCATCGCGATCCGCCGCCGCAGGTCCTGGAGGGCGATTTCCGTGAGTGGCACATCGTCGAGAAACACGTGGCCGGCGGTCGGGTCGTAGTAGCGGCAGATGAGATTGACGAGGGTGCTCTTGCCGCCGCCATTGGGCCCCACGATCGCCACCCGTTCACCGAAACGGATGGAGAGGTTGACGTCCCTCAGCACCGTGTCGATGCCGTCATAGCTAAACGACACGTTCTCCAGGCGGATCTGCCGGTGGGGTGAGGGAAGCCGCTTGGGCTGAGCCGGATCGGCGAGCTTCGAGGGGGTGTCGAGCAGCGGGTAGAGGGCGGAGGCGCCGATGATGCCGACATTCACGCCGGTGATTACGCCCGAGAGCTTTCGCACCGGATCGCTGGCCCCGATGAGCATGCCGAAGAACACCATGATGCCGGGCACCGTCATCGGCCGCTCGGTCATCGTGATGCCGAAGATCTGGGTCTCCTGGTTGATCACGAGCCAGGCGCCGACGGCGATCGATGTCGCCACCATCCCGATGCCGAGGATCTCCGTGATCGGATTGGCGAGGGCATGGAAGAAGCTGTGCCGCATGCCGACCTTCATCATGTCGCCGGTGCAGTCACGGAATCGCTGCCGCTCAAAATCCTCCATGGTGTATGCCTGCACCGTGAGCACGTTGTTGAAGGCCTCGAGCAGCACGTGATGGAAGCCCTTTGACTGGTTGAGAATGCTGCTGGAAATGCCACGAATGTGGCGATTGAGCCAGACCATGAGGAAGCCGACGACAGGCGCCATCGTGAGACAGGCGAGCGTCAGCTGCCAGGAGATGCAGAAGGCACCACCGAGGCAGGCGAGGATCTTGAGCGGTTCCGTGATCGCCCCGCCGTACACGGTGGTGATTCCGCTGGCGAGCATGTCGGTCGTATGCGTGACCTGGGCCATGAAGCCGGCTGAGCCGTGCTTCATGAACTGGGCGCGGTCGAGTTGGAGCACCTTATCGAACACCTGCAGCCGCAGGTTGCGGCTGATGTTCATCGCGACCCAGCTGACGAGCAGCGTGCTCGCCATGAGAAAGATGTGTTTCAGAAACGTGCTTACGACTACGAAGGCCACGACGACCAGCACGGTCTCGAAGGCGTCGCGGGGCAGATACTGGAGCCACGGATCGAGCTTTTTCGCCGCATAGAGCACCGCCTGCTCGCGGGTGCTCTCCAACTCCAGCGTGTCGATCCGCTTGCGGGCGGTCGTCGCCTCGCTGGCGGGCAGATCCTTCCCGTCGAGCGCGGCCTGCAGCGTGCCGATTTCCTTGCGGAAGGTTTCGATTTTGGCGTCGGTTTCGGTGATCCGCCGCCCGTTCCAGGTCTGCAGCGATTCGCCGTTGAGCGTCACCTCGATGATCGGAAAGAGGGCGGCAATATTGGCGCCCCAGAGGGCGGCTACGCCGGCCGAGCACAGGAATGCCGCCAGCAGCAGCGGCCAGCTCTTGGCCGCATCACGAAGCGCACGAAGAAAGTAGTGCATGAGCCCGTTGATCCTCAGGTGGGGAGGGGAGGATAGGGACGAGCGGGGTAACGAACAACACTGTTTTTCAGCCGCCGTGCAACCGTAATTCGGCGGCGAGGGCGGTATTCGCCAGCAGCATCGCCACCGTCAGCGGTCCGACACCACCGGGGACGGGGGTAATCCAGCCGGCGATCCCGCGGACCGCATCAAAGTCGACATCCCCCACGAGCCGGCTCCTGCCGTCGGCGGTGGTAATCCGGTTGATCCCGACGTCGATCACCGCCGCCCCGGGCTTGACCATGTCGGCAGTCACGAGGCCAGGCCGTCCCACGGCGGCCACGAGGATGTCGGCCTGCCGAGTGATGGCCGGCATGTCGGCCGAGCGGCTGTGACAAATCGTCACCGTTGCATCGCCCCCCGGCCCCTTCGCCGACAGCAGCAGTGCGAGCGGCTTCCCCACGATGTCACTGCGGCCGATGATCACGGCATGCCGACCGGCCGTCTCGATGCCGGCATCGAGGAGCATCCGCTGCACGCCCGCAGCCGTGCACGGGATGAATCGGGCCCGTCCCTGGGAGAGGAGCCCGGCATTTTCCGGATGGAAGCCGTCGACATCACGATCGGGGGGAACGGCATCGAGCACCGCCACGGTATCGATGTGGGCCGGCAGGGGCAGTTGCACGAGAATTCCGTCGGCGGCCCCCCGCTCGTCCCGGGCGATCGATTGCACGAGTGCGACCAGCGCCTGCGTGTCGGTCCCTGCCGGCACATGCACGACCTCCGCATCGATCCCCACCCGGCCTGCGGCCGCGGCTTTGCTCTTCACGTAGGAGGCGCTAGCCGCCATGTCGCCGACGAGCACCACCACGAGCCGGGGCGGCCGCTGAAACATGGCGGTGAACGTGCGCACGTCGTCGGCCAGAGTGGCTTCGATCCGCGCCGCCAGCGCCCGGCCGTCGAGGAGGGTCGCCGGAGCCCGATCGCTCATGCCCGCGCCTCCATCCACATCATCCGCAACTGGTGCTGCACCTCTTCCAGGAGTTTGCCTTCGTCGGTTGTTAGGTTGCCG
>CAMCYH010000069.1 GCA_945883745.1 Candidatus Kuenenia stuttgartensis
GCCGACCTCATTGCGGAGCGGCAACTGGCCTTCATCAAGGATCATGCGGCCCACCCGTTCTTTCTCTACGTACCGACGACCGTACCCCACCTGGCGTTGCAGGTGCCGCCCGACGAGCCTTCGCTGCGCGACTACGAAAAGCACTTCGACGGCGAAGAGCCCTATCTCGGCGGCAAGGGCTACGTGCCCTGTCAACGACCGCTGGCCACCTATGCCGCGATGATCACGCGGATGGACCGCGAGGTGGGGCGAATCGTGAAGCAGCTCGACGACTTCGGCCTCACCGACGACACGATCTTCGTGTTTTCAAGCGACAACGGTGCGACGGGCCCGGGCACGGGTGGCATCAACACCGCACGGCTCAAGAGCAATGGGCTGCTTCGCGACTGGAAAGGCTCGCCCTACGAGGGTGGCCTCCGGGTGCCGACGGTCGCTGTCTGGCCCGGGCACATCCCGGCCGGGAAGGTGATCGACGCTCCGACTGGCTTCGAGGACTGGTTGCCGACGCTCCTCGATCTTGCCGGTCTGCATGACCGGATTCCCAGGGATGTTGACGGCGTGAGTCTGGCGGCCGCGCTCGAGGGCCAGGCGGCACCGCCGCAGGATCGCGTCCTCTACCGCGAGCTCACCGAACGGCAGTGGCAGACGGTGCTCGATGCCGGCGGCCGTTGGAAGGCGATCCGCCGAGGGAAGGGGAATCGTAAGAACCCAGAAGCTGCTGCGGCTCCGACGGAGCTCTACGATCTCGTGGCCGATCCCGGCGAGACGAGGGACGTCGCTACAGAGCACCCGGACGTCGTGAAGCGGCTGGAGGCGATCCTTGATCGCGAGCATGTGCCGCATCCAGACTGGCCGCTGCCGTTTGCCGATGTTGCCAGCCAGCCGAAGCATGCTCCGACTGCAGCCGGAGCAAAGCGGCCCAACATCCTTTACATCATCGCCGACGACCAGTCGCCGTTCGACCTCAGGTGCTACAACCCCGCCTCGACGCTCGACACGCCGGTGATCGACCGGCTCGCCGCCGAGGGGATGGTGTTCGACGCCGCCTACCACATGGGGTCGTTCTCCGGGGCGGTCTGCACGCCGAGTCGGCATATGGTGATGTGCGGCCGATCGGTCTGGCATCTCCCGATCGGCCCCACCAAGGCGTTGTGCCCGCCCGACATCGTCCAGCATACGCTCGCCCCGGTCTTCAATCGGGCCAGCTACGACACGATGCGGACCTGCAAGCAGGGCAACAGTTATGAAGGGGCCAACAAACTCTTCACGATCCGCCACGACGCCACCAAGCGGGAGGGTACGCACGAAGGGGGCAGCGGCTGGCACAGTGACCGAGTGCTCGACTATCTCGCGGAGCGGGAGCGGACGCAGGACACGGACCCGTTCCTGATCTACTTCGGCTTCTCACATCCGCACGACACTCGTGACGGCACGCCCGAATTGCTCGCAAAGTACGGTGCCACCAACCACACCGATCCGACGTCGCTACCGCCGGCCGATCCGCGGCAGCCGCCCCTGCCGCCCACCTGGCTGCCCCGGCATCCCTTGGATCATGGCCACATGGATGTCCGCGACGAAGTGGCGGTAAGCGGTGTGTGGGATCGCCGGGACGAGACCACGATCCGCAATGAACTCGGGCGGGAGTTTGCCTGCAGCGAAAATATTGACCGCCAGATCGGTCGGGTGCTCGACAAACTGGCCGCAATGGGCGAACTCGACAACACGTGGATCTTTTACACGGCCGACCACGGCATGGCGATCGGCTGCCATGGCCTGCAGGGCAAGCAGAATCTCTACGAGCACACCTGGCGGGTGCCTTTCATCGTGAAGGGGCCGGGCGTGAAGCCGGGAAGTCGCGCTCCTGGCAACATCTACCTCGGTGACACGCTGGCCACGCTCTGCGACATCTGCGACATCGAGCCGCCGGTCTCGAACGAAGGCACCAGTTTTCTGCCGGTGCTCGAGGGGCGGCAGCAGACGGTTCGCGACGTGCTCTATGGCGTCTACTGCGGCGGCCAGAAGCCGGGGATTCGCAGTGTGCGGCAGGGGGACTGGAAGCTCATCAAATATGAGTCGCCCTCCGGCGGCCTCCATACGCAGCTGTTTAACCTCCGGGACAACCCGCACGAGTTTCTGGCTGAGCACCATGATCCGGCGGTCGCACGGGCCCTGCCAGCGGCGCCACTGGCCACACAGAAAAACCTCGCCGCCGATCCGGCCCATTCCGCACAACGCACCGCAATCGAAGCGCTTCTGTTCGCCGAGATGCAGCGGCATGACGATCCATTTCGGTTTTCCGACCAGCCCGCGAAGGAGCCCGCGCGATGACCGCCCCTAGCCCCGTCACCTGTCTCACGACCCTTCTCGTGGCGGTGATGCTATCCACCGGCACCGCGCAGGCAGCCGCCCCGCCCAACTTCGTCGTGATCTTCATCGACGACCTGGGCTACGGCGACATCGGCCCCTTCGGGGCCACGAAGCAGCAGACGCCTCACCTTGACCGCATGGCGGCCGAGGGGATGAAACTCACGAGTTTCTACGCGGCGCCGGTCTGCTCGGTGTCGCGTGCCCAGCTGCTCACCGGCTGCTATGGCGTGCGCGTCGGCGTGCCCGGCGTTTACTTTCCCGCCGGTCCCGAAGGCCTCAACCCCGCCGAGGTCACGATCGCAGAGCGGCTGAAGTCTCTCGGCTACGCCACCGCCTGCGTCGGCAAGTGGCATCTTGGCGATCAGCCCGAGTTCCTCCCCACCCGCCAGGGCTTCGATCGCTACTACGGCATTCCGTATTCCAACGACATGCAGCGGGTGTCGGCCGCGACCGGTCAGCGGGTCGTGCCCATGCTGCGTGACGAGACGGTCGACGAACTACTGACCGACGAGATGCAGACAGCGATCGTGGAAAAGAGCACGGCCGAGGCGGTACGGTTTATCGAGGAGGCGAAGGACAGGCCATTCTTCCTCTACATGCCGCATACGGCGGTGCATGCCCCGATCGTGCCCGGGAAACGGTTTCAGGGGAAAACCCAAAACGGGAAGTTTGGCGACTGGGTCGTGGAAGTCGATTGGAGCGTCGGTGTCGTGCTCGACACGTTGCGGCGGCTGAAGCTCGCCGACAACACGCTGGTGATCTTCGCGAGCGACAATGGCCCCGAGGTAAGCGTTGTCGGTGACGCGACGACCGCCGGCCCGCTCCGCGGCTCAAAGGGGAGCACCTGGGAGGGGGGCGTGCGGGTGCCGACGATCGCCTGGTGGCCCGGGCACATCAAGCCCGGCACAGCCTGCGACACCGCGGCCGGCACGATCGATCTGTTGCCGACGTGCGTGAAGCTTGCCGGCGGCACGGTGCCCTCGGAGCCGGTCATCGACGGTCGCGACATGTCGGGGCTGCTCCTGGGCTCGTCGCAGGAAGCACCGCGGACCGCCCACTACTATTTCCAGGGCAATGGCCTGCAGGCGGTGCGGCAGGGGCGGTGGAAGCTCGCGATCGCGCCCCAGGCCACTGGCATGGGTAAGAAGAATACGCAGCCACCCGAGCCGGCATCACTCGATCAGCCGCGGCTTTATGATCTCGTTGCCGACATCGGTGAGACGACCAACGTAGCCGCGGCGCATCCGGAGGTGGTCGCCGACATGAAGGCCCTCGCCGTGGCCATGCGGCAGGAGCTGGGGAATCCGCAGTCGCCGGCCCGCCGGCCCGCCGGCAGCGTTGCGAACCCGCAGACGATCTACCCGACGGTGCCGCAGCCGCCGAAGCAAAAGAAGGAGCCCCAGGCCGCGAAGCGGGCCGCCAAGGCGGCGGCAAAGCGGCCCAACATCGTGCTCTTTCTCGCCGACGACCTCGGCTACGGCGAACTGGGCTGCTATGGCAACAAAGCCGCGATCACGCCCAACCTCGACCGCTTCGCCACCGAAGGCCTGAAGCTCATCGATTGCCACTCGGCCTCGAGCGTCTGCTCGCCGTCGCGGTCGAGCCTGCTCACCGGCCGCACGCCTTTTCGGAATGGCGTCTTCACCTGGATTCCGGAAAGGAGCCCGATCCACCTCCGCACCAGCGAGATCGCGCTGCCGAAGCTGCTCAAGGAGGCGGGCTATCAGACCTGCCACGTCGGGAAATGGCACCTGAATGGCATGTTCAATTCGCCGGAGCAGCCGCAGCCTTCCGACCACGGCTACGACTGGTGGCTGGCCACGCAAAACAACGCCGCGCCGAGCCATGCGTTTCCCGAAAACTTCGTCAGGAACGGCACTGCGATCGGCAAGGTCGATGACTACTCCGCGCCGTTCATCGCCAAGGAGGCAGCGACATGGCTGAAGACCGAGCGGGATCCGGCCAAGCCGTTCTTTCTCGCCGTATGGACGCACGAACCACACTATCCAATCGCCTCGGCTGAAAAATATGAAAAGCAGCACGCCGGCATCGCCGATCCTGAGGAGCGGGCCTACCGGGCCAACGTCACACAGCTCGACGACGCCTTTGGCATGCTCATGAAAGCGGTCGACGAGATTGGGGCGACTGACTCGACGCTCGTCTTCTTCACGAGCGACAACGGTCCCGAAGGAGCAGGCACCACGGGGCCGGGCCGTGGCCTCGCCGGTCCGCTCCGGGGTCGCAAGCGGTCGATGTACGAGGGAGGCCATCGTGTGCCGGGGATTATTCGCTGGCCGGGAAAGATCGAGCCGGGCACCGAGAGCGAACTCCCGGTGATCGGCAGCGACTTCTTTCCCACGGCCCTCGAGGCGGCTGGCCTCGCCCCACCCCCTGGGCGCACCTTCGACGGGGTCGATGTGAGCGGTCCGGCTGTGCATGAGCCGCGGCCGCTCTACTGGCGGTGGGGCGGCTTCGTCGCCTACCGCGAGGGCCCGTGGAAGATCATCACCGATGAGGCGCTGGAGAAGCCGGAGCTTTACAACCTCGCCGACGATCTCGCTGAGACGACCGACCTCGCGACGCGGGAGCCGGAGCGGCTGGCCGCCATGCTGGGGCGGCTGCGGAGCTACACGGCCGAGATCGAGGCGGAAGCCCCCGACTGGTGGCGGACCCATGATTGGAATCCCAAGCGGCCTGCCAAAAAGCAGCAGGCCGTCCCAGCCGGTTGAGCGAGGTGCTAGACTCTGCGATCACCCGGGGGCGTTTTCATGGCCGATGGCAACGACACGACGACGAGCCGGCTCGGCCTCGTGCTCTTCTGGATCTATGTCCTGCTCTACGGCGGCTTCATGGGGCTCGTCCTCGTGCGGCCCGACCTGCTGTCGTGGCGGCCGCTGGGTGGCGTGAATCTGGCCATCGCCTCCGGCATGGGGCTCATCGCCGCCGCCTTCCTGCTGGCCGTGCTTTATATGGTGGCCCGGGCCGGCCGCTGACAGGAACCACAGCAGGATGCTCCACGATACCTCGCCGTTGGCCGTACTCATCTTCGCCGCCTTCGTGGTCGGCGTGATCGGCCTTTCCTTCTGGCTCGGCCGCAAGAAGCAGTCGGCTGCGGCCTACTACGCGGCGCACGGCGAGGTGCACTGGTTCGTCAACGGGATCGCCTTCGCCGGCGACTACCTGTCGGCCGCCTCGTTTCTCGGCATCTGCGGGATGATCGCCTTCTCGGGCTACGATGGCTTTCTCTACTCGATCGGCTTTCTCGCCGGCTGGGTGGTGGCCCTCTTCGTGATCGCCGAGCCGATCAAGGCCCTCGGCCGGTTCACCTTTGCCGACGCCCTCGACGCGAAGTTCAACAGCCGCGGCATCAAGATGGCGGTTGCCATCTCGACGCTCGTGGTGAGCATCTTCTACCTGATCCCTCAGATGGTCGGGGCGGGCTCGCTGATCACGCCGCTCCTTGGCCTCCCGCATGCCGTCGGAGTGGTGCTCGTCGGCGTTGCCGTCACGCTCATCGTCGTCACTGCCGGCATGGTCTCCACCACCTGGGTGCAATTCATCAAGGGATCGCTGCTCGTCTTCTTCTGCGGCATCCTCACGCTGCTGATCCTCGGCCGCGGCCTCACGGTGAACGCCGGCCGCCCCGGCACGGAAAACCTCACGCCGCAGGTCAAAACGATCCGGCCCGACGGCACCGTGCTCATCGATGGCCAGCCCCAGACCCGTGATCACGACCTGCGGCCGGTGGGTACGATCCTGCGGCTGCCGGAGCGGTATGCGGGCAAGACTGCCACCGGCCCGCTCAAGCCGCTCGAATACCTCTCGGCCCTCGAAGACTCGACGATCGTCACCTGGTCGGCCACGCGGCACTCCGACGAGGAAGGTACGCACGTCACCTATTCGCCGATCGAGAAGAAAGGGGCCGACCTTCTCAAGCCCGGTGGCTACTTCAAGGGTCTCTCCAGCGGCACGCTCGCCGGCCGTCTCGACTTCGCGAGCCTGATGCTGGCGCTGTTTTGTGGCACCGCGTCGCTCCCCCACATCCTTATCCGCTACTACACCGTGAAAGATGCCGCGGCGGCCCGCAAGAGCACGGTCGTGGGGATCGCGGCGATCGGCGTGTTCTACGTGCTGACGCTCTACCTGGGCCTGGGGGCGATGACCAGCGGGGCCCTCGACCCGACCGACACCAACATGGCTGCGCCGCTCCTCGCGAAGTCATTCAGCACCACGCTCTTTGCCGTTATCTCGGCAATCGCCTTCACGACGGTGCTGGGCACCGTCAGCGGTCTCATCATGGCCGGCAGCGGTGCGGTGGCCCACGACCTCGTCGAGAATGTCTTTGCTGTGCCGATGACCGACCACGAGAAGGTCCGCTGCGGCAAGATCGCGGCGGTGGCCCTGGGTGTGATCGCGATGGCCCTCGGGATCCTCTTCAAAAACTTCAACGTGAGCTTCCTGGTCGGCTGGGCCTTCAATATCGCCGCCAGTGCCAACCTGCCGGCCCTGGTGATGCTCCTCTTCTGGCCGCGGACGACGAAGCAGGGGATCATCGCCGCGGTGACGGTGGGCATGATGGCATCGCTCGGCTGGATCCTGCTCTCAGCCGACACGTTCGAAAAGGTCTATGGGCTGTCGGGGAACCTGTCCCCGATGCCCTTCAGCCAGCCGGGCCTGGTGACGATTCCGCTCGGCTTCATGGTGCTGGTGGTGGTGTCGCTGCTCACGCCACGACCGGTGGCCGTGCGGACGTAGGGCAACCGCCTGTGGTGGTGCGCCGGCTTGGGGGTCGGGGAAAGCCTCGACTTCGGGGCGAGGATACGCCAACTCGTCTCGACTTCCCCCGACCCCCGAGCCTCTCCGCCCCGCGACGCGTCCACTCGAAGATCATGGCATCTCATTTCATGGAACGCGGTTTACACTTGGGGCATGCCACGCAAAAAGCCGGCTCCGCCGAAACGCCCCTTGATCGAGTGCACCGCCGCGCATTTGCCGGCGATCCAGGCGATCTACAACGAGGCGATTCTCAACACCACCTCGCTCTATGAGTACGCGCCGCGGAGCGAGGAGACGATGCGGGAATGGCTGGCGGTGCGGCAGCGGGACGGAATTCCCGTGCTCGGGATCGAGTGGGAGCCGGGCGTGCTCGCAGGCTTTGCCACCTGGGGGCCGTTTCGGCCCCGGGCGGCCTACAAGTACGCGGCCGAACACTCGGTCTATGTCGACGAGCGGTTTCGGGGCGAGGGGGTCGGCAGGCAGCTGATGCAGGCAGTGATCGCGGCAGCCAAGAAGCAGGGCCTGCACACGCTGATCGCCGGCATCGACGCCACGAATGTGGCAAGTGTCGCCCTCCACAGTTCGCTCGGCTTTCGCTGCTGCGGCACCGTCCGCGAGGCGGGCTTCAAGTTTGGACGTTGGCTGGATCTCGAGTTCTGGCAGCTGATCCTGCCGACCCCGGAACATCCGGTGGACGGGTGATTCGGGCAGCCTTTCTCACGCCCGCGGCAGCTCGAATCCCTTGCGGTATTCCCGTGTGAAGAGACGGTTGGCCTCGGCGTCGGTCGACTTTTCCGTCTGCGGGTCGATCGTGAGCTCGCGGCCGAGCTTCAGGGGCGTGGTCGAGTAGTCGATCGCGTTCTCCGCCAGGTACGTCGCGAACGTGTCGAGCGACGCGGCCACATGCTTGTCGCTTGCCGCCAGGCTCGGCCGCGTGCCGGCCGCCACCGACTCGCCGAGTTCCCATGACACGTTGCCCAAGTGGGCCAGGGCACTCGAGAGGTGGCCATCCTCGATGTCGAGGTGGAGATCCTTGTGGTTGCGGCTCTTGATCGCCTTCACGAAGTTGCCGAAGTGCTGCTGATAGCTCCCCCCTGACCACTTTCCCAGTTCTTTGCCGTCGTAGTCAAAGGCCACACCCGAGGTGTAGTTGGGCCCCACGGCGAAGCCCTCGGTGCCATACCAAATGTTGCAGGCTCCCTTGAACGGCCCCCCCGCAGCCAATCCGAACGTGACCGGTGTCTTGATCGGCAGGCCGCGCACGTCGGAGATGATGAGGGCGTCGTCCCACTGAAAGATCGTCACCTGGCTGTTGGCGACGTCGCCATTGTCGACGTAGCCGAGCCGGCCACCCAGGCTCACCACCTTCCGCGGCAGTTCCTGCTTGCCGATCGCCCAGCGGGCCTTGTCGAGTTCGTGGGGATTCTGGTTACCGAGGTCGCCGTTGCCGGTGAGATGGGTCCAGTGCCAGTCATAATGCAGCCGCTTCCGCTTCGGCACGACGGCCGGCGCCGGGCCGGCCCACAAGTCGAAGTCGAGCCCGGGCGGGATCGGGGCGGGCGTGTCGACCAGCCCGATGCTGCCCCGGGGGCGGAAGCAGACGGCATGGGCCACCGTCACCGGGCCAAGCCGGCCGCTCTTCACGAAGTCGATCGCCTCTCGCATGCCGGTCATGCTGCGGCTCTGCACGCCCATCTGGCACATCCGACCGAGCTTCCGCGCCCAGTCGGTCATCACACGGCCCTCCTCCACGTTGTGGCTGCAGGGCTTTTCCACGTAGACGTCCTTGCCCGCCTGCATGGCCCACACGGCCATGACAGCATGCCAATGGTTGGGCGTCGCGATCGACACGGCATCGATGTCTTTGCGCTCCAGGAGGCGGCGGACGTCCTGGATGTACTCGGGCTGACGGGTCGAATCTTTGAATCGCTTTTCACACAGCCGCGTGTAGGCTGCCGGGTCGACGTCGCAGATTGCCACAACCTCGGCTTCGGGGGTCTGCAGCCACTCGCCAACGTGGGCCGACCCCTGGCCGTTCACGCCAATCACGGCCACCCGCACCCGCTCGCTCGGCGGCACCGTCGTCGTGGCCGTCGAGTCGGCAGCCCGGCTCACTCGGTGGCCAGAGGCGAGAGCAGCGCCGGCAAGGGTGAGCGCATGTTCGACAAAATCACGACGAGAGAGAGACATCGGCAGGCTCCACGGACCGGAAAAAGCCGGGATGGCTTTTTTCACGGCAAAGTAGAGTTTACACGCTGCGTTTGCCGCGTGCAGCCACTCGCTTGGTCGTGCCGTTGCGGCTGCCTACCCCGTGCGGCTCGTGGGAAACCGTGAGCACCCGGGCCTTTTCCCTGCTGCGTGCCGCCACGCCGTGGGGGATGGTGGCGTCAAAATAAACGCTGTCGCCCGAGCCGAGCAGGACGACTTCGTCGCCGTAATCGAAGCGGACTTCTCCATCGAGCACGAGCAGAAACTGCTGGCCATCATGGCTCTTGAGCGTGGGCTTGCGGTCGACCGCCGGCAGGTGGGCGATTGTCGGCTGCATCGTCCGGCCTCGCCACTGATCGGCGAGGTGCTCGATGGTTACGGCGGGCTTGCCATTGCGGCTTGATTCGACACGGCCGTTGCCGGCTCTCACGACCACGTGCCGCGGCGGCGTGGATAGGCCCTCCACCAGGTCGTCAACACCGCACTCCAGCACATCGGCAAGTTTCACGAGCCCCTCGAGCGAGGGCGTGAGTTGGCCGTTCTCCAGCTTGGACAGCCAACTGACCGTGAAGTCGGCCCGCGAGACCACTTCCTCCAGCGTGAGCCGGCGGGCAAGGCGGGCGGCACGCACACGGCGGCCGAGATCGGCGAGATTGACGGATCCATTCATCAGCTGTCTGGCAGAGTCGCCTCCTCACGGACGGTGAGGAATACGAGTATGCCTGACAGAACGATCGCCCGCAAGAGGGGGTGGCCCTCCAGAGAAGGGTGCCCTTGCGGGCCTTCTGGCTGTGACGCCGGGGACTTATGAATTCATTTGTTCACTAAGTCGGGCTGGGCAGTGAAAAAACTTTCTGCTTGAGCCGCGATTCTGAACCGATCAGGCACCCGGCCTGCGAAAATGCCGGTAGGCCTGAAGGACATCATTCAGGTCGGACGAAATCGTGACCTCATCGTCAGCGAAGTCGCTCAGCCACGTACGGTCACTTTCCACAGCATCGGCGAGGAGGGGCAGGATTTCACCGAGGGTGACGCGGACCCGATTGGTGTCGGTCGGTTCTGCAAGCAGTGCCGTCGACTGGGGGATCGTTTCGGGGCCGGTATAAATCCGCAATTTCCGCAGAGCCATGGGCATACTCCCTTGCCGTTGAATCTTCTGCGGGGGCGGCGGGCCGGATCGGTTCGGCCGTCATCATGACGGACACCGCTCCCACACCAGGGATATCGGCAGGGGCCGGCCGCAAAGTTTGGCCGAATTTCCCGGATTCACGGGGATATGCCGGTCATGCCGGCAATCTGGGCGGTCCAGCGGGAACCACCGGCTTGCGGCAGCGCTGGCTGGTGCGTCATCCCGTGGGCGTGCGCCCTGCGGCTGGCCGTGGAACGCTAGGTCTTGCCGTTGGCGGTGACGCGGCCGGCGCGGAAGGCATCGCCGATGCTTTTGGGCACGAGGGCCTCAGCCTGCAGGAGTCGGGCGCGGTTGTCGGCTGTCGACGCCTTCATTTCCTGCTCGCGGGCGATTGCAACGCTCCGCCGCTCCTCAGCTTTGGCCCGAGCCACGCGGGTGTCTGCCTCGGCCTGATCGGCCTGCAGCCGGGCACCGATGTTTTCACCCACCTCAATATCGGCGATGTCGATCGAGACGATCTGAAAGGCCGTCTGGGCATCGAGGCCCCGCTGGAGCACGGCCTTGGAGATCGTGTCTGGCTTCTCCATCACCTCGAAGTGGCTCTTCGCCGAGCCGATCGACGTGATGATGCCCTCACCAACCCGCGCGATGATCGTTTCCTCGGTCGCACCACCGATGAGCTGCTGGAGGTTGGTCCGCACGGTCACGCGGGCCCGAATCCGTAGCTCCACTCCGTTCTTGGCGACGGCGGAGAGGGTCGACTTGCCACTGGCGGCGTCGGGGCAGTCGATCACCTTGGGGTTTACACTCGTTTGCACCGCATCGAGCACGTCGCGGCCTGCCAGATCGATGGCACACGCCCGATCGAAGTCGAGGTCGAGGTCGGCACGGTGGGCGGCGATCAACGCACGGATCACACGGGGCACGTCACCACCAGCCAGATAGTGAGCCTCCAGCCGCCGGCAGCTGATGTCACGGCCGAGGCCAGCCTGGGTGGCCATGATCTTGGCCTGTACGATCGTGCGGGCATTCACTTTCCGCAGCGTCATGCCGACCAGTTCCATGAAGGTGACCGCTGCCTTTGACCAATACGCCTGAAACCACAGCTGGCCGTAACTGAAGATCAGCAACAGCATCGTGAGGGCGGCGAGGCCCAGGACGATGGCGGCTACGACGAGCAGGGGGGCGGGGATGTCCATGCAGGCTCCACGGGTGCGAGGCGGGCGAAAGCGACTCACCAAAGACTAGTTCGCGATCAGGCCACGATCCACCCGCCGCCGAGGAGCCTGTCGCCGTCGTAGCAGACGGCCGGCTGGCCGGGGGAAATCGGCCCCGGAGAATGGTCCGGTCCACCGGTAAACGCGGCAGTAAACCGGCCACCATCCTCGAGCGTGACGAGGGCTGGCGCCGGATCCCGCTGGGCCCGACATTGCACTTCGCAGGAAAAGGGCCCGCGCGGCGGTTCGCCGATCCAGGTCGCCTCGGCCGCCTCGAGACGGTGCTGCGGCACCGCGTCGCGGTCGCCGACAACCACGCGGCAGGTGTCGGGTTCGATTCGCACCACGTAGAGCGGCGTACCCACTGCGATCCCCAGACCCTGACGCTGACCGACCGTGAACTGCTCGATGCCCTGATGCTGCCCCAGCACCCGGCCGTCGAGCGTGACGATCGCACCGGCCCGCGAGCCCCCCAGCCGGGCGGCCACGAGCCGGGCATGCTCACCCGGTGCCACGAAGCAGATTTCCTGGCTGTCGGGCTTGTCGGCGGTGACCAGGCCGAGCGCAGCGGCGCGGTCGCGGACCTCCTGCTTCGTGAGGTCGCCCACCGGCAGCAGCATGCGCGAGAGGCGGTCGCGACGGATGTCGAAGAGCACATATGATTGGTCACGGTCGGCATCGATGCCGCGGCGGAGATTGGGTGATCCATCGGGCCCGTGAGTGAGCCGTGCGTAGTGGCCGGTGGCCACATGGCTGGCGCCGACAGCATCGGCATAGTCGAAGAGCCTGCCAAACTTCAGCCACGAGTTGCATCGCACGCAGGGATTGGGCGTGCGGCCGCGGCCGTACTCGCTGGCGAAGTGATCGATGATCCGCTCGAAATCATCGGTGAGGTCGAGCGCGTAGAGGGGAATGCCGAGTCGATCGGCAACCCTGCGGGCGTCGAGCGCATCGGCGGCGGAGCAGCAGCCCTGGTGGCCGGGCTTGGCCGTGGCGAGGATCGGCAGGCCGGTGGCATTGGTCGGCGGCGGTAACGCAGGCTGACCGTGTCGCATAAACACGCCCACACAGTCATGGCCGGCCTCGACGAGCAGAGCCGCCGCCACACTCGAATCGACACCGCCCGACATTGCCACGACGATCCGCGTTGAGTTCATAGACGTATTATGCGGCGCGGAGTTGCCCGTGCCACATCGCCGGACGCTCACTCCGGGCATCCTGTCCTTCATTGGGGGTGGCCCGCGGACCAGATCATTCCCCACTCAGCCGCCAGGCGCAAGCCGGCGGGCTGATGCACCAGCCAACGCAGCTGCAGTCCACCGGGCTTGCGCCCGGTGCTTTCTGGGGAGTTCAGCATGGCTCACTGGAGGTGAGCCTCCGTTGCCCCGTCGTGTACTGCGTCGCTGGAGGTGACGCCCCCTTCCGACCGGAGGTCGGTAAGAAACCCGAGGCCAGGATGGCGAGGGTTTCGTAAAGCTAGTACGTGATCACTGATTCCACGCGGTGAGGCTTAAGGCGGTTGCGGCCGCCGAGGGCCTCGAGTTCCACCAGAAACGCGGCACCGGCCACCACCGCGCCGGCGGCCTCGATCAGCTTCGTGCAGGCGTCGGCCGTGCCGCCGGTCGCAAGCACGTCGTCGACCACGAGCACCCGCGCCCCGTCTGTCAGGATGCCGCGGTGCATCTCGAGCCTGTCGCGGCCGTATTCGAGATCGTATTCGTGGGCAATCGTGTCGGCCGGCAGTTTGCCCGGCTTGCGGACCGGAATCACGCCCACGCCCAATGCCATCGCCAGTGGCGTGGCGAAGAGGAAGCCGCGAGCCTCGACCGCCGCCACCGCCGTGATGCCCGCGTTGTGCCACGGAGCAGCAAGCCGGCGGAGTGCCGTGGCCAACGCCTCCGGATGGGCCAACAGCGGCGTGATGTCACGAAACAGGATGCCCGGCTTGGGGAAGTCGGGAATCGGACGAATGTGGTCGGCGAGGTTCATGCCGGGAGCGTACGGCGTCAGGCCCCCCGCCGCAACTGGATCGTCGCCCGCGGCACACCGTCAATCTCCATCGCGAGGTTGGCGAGTGTCTCCGACTCGATTTGTCGTACCCGCTCCCGAGTGAGGCCGAGCACCGCGCCGATCTCTTTGAGTGTCATCGGTTCGCCTCCTTCGAGGCCAAACCGCAGTTTGATGATCGTCGAGGCCCGCGTGTCGAGCTGGTCGATTCGCTTGAGCACATGCTTGAGCGTGTCATGATCGAGCAGCACCTCGGCGGGGCACTTGGCATTTTCGTCACGGACGATGTCACCGAGCGACCAGCCCTCCGACTGGTCGGTCTGCGGCGTGGCAGTGTGGACCGTAATCGCCTTCTTGATGATCGGCAGCTTTTTCCTCGCCAGGCCGAGCATCCGCGCGATCTCCTCCGGAGTGGGCGTGCGTCCGAGGATGTCGGAGAGCCGAGCCGTGGCCCGTCGCCACTTCGAGAGGAGTTCGACCATGTAGGCGGGGATGCGGATCGTCTTGCCGTTGTTGATCAGCGCCCGCTTGATCGACTGCTTGATCCAGTAGCTGGCATAGGTGCTGAACCGCGTGCCGACCTTCGGGTCGAAGCCCTCGACCGCCCGCAGGAGCCCAAGGTTGCCTTCCTCGATGAGGTCGGGCAGGGGCAGGCCACGGTTGGCATAGCCACGGGCGATGCTCACGACCAGCCGCAGGTTGGCCCGCACCATGTGGTCACGAGCGGCGGCATCGCCGCGGGCGATCGCCTCCGCGAGCCGTTTCTCATCGTCGGCCGACAGCAGGGAGACCTCGTTGATGTCCCGGAGATACGTCTCGAGCGGGTTTTGAACGGCGGACGATGGTGGCTTGCGGCGGCTGCTCGGCATGGTGTGTCGAAGGGCTCCCTGGCGAAAGAATGCGGAAGGATCGCGATGCGACGATCGCGGGGTCATCGGTGGCACGCAGAGAGATATCGGCCACCCTGCCCGGAGGCTGCACAAGCACGGGAAAAAAGGCGGGTTGTATCACCTGGTGCGGCGGCACCAGTTTTTCAATCGTCGTGGTTGCCCGGCCCGAGCGTGCGATCGAGAAACTCGAGCAGCGCCATGCCGGCGGCACTGGTGCGGCCCAGCGGCAGGTCGTGTGAGGCGTCGAGCATCACGAGCCGGCTATCGATGCCCGCAGCCTTGAGCGCCGCATCGAATTGAACACTCTGCTGCGGGGGCACGGTCGTGTCACGAAGTCCATGCACGACGAGCACCGGCGGGCCGCCGGGAGCGACGTGCGCGAGAGGACTGGCCCGCTGGGCCGCCTCGCGAAACTCCGGTAGCGGGCCGCCCACGAGCAGGCTCGCTGGTGAGGCTGCCCGGTCATGTTCCGGCCCGAGCGTTGTGAGGTGGGTCGGTGCGGCGAACAGCCCGATTGCGGCGACCCGCGGCAGCGACTCGGCGGCCGGCGGTTCGTCCCACAGGCCGGTCAGCGCTGCGAGATGACCTCCGGCGGCGGCCCCGGCCACACAGACCCGCTCCGGATCGATGCCCCAGATCGCGGCGTTGCGTTCGATGGCCGTGACAGCGGCCAGACAGTCGTCGACCTGCGCCGGAAACGTCGCCTCCGACGAAAGCCGGTAGCCGACGCTGGCCACGGCATACCCCTCGTCGACAAGCCATGTCACGGGGCAATCGTTCTTGCTGCCGGCGCGCCATGTTGTGCCATGAATCCAGACCACGAGCGGCAGATTGCCGCCGCAGTCAACGGGCAGGTAGATATCGAACCGCTGACTCGGCAGGGCGCCCTCCAGCGACGGCTGATCACGATGCACCAGCGGCTGTTCGGAGGCTCCATCATGATCTGGCCGCAGCGATGTCTCAACTGCCGCACCCGGCATCGCGAGGAGCGGCGGCTTTGTGATCGTCGGCTCCGATTCCGACTCGAGCGATTCAGGCAGGCTTCCTCGCCGCCGCGCCCGCCGCTGCGCCCGCCGCGACGTCCGCGGCTGGGCCTCCACGCCATACGGCGCGTCGGCCGGCGGCCGCGGATCGTTTGCGCAGCACGGCTCAAGAAGTGTCACCATTCCGATGACAACTCCGACGAAGATCCACCGGGTCAGGGCCGCGTCGATGCGTGGCATCGTGCTCCGTTGGCTGTTCTTACCGGCGGCCTGGCATCTGGCCTGACGGCGTCAGCTCGTCGATGATCTTCGGGATGTAACGGCTGAGCACTTCGGCGAGCCGATCACGATCGATGTTTCGCTGGCGGGCAATCTCCTCGAGTTCCCGCTGGCCAAACACGTCCTCGATCTGCCGCCGCTCCACCGGCTTGTTGGGGCCGGTACGGACCCAGGAGTCGACCTCTTCGCGCAGGCCCTTCTCCTCGAACTGCCGCACGACGTCGGGGAGTTTGGCGGCATCACCGCCACCGAAGATCTGCTTGAAGATCTCGGAGAGGTCGTCGGGCGAGGGCATCCCTGAAGGGCCGCGCTGCTGTGGCTGGGGGGCGCGTTGCGGGGC
>CAMCYH010000070.1 GCA_945883745.1 Candidatus Kuenenia stuttgartensis
GGCAGTTATAGTTCGCCGGCGTCTTCGAGACCGTGGTCGAGGAGCTTCTTGCGGAGTGTGTTGCGGTTGATGCCGAGCCGGGCGGCCGCCTTCAGTTGCACGCCGTTGCAGGCGGCAAGCATTTGGGCGATCAACTCCCGCTCCACGCGGTTCACGATCCGGTCGAAGAGGTTGTCATCGTCGGGGCCGGATGTCGCCATGCCCTGCTCGACCAGATCCCGGGCCAGGCTGTCGAGATCACCGCCGCGGCCGGGCAGTGAGACCGGTGGCCGTCCCCCCCGCATCGTCGGCGGCAGGAGGTCGAGCGTGATCTCGTCCCCCTCGGCGAGCACAACGCACCGTTCCACGACGTTTTGCAATTCGCGGACGTTGCCCGGCCAGTGGTAGGCACAGAGTGCCTCCATCGCATCCTTGCCGATGTGCGTGACGAAGCGATCCGACTGCTCGTTGTAGTGCTCCAGGAAATGCGTCACGAGCAGCGGGATGTCTTCTCGTCGCGATCGGAGCGGTGGCAGATAGATCGGCACTACGTTGAGCCGGTAGTAGAGATCCTCACGAAACGTCTCCTTCGCCACCTCGTCGAGCAGTTCGCGGTTGCTGGCGGCGATCACGCGGGTGTCGACGCTGATCGTCTCGGTGTCGCCCACCCGCTCAAACTCCCGCTCCTGGAGCACCCGCAGCAGTTTCACCTGGAGCTTGGGGGTCGTGGAGTTGATCTCGTCGAGGAAGATCGTGCCGGTGTGGGCCGCCTCGAACCGTCCGGCGCGATTGGCAACGGCGCCAGTGAACGAGCCGCGGACATGGCCGAACAGTTCGCTCTCCAGCAGGCTCTCCGACAAGGCACCGCAGTTGACACGGACAAACGGACCCGTGCTCCGCGGCGAGAGCTCGTGGATCGCCTTCGCGATCAGTTCCTTGCCGGTGCCGGTCTCGCCCACCAGGAGCACGGAGGCATTCGAGGCCGCCACCCGGCGGGTCATCGCATACACAGCCTGCATCGCAGTGCCTGAGCCGATGAGGCCGGCGATCGGCGGAGCGGAGGGATCGTCGCCGGGTTGGGAGGGCTTACGGAGCATCGACGCGGGCAGTTTCGGAGCGCATGCGGGGGCCCTCGAGGATTTCGAGAAGAGCGCCGGCCAGTCGTCGGCTCTCCGCATCCGACGCCGAATTGTACATCCCGGCGAGGCTCCCGATATGCCCGCTCTCAAGGAGGATGCCATGCCGCCGCACGCTCGCGGCAAATCCAGCGCGGGCCCGGGCCCGCAACGGTTCGGGGAGATCCTGCTGGCGAGCCTCGCGGAAGAGCGATTGTTGGGCGGCGGGGGCGCCAATCGTCGACAGAACCGCCACCGCGGGAGCGTGAAAGTCGTCGCGGAGCAGGGCCTCGCGGGCGGTCGGCAGGGCCGCCGAGATGTCCCAGCCCCGTTGCCCGAGCATGGCCAGTGTTTCGAGGGCACTCCGAGCTCGGTCCACGCGGGCCTGAGCCTGGGCGGCCCGCCGCCCTGCGTCGATTGCCTGCGGACCGGCCGCGATCGCCAAGGCGTCGGGGAACCGTGGCGGACGAATGATCGCCCTCGTCTCAGCATCGAACTCAGGCTGAAAGAAACTTTCCATGCGGTCGACAATCGCCACGCACTCCACGTCGGCAAATGTCATCAGCAGCCGTGTCAGAAACCTGCCTCGCGGGTCGTCATCGAGCGGATCGACGATGATCAGCACTGGCGGCGCCGCGCGTTGACTGCCCCGCTGCAAGAGTTCGACGGTTTCCAGGGCTGATGGGCTGCCGAGCCGTGCAGCCAGGAGCACGAGCACCGTGTCGGCCGAGTCGCGGGCGGCGAGGATGGCGTCGCGGCCGGAGCGGACGCGAATCGTTTCATAGCCATGCCGTGACAATCCAGCGGCGAGTTCTTCGACGATCGCAGGGTCGGGGTGGGCCACGATCGCCCGATCGACACCAGTGGCTGTGGCTGCATGCAGCAGGGCCTCCACGACCTTGCTGGCTCCGCGGTAAGGCGGATCACCGCCGCAGGTGGCGAGCGTACGGGCCGCTTCGAATGAGAGCTCAGGCGACGGTACGGCAAGGCCGCGCAGGAGCGCTGCCCGCGCGGCGGGAGGAAGCGGAGTCAGCGCCGCATCGTCATCAGGCTTCTTGAGAGAGGCAGCCATGCGGATTGCCCGCGCGGCGGCCGTGGCGGCGGCCGTCATGCCGCGGAAGCCTGCCTCGTCGAGCACCTCTGCCGCCAGAACAGGATCGAAGCCGACAGGACCAGAGAGCGTCTCCATGAGTGCATCCGCCGGGATCGCGTCGAGGGCATTCATGGCATCGCCTGCGCCGACGGAGGTCAGTTCGAGCCGTGCAAGCAGCACGAGCCGGATCTGTGCTGGGTCGGTGGGGGCGAGAGCGGCCAGATCGCGGGCCAGGTGGCCGGCTCGTTCCGCACGGACCTGGCGGGTCGTCAGGATCGCCTGGCGGGGAAGGCCGGCCTCAGGATTCCACGTGAACGTGGTGATCGTCTTCGGGTCGAGGCTGTCGGCCATCGGGAGGCCGGCTGGCGACAGAGCATGATCGAGTCGACGGGCGAGCAGCGTGCGGGCCTCGTCGGCCGTCGGGGCCACCCCCAGAGCAGCCAAGGCCTCAGCGGCTGCTGCACGAGCCGCCGGCGGGGCATCGGCCGCTAGCGCGGGGGCCAGCAGCAAGTCGGTGTCTTCATCGCTCGCTGCAGACACCGCCTTGATTACGCCGGGCCAGTGGTCGATGTCGTCCGAGCCGAGCCATGCGCGGAGCGCATCCCGTCCGTCGGCTCCGAGGGCCCGTATCATCCCTTGAGCGAGCCCTCGGGCACGGAGGCCTTCCTCATCGGTGGTCTGCAGCAACTCGACGAGGGCGGGCAGGGCATCCACCCCGGCTCGGGTGATGTCGTTGGCGGCGGCGAGTCGATCGGACCGCAACGGGCTACGGAGTGCAGCGACGGCTGCGGCAAGCCGCTGCGGATCACGGCGGCGCTGGCCCGCGGCAGCGGTCAGAGAGCCGAGGAGCTTCGGCGCGTCGGGCTCGTAGGGTGCGATGGCCCGCTCGAGTCTGCGAAGACCGGCCGGGTCGATCGTGTCTCCGAGATCGGCGAGCAGGTCACCACGGCCTTCTTCGATCGCCGCCACGGCATCGACAAACCCACGGTAGAGTTCGACGGCATCGGCGATCGCATCGACGTCGACCGCGCGGATCGCCCCCTCCAGCCAGCCGCGGGGGGAGGTGGGGGTGGGATGGCGGATCGATTCGACGACCGCCGCCGCAAGCGGGTCGAGTGACACCCGCGGAGGGTCGCTCCGCCGTGGCGCCGTGTCGGCTGTGGCAGGTTCGGCAGCCCACCCGGTCGTGGTGGCATGACCTGGCAGCAGGCAACCAAGCAAAGCAACGATTGCCGTGTTCCGCAGAGTATCGAACGCATTCATAAGACGGGGAGTCGGCAGCCGCCACCATCGCGGTCGAGCCGAAATCAGTTCGTCGTCCCCCTTTCCGTGAACCCCCGGGACTCCGTGGCACGGACTTCCCAGCAGCCTTCCCGCTGGATGGCTCACCACCGGCCTGGTTCCCTGTCACCCGCAGGGTTTGCCTAACCGGGTTTGTCGTGGCTGCGGTATCCTTATCGAACTTCGACACCCCATCCAACCAGGCCCCGTCGCCTGCGATTCGGGCTTTCTGGATGCATCTAGTGACCACAGTATGACTGTCCCCTCCGGTCCCATTCCCCATCGCCACCGCGTCCTCCTTGTCGATGATCAGGCCATGATCGGCGCTGCCGTGAAGCGGCTCGTGGCCGGGGCCGACGACATCGACTTCGAGTTCCAGCGCACGGCCGCCGCCGCCTTGGCTGCTGCCGAGACATTTCGGCCCACGGTCATTCTCCAAGACCTTGTCATGCCGGATGTCGAGGGCCTCGCCATGGTGGGCAAGTTTCGTGACCTGCCCGCCACGGCGCACGTGCCAGTGATCGTGCTCTCCGCGCAGGAAGAACCGATCATCAAGGCGCAGCTGCTCGGCGCTGGCGCAAGCGACTATCTCGTGAAACTTCCCGACGAGGTGGAGCTCGTGGCCCGAATCCGCGTTCACTCCGAGGGCTACCACCGGCTGGTCGAACGCAATGCCGCTTTCACGGCCCTCGAAAAAAGCCTCGCCGAACTCCGGGAGGAGCGGGAGAAGTCGGAGCGGCTGTTGCTCAACATCCTGCCGGCGAAAATTGCCGCCCGGCTCAAGGAAAGGGAGCAGACGATCGCCGAGAGTTTTGCCGAGGCGAGCGTGCTCTTCGCCGACCTGAGCGGCTTCACGTCATACTCCCAGCATGTCGATGCCCAGCAGCTCGTCGAACTCCTCGATGTGATCTTTTCGGCATTCGACGACGTGGCGCGTGCGGCAGGAATCGAAAAGATCAAGACGATCGGCGATGCCTACATGGCGGTCGCCGGGTTGCCGGTGCCGCGGGCCGACCACGCCGACGCGATGGCCGACGCGGCGATCGGCATGCAGGCGGCCTTCACGGAGGCGATTCGGGGCCGGGGTGTGCCGCTGGAACTCCGCATCGGCATCCATTCGGGGCCGGTCGTGGCCGGTGTCATCGGCCGGCACAAGTTCATCTACGACCTCTGGGGCGACACGGTGAATATCGCCAGCCGCATGGAGTCGCACGGTGAGGGGGGCCGCATCCATATCTCCGCAACCACCCGCGATCTGCTCGGCGATAGGTTTCAGTGTGAAAGTCGCGGCGGGATCACGATCAAGGGGAAGGGCGTCATGGAGACCTATTTCCTGCTCGGCCGCCGGGAGCGTGCGATGTGAGTGCCGAGGCAATTGCCCCGGGAATCGCGTCGAGCGCCGCAACCTGATCGACCACGCCGAGTTCGACGGCCGCCCGCGGCATCCCGTACACAACGCTCGTCGCCTCGTCCTGCGCGATCGTGGTGCCCCCCGCGGCGCGGATCGCCTGCATGCCGACCGCCCCGTCACTCCCCATGCCGGTCAAGAGCACGGCCACAGCATGGCGGCCCGCAGCCTCCGCCGCCGAGCGAAACAGCACGTCGACCGCCGGGCGGCAATGGTGGATGGGGGGCGTCTGGAGCAGCCGCGTGTGGTAGCCGCCGGACCGGAAGTCGACCGCGAGGTGGAAGTCTCCCGGGGCGATGACGCATTCGCCCGGCCGCAAGGGCTCGTTGTCACGGGCCTCGCGGACGCGGATCCCGCTCATCGCCGCGAGCCGTTCGGCCACTGCTCTGGAGAAGAAGGCCGAGATGTGCTGGACAATCGCAACCGGGGGAAACCCGGTGGGAAACCGGGGCACGATCTGCCGCAGCGCCTCGACGCCCCCCGTCGAGGCACCGATCACGATGATCTGCCGCGGGTCGGTGCCGCCCGCCTGCCCGAGGATCAGGGGCGGCGCGGCCTGCAACGCCGCGGGCTTACGAAGCCGGGGGGCGGCAGCGGCGGCCGCCTTGACGTGAAAGGCGAGCTTGTCGGCCAGCGTACCGATCGACATGGTGCCGTCGGGCTTCGCAAGCACGTCGACCGCCCCGGCTTCGATGGCGTCAACGGCGGCCTGCGAGCCCTGCTGCGTCAGCGAACTCACGACGACGACCGGCAGCGGGTGGTGCTCCATCAGAATGCGGAGGAACGTGAGCCCATCCATCCGCGGCATCTCGAGGTCGAGCGTGAGCACGTCGGGGTCGAACTGGGCGATCTTCTCCCGGGCGACATACGGATCGCAGGCCGTACCCACCACCTCCAAGGCCGGGTCACGAGCAAGCGCCTCGCTGATCGCCTGGCGGACGAGTGCCGAGTCGTCGACGACAAGTACTCGGATTCTGGTGGTAGGTGTGCCGCTCATGGTGCTGGCTCGCGGGATGCACTCTCGAGTGGACGCTCGTAGACGGAGGGGCCCACCTGCCGGAAGCCGTGTCGCAGGTCAAGCAGACTCTCCGAGTGGCCCACGAAGAGAAAGCCCCCTGGGGCGAGCTGGTCGAACAGTCGGTCCACCAGAGCCTGTCGCGATTCGGTGTCGAAGTAGATCATGACGTTCCGGCAAAAGATCACGTCCTGTCCCCTCGGAAGAGGATACCGCGGCTGAAACAGATTGATCGGCAAGACACCGACATGCCGCCGCAGTTCCGGCTTGATGCGATACATGCCTTCCCGCTCACCGAAGCCTCGCAGGAAGTGGCGACCGAGGAGCTGCGGGTCGGGCAGATGAACCTTGGCAGCCTCGTAGATGCCCATCCGGCAGCGGTCGAGCATCCGTCGTGAGATGTCGGAGGCTTGGACAGTCCAGCCATGCGGCAGGAGCTTGATCGGCTGCTCAGCCAGTACGATCGCGATCGAATAAGCCTCCTCGCCGGAGGCAGCCGCTGCGGACCAGACCCGCAAGCCGCGGCCACTCGTAGCGGCCCGGGGAGCCACCTGTGGCAGCACGTCGCGGGCCAGAATCTCGAAATGGGCTAGCTCGCGGAAGAACTGGGTGTGATTGGTGGAGATGAGGTCGATCAGCTGCTCGGCTTCGTCATCGTGGGGAGTATCGAGCAGTCGGCAGTAGTCGTCGAAGCTTGTGCAGCCCAGCTGCCGCAGCCGATTGGCGAGCCGACCGGCGACGAACGCCTGCCGATCCGGACCCAGCCGGATGTGGCTCCGGCGGTAGACCACGTCGGCGAGGAACGCATAGGCCTGCGGCGAAAGTTCGGTCATGAATCAAAGTGTGTGAAATGCTTGTCTTCGGCGTCGGGAGCGACCGCGGCGGGCCGGCCGTCGCCGGGCATCGGAATCCGTGGCGCCTGTGACAGGCGACGCGGCTGCGGTGCCGTGGGGCGGGGGGGCGTGATCCGCGGAGCCGCGGCCGGCGTGCTCGTGTGGCGGCTGGCCTGCGTGATGAGCGACCGCAGGGTTTCAACGACACCCTCCACTGCCTCGGCCTGATGAGACAGGTCGGCCGCAGCGCGGGCGCCCTCGTCGGCGCGGGTGGCATTTTCCTGAGTGATCTGATCGAGCTGGGTCATGGCCGTGCTGATCTGACGGATTCCCTGCGACTGCTCGCGGGCGGCCGTGGCGATCTCGGCAACGAGTTGATCGGCAGCCTTGATGCGGTCGGCGATCTCGTCGAGCGACGTGCCCACACGGGTGCAGCTGGCTGCCCCCTGCCGGCTGCTCTCGATGGCCGCTTCGATGCGGTCGGCTGTTTCCTTGGCGGCGGCGGCGCTCCGTTGGGCGAGGAGTCGTACCTCGTCGGCGACGACGGCGAATCCCGCCCCCGCCTCACCAGCGCGGGCCGCCTCGACGGCGGCGTTGAGCGCGAGGATATTGGTCTGGAACGCGATTTCGTCAATCTGTTTGACGATCTTCGCCACCTCGCCGCTTGAGGTCGCGATCGCCTCCATCGCAACGTCCATTTCCGTCATCGTGCGGGCACCGGCCTCGGCAGCCACACGGGCTTGGGCCGCAAACTCCTTCGCCCGCAAGGCATTCTCCGCGGTAGTCCGTGTCATTGCCGACATTTCCTCGAGGGCCGCCCCGGTCTCCGCGACCGAGGCGCCCTGCTCCGCACAGCCCGCGGCGACGGTCTGGCTTACGCTCTCCAACTGCGTTGACGCGGCCGCCGTGCGGGCAGCACCCGTCTCCAGCGAACTGGAAATGCCCATCAAGGCTCGTGACAGCGACCGCATGATTCCTGAGGCAAGAAGGAGGCCCATGAGCACTGTGGCCGCCAGGGCGATCACGATGATGCGAAAGCCTGTGCCGAGTTTCGCGTCGGCATCTGCCAGTTCCAGATTTGAAAGATCGATATTGTAGTCGATCACGTCATTGAAGCGGTCGAGGCAGGTGCGGGCGAGGAGATCGACGTCGGCCCGGATGGTGTTGCCCGCGAGTGCTGATGAACCCTTGGCGGCGAGGGCGAGAGACTCCTGCACCTTCGCGAGGAAGGCCTGTCGTGAGTCGCGGGCTGCAGTGAAGAGGCGGGTGTCCTCGTCATCACTCAGGAGACCCTGATATTCATCACACAATGCGTCGCCCTGATCGATCATCGCCCGCAGCTCCACCTGGGCTGCCGCGATGCGGGCAGGATCATCGGTATCGAACACGGCTGTACGAGCGGCCACGAGGGTGAGCAGGTTGGTCTTGATGATACGGCTGAGTACCACGACCGATGGCACGGTGACGCGAGAGAGCGACTCGACATGACGCGTGAGCGAATTCAGCCGCCAGAGGGAGGTCAGCCCGACCACGAGCGCGGCCAGCACGAGGAGTGTGAATCCGAAGCCCACACGGCGCGGGATCGTCCAGGTATTCATGAGGAGCCTTTCAGGAGGTCGGCAAGGGAGTCGCCGGGGTCGGTGGAGGGAGCGGCATCGGCCGCCGCGATGGAGTCGATGTCGATGAGGGTGATCACGCCCGTCGCCGTACGCGCCATGCCGGTGATGAAGCGGTCGTCGATCGCGCCACCGAAGTCGGGCGTCGGCACCAGATCGGCCGCCGTGAAGCAGGCGACTTCCCGGACACTGTCGATGACGACGGCGTAGGGACGCAGGCCACCAGCCGTGGCGGCAACCTCTGTGACGATGAAGCAGGTGCGGTCGTGGTCGGCCGCGGCCGGCAGGCCGAACCGGGCCCGCAGATCGACCAACGGGATGACCCGGCCACGGAGATTGATCACGCCACGGATGTGCCGTGGCATGTTGGCCACCGGCGTGACCGGGCAGAGGCGGATGATCTCCCGCACTCGTAGCACGCTCATGCCGTAGATCTCGCCACCGATATCGAACGTGAGATACTTGCCGGGCCGGGCGGCGGTCGCATCCGCGGGCAACGTCTCGGAAGAAGTCATGGTATCCCGGCGGGTCAGGCCGCCGTCTCCGCACGGTTGGTTGTGAGTCGCACCAGCGCCGTCGTGTCGAGGATGAGCCCCACGCGGCCGTCACCGAGGATTGCCGCGCCGGCAAAGCTATCATGGCCGATGAATGTTTCACCGAGTCCCTTGATCACCACCTCCTGCCGGCCGATCAGGGCGTCGACGAGCAGGCCGCGGCGGTCGTGCCCCGCCTCGACCACCACGACGATGGCCTGCAGGGGATCGGGAGCCGCTGTCTCGATGCCAAGATGGCGGCCCAGCCGCAAGAGAGGCAGCAACTGGCCACGGACATCGACCAGTTCGCCCCGTCCCTGCACGGTCGTCACGTCGCCGAGTCGTGGGCGAAACGATTCGCGGACGTTAACGGCGGGCAGAATGAACTGCTGCTCTCCCACTGCCACCAGGAGCCCCTCGATGATCGCCAGTGTGAGCGGCAGGAAGATCGTGAACGTCGTGCCCACTCCGGGACGTGAGTCGATCTCCACCGTTCCTCGCAGCCGCTCGATGTTGCGCCGCACGACATCCATTCCTACGCCGCGGCCCGAAAGATCGGAAACACTTTCCGCCGTGGAAAATCCCGCTGCGAAGATGAGTTCGAGGGCATCGTGATCATCGATGAGGGCGTCGGCCGCGATGAGACCGCGCTCGATTGCCTTGGCACGCAGCCGGGCCGGGTCGAGGCCGGCACCGTCGTCGGCAATCTCGATGACAACAAACCCGCCTTGATGGCGGGCCCGCAGGGTGATCGTGCCCACCGCCGGCTTGCCGCTTGCAGCGCGGGATGCCGCGGTTTCGATGCCATGATCCGCGGCGTTGCGAACCATGTGCATGAGCGGGTCGCTGATCTCCTCGATGACGGTACGGTCGACCTCGGTTTCATCACCCTCGACAACGAGTCGAATCTCTTTGCCGAGTTGGCCGGCAAGGTCACGGACGAGGCGGGTCATCTTCTGAAACGTTCCACGGATGGGAATCATCCGCAGAGCCAGCGCCGTCCGCTGGAGGTCGGCAGTGATGCCGCGGAGCTGGCCCAGCGATCGGGCCAGATGCTCATCGACGCCACGGGCCTCGGCTCCCCGGGCGACCATCGACTGCGCGATTACCAGTTCACCGACAAGGTCGACCAGACCGTCGAGCTTCTGCGTGTCGACGCGAATCGAGCCCCCGTGGGGGGCGGTCACGCGAGCCGCCGCCGGGTGATCAGCGGCAGCGGGCACCGCGGGCGCAGCCGCCGGTGCCGTGGGAACACCAGCAGAGGGCTCGTCAACGGCCGCAGTGACCACCGGGGCCGCGGGCAGCGGAGCCGCCGATGGGGCAGGAGATGGGGCGGCGGCCTCCCCTGAGAGCACGCCCCGCACTCGGGCGACCACTGCGGGGATCGGCAGCGGGATCGACCGGCCGGCGTCGTGGCCGTCGAGCTGGCGGGCCGCTTCGGCGACATACTTCGAGAAGATGTCGGCACCGGCCAGAATGACGTCGATGGCGGCGCGGGTGAGTGGTCGCGTGCCGCGGCGGGCAGCGTCGAGCAACGACTCCAGTTCGTGCGCCAGTCGCTGCAACACCACGAGCTTCATCACCGCGGCGTTGCCCTTGAAGGTGTGGAACGCGCGAAACACGGTGGCGAGCGTGTCGGCATCGCCGGGAGCGTCTTCAAGTGTGAGCACGCCCTGCTCGATGTCCCGCAGCAGATCTTCCGCCTCGGTACAGAACAGCCGCATCAGTTCCTCATCGGCCCCCTGCGGCAGCACCGTCACGGCCTGGGATTCGGCGTCGTCACCTGCCGGCTGCGACGCGGCAGCGGCCGTCGGGAGCCCGGCGGGAGCAGGCGGGAGCGGCAGGCCATGACTCCACGCCGAGACAGCCTCTTCCATCCACGGATGCCAGAGATTGAAGCGGGCGGCGATCCCGGGGCTCAGGGTTGCCTGCTCCGTGAGCCAGCCGGCGGCGGCCATGGTCATGCCACGAAGATCTGGCGGTGCGGTTGGCGGAAGCGACTCAGCGAGGCTGTTGAGCAGTTGGCGTAGTGTGGCTGCTCCCGCTGTGCCAGAGGACGGGGCGAAGGCGAGCTCGAGCCCGATCTTCTGAAGCAGGCCACGGGCGGCGGAGATGGTGGGATCGGTCGGCATTGCAAAGCATGAGGGAAAACGCTCTTGGCAATCCTAGCTCGCAATTCGACCGCTCGGCGGAAGACCTGGAAAAACAGGCACAATCGCGCCAGAGCATCATTTTTACCATGGCACGTCATGCCCTCCCGGTGCGAACTAGACTTGCGCGAGGAACGCATGCCATGAACACGATGCAGAGACTGAAACTGACGACGATCGGTCCGGTCGTCGGGCTCCTGGTACTCTCGCTGGCGGCTCTGTGGAGCCAACGGCTGCTGCAGCGTGCCCAGGAAAACCGCTTTGAATCGTACGCCCTCGCCAATGAGCTGCGGGAGAGTTCCGACGAACTGACCCGTCTGGCCCGCACCTACTGCGTGACAGGCGACGCCGAATACGAGCGGCAGTATTGGCACGTACTCGACGTTCGCAACGGCAAGCGGCCGCGGCCCGATGGCCGCACGGTGGCGCTGCGGACGCTCATGCAGCAGCAGGGATTGAGTGCCGCCGAGTTCGCCAAGCTCAAGGAATCGGAAGACAACTCCAATGCCTTGGTGACGACCGAGACGATCGCCATGAACGCGGTGAAGGGCCTCTTTGCCGATGGTCAGGCGGGTTATACGAAGCGGGGAGAGCCTGACCCGGAACTGGCCAAGCGGCTCATGCACGATCCGCAGTATCACGCCGACAAGGCGTTGATCATGGAGCCGATCACCACGTTTGAAAAATTGATTGATCGCCGTACGGCGGAGGCCGTGCAGGTCGCCCATGGTCGCAGCGACGCCCTCGCCATCCTGATCGTGTGCCTCGCCGGAGTGGCGGCGGTAGCCACGTGGCTGAGCATCGGTCGTCATGCCCGTACTCTGGGTGATGCCGTCGGGAATCTGGCGATGACGGCCGACAACCTCGGCAGTGGCGCGAGCGAGATTGCTGCGGCCAGCCAGTCGCTGGCCCAGGGCGCGACGGAACAGGTGGCGGCTGTCGAAGACATTTCACAGGCGGCGCAGCAGACCGCCGGGATGGCGACCGAGAACACTCGGCGGACAAAGTCGACGGCGGCGCTCGTGGCCAAGGAAGACGAGCAGTTTGCCGTCGCATCCGCGCGGCTTCAGGAAATGGTTGCCGCCATGGACGCGATCAAGCTGGCGGGTGGCCGGATCTCGAAGATCAACAAGGTCATCGACGAGATCGCCTTTCAGACCAATATCCTCGCCCTCAATGCTGCCGTGGAGGCGGCCCGGGCCGGTGAGGCGGGCCAGGGCTTTGCCGTCGTCGCCGACGAGGTGCGGCTGCTGGCCCAGCGGTCGGCCATCGCGGCGCGGGAGACTGCCGCGCTCATTGACGAGTCACTTGCCCGCTCTGCTGCCGGCAGCGAGAAGGTGGAAGAGGTGGCGGCCGCGCTCGCTGCCGTGGCCGAGCAGTCGGCGGCCGTGCGAACACTCGTGGCGGAAGTGGGCGATGGCAGCCGCGATCAGCACTCAGCCATCTCTCGGATGGGTGAGGCGCTGCGGCAGATCGAGCAGGTGAGTCAGCAGGCCGCCGCCGGCGCCGAACAGGGCTCAGCCGCTGCCGAGGAGCTCAATGCTCAGGCGGCGTCGCTCGTCGACATCGTCGCCGTTCTGGGCCGCATGGTGGGGCGAGGCTAGCCGAGTCTCGCCTTCCAGGCGGTGAGCTGGCTCGCGACGCGCGCAGGGGCGGTAGACCCCTCGCTCTGCATGCGGTCGACCGCGTGGCGGGCGCCGAGGGCGTTGCGGAAGGCCGGCTTCCAGCCGGCAAACTCGCGTCGGCACTCGTCTTCGGCCAGTTCGGCCAGCTGCATTCCTCTCGTCATCGCCAGCCGCACAAGCCGGCCGACCGTCTCGTGGGCCGTCCGCTGGGGTACGCCATCGGCGATCATCGCCTCCATGAGACTCGTGGCATCGAGGTGGCCACGGTCGATCGATGCAGCGATCCGTTCACGATCGAAAGACGTGCCGGCCACCAGCGGCGCCGCCACGCCAAGCATCGCCTCGAGCGTGTCAATCGAGTCGAAGATCTGCTCCTTGTCTTCCTGCAGGTCGCGGTTGTAGGCGGTCGGCAGGCCTTTCATAAGCACCAGCAGCGCCTGCACGTTGCCGATCGTGCGGGCCGACTTTCCTCGGACGAGCTCCAAGACGTCGGGATTGATCTTCTGCGGCATAATCGAACTGCCCGTGCAGAAGCCCTCCGGCAGTTTGAGGAAGCCAAACTCGTGGGTGCTCCAGATGATCCACTCTTCGGCCCACTGCGACAGGTGGACGGCAGACAGCGAGATCACAAACGCCAATTCGCAGACAAAGTCACGGTCGCTCGCACCGTCGAGACTGTTGGCAGCAAGTCCGTCGAAGCCGAGTGCCTGCCGCACATGCTCGCGGTCGATCGGCAGACTTGTGCCGGCCAGAGCACCGGAGCCGAGGGGGAGAATGTTCGTTCGTTTCCGGCAGTCGGCCAGCCGGTCGCGATCCCGCTGAAACTTTTCACACCACGACAGGAGTTGGTGGGCGGCGAGCACTGGCTGCGCCCGCCGCAGGTGCGTGTAGGCCGGGATGACGAGGTCGCGCTCACGGTCGGCCAGGCCGACGAAAGCCCGCTGGAGTTCGGCGAGCCCGGTGTCGATCCGGTCGATGGCCCGTCGGCAGAAGAGCCGCAGGTCGGTGGCCACCTGATCATTGCGGCTGCGGGCCGTGTGCAGCTTGCGGCCGGTGTCGCCGAGCTTGGCCGTAAGGGCCGACTCGATGTGGAGATGAATGTCTTCCTTGGTGGCCGAAAATTCGAACCGGTCGGCGGCGATGTCGCTGCGGATCTCGGCGAGCGCCGCGGCCACCGCCTCGGCCTCGGCCGCCGTCATCAGTCCACAGGCCGCGAGCATCCGGGCATGGGCGGTCGACCCGTCGATGTCGTCATCGGCTAGCCGACGGTCGAACGACACGCTTTCCGAAAAGGCCTCCACCCGCTTATCGGTCGGCTCGTTGAAGACGCCCCCCCAGGCCTTCTCCTGCTTCGGTGCATGTGACATCGGCGGCCTTCCTTCTCGCGTGGGTGAATCCCTACTTGTACTTGGGGCAGGCAAAAAATCCATGCCTGCTCGGTAGACTTTGTCGCATGCATTCCCCTGAAGACTTTCTTGCCCCTGATGGTCGGTTGGCGGCGCGGGTGGCGGGATGGGAGTCACGGCCGCAGCAACTGGAGATGGCCGCGGTCGTCGCGGAAGCGATTGAGACTCGGCGGCATGCGATCGTCGAGGCGGGTACGGGCGTCGGCAAGAGTCTCGCCTACCTGATCCCCGCCGTGTTGGCAGCCACGGAAGATCAGGTTGCTGAAGGCCAGGTCGTCGCATCGGCCGACGTCGAGCCTGACTGGGATGCCGAGGCGGCAACCGATGCCGATGAAGCATCGCCTCGGCGGCGACCGCGGCGGGTCGTCATCTCCACCCACACGATCGCGTTGCAGGAGCAGCTGATCGACAAGGACATTCCACTCGTGGCAGCGGTGATGCCGCGGGAGTTTTCGGCGGTGCTCGTGAAGGGGCGTGGCAACTACGTGAGCCTGCGGCGGCTCGCCCTGGCGGTGGAGCGGGCCGGGAGCCTGTTTCCCCAGGATGCCGAGGTGCAGGAGCTGCACGACCTCGCCAGCTGGGCCCGCAGCAGCGGAGACGGGTCGCTTGCCGACCTGCCGAGCGTGCCGTCGCCGGCCGTGTGGGACGAGATCCAAAGCGATGCCGGCAACTGCATGGGTCGGGCCTGCCCGTCGTATCAGCGGTGTCACTACTATGCCGCCCGCCGGCGGATCCAGCATGCCCAGGTGCTCGTGGTCAACCACGCGCTCTTTTTTTCCGACCTCGCGCTGCGGCGCGGCGGCGCGAGCCTGCTCCCCGCCTACGATGTCGTGGTCTTCGACGAAGCCCACATGGTGGAGGGTGTGGCCAGCGATCATCTCGGCATCGGCATTTCCAATGCCGCCGTCGAGCGGGTGCTCTCGAAGCTGTACAACGAACGAACCCATCGCGGCCTGCTTGTTCACTACCGGATGCAGGATCTCGAAACCGATGTGCTGCGGGTCCGGCGGGCTGCCGAGGATTTCTTTGGCGACGTGAAGGCGAAGGTGGCCGGCCGCGGCGATCCACCATGGCGGGTGCCGAACCGTGGGCTCGTGCTCGACTCGCTGGGCGATCCGCTGCTCCGCCTGGCCCGCTCGCTCCGCACCGCCGCGGAGGCGATCTCCAGTCAGGCCGAGCGGCATGACTTTCTGTCGCTGGCCGACCGGCTCACGGCGCAGGCTGGCGCTTTGCACACCTGGCTTGAGCAGGACGAACCGGGGAGCGTGTGGTGGGTGGAGGCGGCCCGCTCCCGGCGGGGCCGTGAGCGGATCACGCTGGCGAGCGCACCGGTCGACGTGGGGGCAATGCTCAAGCGAGAACTCTTCGACAAGGTCGGCACGGTGGTCCTCACGAGCGCAACACTCGCCGTGGGTGGGACGGGAGACGGGGAGCCGGATGAAGAAGAAGGGCGTCTCGTCGATCCATTCGCCTACTTCCAGACCCGGCTCGGCCTCCGCGATCCGCTTTCGCGGCAACTGGGCAGCCCGTTTGAGTATGCGGAGCAGGCCCGACTGATTCTCGTCGATCGGCTGCCCGACCCGACTGACCGCGACGCTTACGACAGGGCCGTCGTGGCGATGATCCGCCGGTACGTGGAGCGAAGTGGCGGCCGGGCGATGGTGCTCTTTACCAGCCATGCATCACTATCCAAGGCGTCGGCCGATCTGGTTGGCTGGTGTGCCCGCCACAACTACCGGCTCGTGAGCCAGGCCGAGGGACTGTCGCGTCAGCAGATGCTGGCCGACTTTCGGGAGGGGCCGGCCAGCGTGCTTCTCGGCACCGA
>CAMCYH010000071.1 GCA_945883745.1 Candidatus Kuenenia stuttgartensis
ATGGCGCGATGCTCCACCGGCGGCCTCCCTCTGCCGAACTGAGGCGGGCAGCCAATCACGTTTCCTTGGCGAAGGCAGAGTCGAACTGCTGGCGGCTCGGGGCGAAGTCGAGGTTGTGCACAAACTCGGCCGCCTCAGCGGCACCATGCTCCCGATCCATTCCGCAATCCTCCCACTCCACCGACAATGGCCCCTCATATCCGATCTGGTTCAGGGCCCGGATGATCTCCTCGAAGTCGACGCCTCCCCGACCTGGCGAACGGAAGTCCCAGCCGCGGCGGGGATCGCCGAAGTTGAGATGGCTGCCGAGGATCCCGCCGCGGCCGTTGAGCGTCACCGCAGCGTCCTTGATGTGGACATGGTAGATCCGGTCGTGGAACGTGCGAATGAATTCAACCGAGTCGACGCCCTGCCAGTGAAGATGGCTCGGGTCGAAGTTGAAGCCAAACTCCTCCCGTCGGCCGAGGGCGTCGAGAGCCCGTTGGGCCGTGACGGTGTCGAACGCGATTTCGGTGGGATGCACCTCCAACGCGAACCGCACGCCGCATTCGGCAAACACGTCGAGGATTGGATGCCAGCGGTCAGCAAACTCCCGAAAGCCGGCATCGAGCATCGAGTCGGGCACCGGCGGAAAGGAATAGAGCAGGTGCCAGATCGATGAACCGGTGAAGCCGTTGACCACGGAGACGCCGAGCTGCTGGGCGGCCCGGGCCGTTTTCTTGATCTCCTCGGCGGCCCGCTTGTTGACTCCGGCCGGATCGCCGTCGCCCCAGACGTGCGGGGGCAGGATCGCCTTGTGCCGCTCGTCGATGCGATCACAGACAGCCTGACCAACGAGATGGCAGGAAATGGCATAGACCGACAGTTCATTCCGCTCGAGGGTGTCCCGCTTGGCGGCACAGTAGCCGCTCTCTTCGAGGGCCCGAGTGACGTCGAAATGATCACCCCAGCAGGCCAATTCGAGGCCTTGATAGCCAAACTCGCTGGCCTTGCGGGCGAGATCCTCCAGTGGCATGTCGGCCCACTGGCCGGTGAAGAGCGTGACGGGACGAGGCATGGTGGTACTCCTCAAGGGGGCGAAGGACGACGACGAATTTTCTCGAAGTGTAAAGCCGAACGGAAAAAGCCGAAAGACGGGGGTCAGCGACGGATCACGCTCCGCAAAAGCCATAGCCCCCAGAGTGTGATGAGCACGTTGCCGGCCCACACGGCCGGGGGCGGAAAGGCCCCGGCCTTCACCCGTGACACGCCCATCATGAAGATCGGGTAATAGACGACGAGGATCGGCAGGAAACAGAGAAAGAAGCTTGTCAGGAAGTCGGCGTTTCGCATGCGGATCGCCATCGGCGCGCCGACGAGGACGAAGCAGAGGCAGCTGAAGCCGTTGGCCCACCTCCGCCATGGCTCCATGACGATGCGCAGGAGACGGTTGTTGTGGTGGACCGCCTGTGCCTCGTATCCGGCGATGGCGGCAGGGGTCGTCTGCTCCAGGTGGCCCGAAAGGATCGACAGGGCCCGCTGCCCCGCAGCCAGCTGCTTGAGCTGTTCGAGACGCTTCAGTTCTTCCGCCCGGGCCGCCGGAAAATCGGCCATGGCGATTTCAGACGGACTCGTGGCGGCGATTCCCTTGCGGCTCACCGCATCCAGCGGCACTTTGCGAACGATCGTGTCGGGGAAGACCGCCTTGACGTCGCCCATGTGGAGCGTGCCATCGTGGAACGTCACGACCAGTTCGCTGGCATCGGCCGCTGTCGTGATCTCTGCCTCAGCGGCCGAAACGGTGGCTGGTGTGCCACCGGCTCCACCCTGGGTAAAGGACAGCGTGGGGCGGATCAGCCGTCGCCCCTCCACGCCCTTCACATTGATCGAAACCTGCGGCGTGCTGTAGGACCGCTGCTGTCGCAGTCGGCCATAAATGATTTCCTCGACGCTGTTCACGATCACCCGCCGCACCCCATCACGTCCCCACGACACGGCCACGTCGTTGAGCCATACCGAGATGAAACTCACGACCACGGCCAACGCGAGTGCCGGCCAGATCGCCGCCAGCGGTGTGATGCCGGCTGCCTTGAGGGCCGTGATTTCGTTGGAGGCTGACATTCTGCCGAACACACTGGCCACCGCAAAAAGCATCGTGCCTGGCACGGCAAACCGCATCGCCTCCGGCAGCACGAAGGGCACGAGCCTGGCAATCTGGAGGAGCCCCAGGCCCTGCTGCTGGGCTTCTTTCACGAGTCCGACCACGAGCATGAACAGCGTGAGCGCAGCGAGCGATACTAGAAAAACCTGCAGCAGTTCGATCAGCACATAGCGGGAGATGATCTTCATGGCCGCCGCAGTGTACCCGCGCGTCAGTCGCTTTCGGCAGACCGATCTGGCCCGTCGTCCTCACCTTTGTGAGGCAGGGTGGCTGTCCGCTGGCGTGGCAGCGCCTCCGCAATCAGGCAGAGGGCGGTGGCGGCGGCAGCGATGGCGTCGTCATAGCCGTGGGCCACACCACCGGCCCGTGTCTGGGCCACGAGGGGGAGGAGTTGTTCACGATCGGCGGCATCGAGTCTGTCCGCTGCAGATTCGATACTGGCGGCGATGCCTTCGAGAAGTGATTCGCTGGGACCGCACGCGGCTTCCTTGTAAGAGCCCTTGCCAACCCGGGAACCGGCTTTGGTGGCGGCTGTCGGCTCTCGAAAAGTGAGCGATCCCAACAAAGCCATGAGCAGAAACACGATGGTGGCCAGTGCCGATAGTGCGGCAGCGATCGACGCCACGGCGTCAACGATCGGCGCGGTTCGGGGAACGAGATCGCCAAACAGGACCATCGTCAGGAAAAAAAAGACACCGGCTGCCAGCAGCGACTTCCAGGGGATGGTCTGTGATCCCCTAGAACTCGCTGCGGTGTCGGTAAGTGGCCACGGTTCTTGTTTGGTGTAGGAGGAGGTCACCTCTTCGGGGCCTGCCTTGGCAATCACCACCGTGACATTATCAGGGGCGCCGCGGGCCAGTGTGAGGCCCACCAGCGCCTTGGTCGCCCGATCGGCATCGGGAAGGTGCGAGGCGAGGAGACCGATTTCCGCATTCTCGACCGGACCAGAGAGGCCGTCAGTGCAGAGAACAAAAATATCGCGGTTCTGCACCGGGAGCGGACCTTCGAGGTCGGGTTCGACCTGCTCGTGCGGACCCATCGACCTCGTGATGATGTTCTTGGGGATGCCCTCCGCCTCCTTTTCCGACAAACCGCATTCCCACGCCAGGGAATGGTCTCGAGTGAGCTGCTCGATCCGATGACCGCGAACCCGGTACACACGACTGTCACCGATATGTCCAATCAAGATGCCGCGCGGCACGAGCACCAGGGCACTGCACGTCGTGCCCATTCCTTTGAATTCGGTATGTCTTTCCCCTTTGTCGAAAATTTCAGCATTGGTCTGCCGCATGGCGCGCTGCAGCGCCTCGGGAGGGGTGTGCTGGATGAGCTGCTGATAGAGTCGGGGAACCCGCTCCACGGCCATTCGACTGGCCTCCTCACCAGCGGCGTGGGCCCCCATGCCGTCCGCCACTATCAGCATCCACCCTTGGGTGCGGAAGGCTGGCGGGCCCGGGGGAGAGAGTATGGCGTACGAGTCCTGATTGATCGACCGGCGGCAGCCGACGTCGGAGCGGCCGCTCGAAGCGAGTGTGGTGCCGTTTCCCAACTGTGGAAGCCCCGCAGAGTTTTACGATTGACAGGAAGCACGAAGTCTAGCGAGAAGACGAGGCCGGGGCGATATGCATCCGCCGGGCGAGGCTGGAATGGATGAGCTGGTCTGGCGGCCAGAAACGGGGATTTCTATGGTTTGCGGCATGCGTCGCGAGATTCGAGCCATCACAGCAGCGGCCCTCGGCCTGCTCACCCTGCTGACAGTTGCCGGCTGTGTGCAGCGGCGGATGACGATTCGCAGCAATCCGCCGGGGGCGCTGGTCTATGTCGATGATTACCAGATCGGCACCACGCCCGTGTCGACAGACTTTATCTACTACGGCACCCGCAAGATTCGGCTTGTGAAGGATGGCTACGAGACGCTCACAGTGCGGCAGCCCTTTCCGCTGCCGTGGTACCAGGTGTTTCCGCTCGACTTCGTGACGGAGAACCTCTGGCCGGCGGAGATTCGGGATGAACGGGTGGTCGATCTGGCCATGATGCCGGCGGCCACGACGCCGCCGGAAGAGGTGGTGGGGCGCGCCGAGGTGGCGCGGTTGAGCGCCGGAGGCGGCGCGGCTCCACCGGTTGTCGTGCAGCCTTCACCCGTGCAGCCGCAACCGCAGCCGCAGTTCCCTCTCCAGCAAACTCCTCAGCCTGTTCCCGTTCTTCCGCCTCAGCCACTGCCCCCGCCGGCAATCGGCCCGACGTTCCCGCCCCCTCCTTCGCCCCTGCAGGGATTGCAGCCGCCGCTGCAGAACGCACCGCAGCAGGGCATACCGAGTCTCGGCATGCCATAATCGTCGGATGGCCGAATCAAATGCTTCCCCTGCCGACTCGCGGGCGACACTCGATGCCTTGAAGCTCGCCCGGCTGCGCCGCCTGTTGCACGAGATTCTCCCGGGCAACACGTTCTATGCCACGAAGTTCGCCCGAATACCCAAGCCAACGGCGATCGAATCCCTCGATGCGTTGACGGAGTGGCCGTTCACGTTCAAGGACGAACTGGTGGAGGCGTCTTCGCTGGCCGCCGCCGGTGATCGGCCCGGCGGGCCTGGCAACCTTACGTATCCTGTCGAGCGGTATGTGCGATACCACCAGACCAGTGGTACCCACGGTCGACCGCTGCCGGTGTTCGATACCGCCGAGGATTGGCAGTGGTGGATGGACTGCTGGCGGATCGTCTTCGAACGTGGTCGAGTGCAGGCTGGCGACCGTGTGTTCGTGGCCTCGTCGTTCGGTCCATATGTTGGCTTCTGGAGTGCCTTCGACGCCGCTCCGAACATAGGGGCGATGGCGATTCCCTCCGGCGGCCTCTCGACGGTCGCACGGCTGGATCTTCTCCGCACCGTCGGCGCGACCGTTCTTGTGGCCACGCCAAGCTATGCGTTGCATCTGGCCGAGGTGGCCCGCGACCAGAAGATCGACACGGCAGCCCTGCCGGTGCGGCTGGTGATCGTGGCGGGTGAACCGGGAGGCTCATCGCCGTCCGTACGGTCGCGACTGGCGGAGGCCTGGGGTGCAGCGGTGCTCGACCATGCCGGTGCCACCGAGGTGGGGCCGTGGGGTGTGGGCGACCTTCAGGGCCATGGCCTCGATGTGATCGAGCCGTGGTTTCATGCGGAGTTTCTGGCAGTGGAGACGGGCCTGCCGGCGGCAGCAGGCCAGCTTGCCGAACTCGTGCTCACAACACTCGGTCGTGCCGGTGCCCCTGTGATCCGCTATCGCACTGGCGACCTTGTGCGGCCGCGCTGGCCGGCCGACGCGGAGGTGGCTGCCGGCTCATGCCCGTGGGTGCGGCTTGACGGCGGCGTGCTCGGTCGGGTCGACGACATGCTGATCATCCGCGGCGTCAACGTTTTTCCCGGGGCGATTGACGACATCGTCCGCAGCTTTCCCGAGATCGTCGAATACCGGCTCACGGTGGCCAACCGCGACAGCCTCGATACGATGCTGCTGGAGATCGAGGACCACCTCGACGACCCTGGCCGCGTGGCCATGGAACTGCAGTTGCGGCTGGGGCTGCGGGTCGAGGTGATGGTCGCTCCGCTTGGCAGCCTCCCGCGGTTCGAGAGCAAGGGCCGGCGGATCAGCGACCAGCGTCCACATGTGACGAGGCGTCTCATATCATGAGCCATCCGTTTCCTACCGCGCTGCGTCGTCGGGACGACGGAGCTATCGGGATCGTCTGGAGCGACGGTGCTGAAGGAGTGGCCACACCACGCACGCTCCGCGATGCCTGCCCCTGCGCCTCCTGCCGCGAGAAGCGGGTGGAACCGGCAGCCACGGCGGGAGCCAGCCTTTTGCAGGTGCTCAAGCCCGAGGAGATCGTCCCGCTGTCGATCACCGGCATGAGTCCGGTGGGGCAGTACGCCTACAAGATCGCCTTCTCCGACGGTCATGACAGCGGCATCTACACGCTGGACTATTTGCGGGAGCTCACCGCCGGAGCGTAAAAAGATCTTGGCACATCGCGCCCGAGTTGGCCGAGATCAACGCCAAGGGATGCAGGCAAGCCGCGGGCATCAATCTTCATTCGAGCCCTGCGAAGGCTCGTCGACCAGGCTCTCACCCGCCTCATCATTGTCGCCGCTACCAGTTCGAAAAAGAGGAAGGTAGCGGTAGTTTGTCTGAAGGATGAGCATCGCCAAGGAAGAGGTGCGAACGCGGTCGGACTCGTTGCTAAAGATACTGGGATCCCAGCTGCCAGGAAAATCACCTTCTTGGAGCTGGTTTTCCGTAAGGAACGTGCGGATCGCCGCGTTCCACCGATCGAACCCCTCGCCTTCGACGTTTCTCAGCACCTGTGTGACGAGCAAGAGAAATAATGCCGTCTGATCCGTTTGAGATGCATGCAAGGCTGGAGCGTGTTCTGCAAGGAGGTCGCAGCCGGCGAGGATGTCTCGCGAGGGGTTCGAAGCTGCATAGAGGGCTGCCAGGAGGCCGGCCGCTGTCGCCTCAGAATGTGGAGAATCATCAGGACGCAGCGAGTATTTGGAGCCACGGCTCAAAGCGGGGCCCGCAAAACATGTAGCCAGGAATTTTTCAGCTTTTCTCAGCGATAAGGACGAAACGCCGACCTTGCATGCCTTGGCCGATCTGAGGGCGACCAACGCCTGGGCGGTATCGAGGGCATTGGAGCCGTTCGCATCGCCCCAGCCACCATTTTTTGCTTGTTGCTCGACCAAGTAGTCGGCTGCTTTCTTGGCATGCAGCTTCAGTTTTTCGTTGCCTGAAAGTGCATGTGCCTCTGAAAACGCAGTGAGGCAGTGAACGTGAGATGAGAGGCTCTTCCCGAATCGACCTACGTTTGGGTTGGGTGCAGCCACCTGCCGGTGTGCCAAATAAACGAGAGCCTTTTTTACGACATCCGCGTAGTGGGCGAACTCCGGTGAACGAACGAACTGCGGTTCGTGACCGATGCCATCTGCGAGAAACGCCAGGACGGCGAGCGCGACACGTCCGTCTGGGTCATCGCCGTCGTTGTCTTGGGATGGAGGCTGTGGGTAGCCGCCTGGTAATGATTCGCCGATGGCGTCCGGTTCCCATCCGCCGTCGGCGGTCTGTGTGGACGCCAGCCAACGGAGGCCGTTGATCACAGCTGGCTTCGAGTCGCTGGTTGTTCCGTAGAAACGATCAAGAGCTTCTTTGGCATCTTTAGAAAAACGCGCCTCCAGTCCACCGGCTTTCGGACGTGCGACAGTTGCCAGAGCTGTCACGACTTCAGGTGGCAGCAAAGAGGCCTTGAGGTCGTCCTGGATACGGATCACAAAAAGCCCTTCAGCTTTAAGGTGACCGCCGGTCGCGCGAAGATTTGCAATGGTGTATTCTGCCTGGGCAGTAGGGGCAGCACTTACCACGATCGTTCCTTCGTTTTCTTCAGCCGGAACGTCATCTGAAGATGCGCGAATGTCCGCAGGAAGGCCTACGATCGCGAGCGAAACCGGGCCTTGGTAGGCAGGGCGGCTCAAGCGAATCCGAGACTCCTGCGCTGCTGAGGGTTTCAGGGTGATGGCAATGGGGCTGTCCACGGTCAGTGGAGTACGCGCAATCATCAGCGGCACGGCAGCGGTCATCTTTCGGCCATATGAAGTCCACGTGATGACGAACGACGCCATACCCTCGTTCGCATGCGCGGCGACGATTATTCTTGCGGAAACCGCCTTCGCTTCGGGGGAAACGTCATGCAACGAGACAGTGATTCCATCGGGGCACTGCTCGACGGCGAGGGGTAGCCCCCCCTCCCATCCGTTCCACTGAACAGGTATTGGCAGCTCAACGTCCGATCCGGGCTGAAGAGTGAATGGTTTGTCGATCGAAATGGATGGCCGTGGCACGCGGCGCACTCGAATCGGAACCTGCACGTTGGTGGTATGATCACTCGCTGTGGCGGTGAGTGTGCACGTCGCGGTGAGATCATTATCCCCGAGAGATGCATCGGTTTGGAGAGTAAGTTCGGTGGAGGAACTACCGGCGGGCATCTCTCCCACCGATCCCGTGATACCCTGCGGCAGCCCTTCCAGTGAAAGGGCGATCGGTCCTTCGTTTCCCTTGCGATCAAGCGAGATGGGAATTGAGATGGCTTGAGCCGGTTGGAGTTCGAGAGCCACCACGTCCCGAAGAACCGGTGGCTCGTCTTTCTTGAGACGGAGAAATTTCGCGACTCCCGAGCCATCTATGGCCTTCGAGACTGCGTTATCTTTGCAACCTGATGCCAGGAATAAAACAGACAATATGGTGACACGCAGGTATGGCGGGGAATTGACAAGCGCAGAGCTCACAGTCCTGAGTTGGTTCAATGAGCACACCATGGCGGCCGATACTCCTTCGTGAGAGGGGTAGTATGCCACCGTTTCACTCAGTCGTGCAACAACGCTTTTCCGTTACACGAGTCGCCGTCTTGCTGGGATGACTGCTGCCGGCAACCGCTTCTAAGCGATGCCAACCGCTGCCGCGTTGATCACGGCGGCAATGCGGACAGCGTCGTGACAGGCATCCTCGCTGGTCCCTGCGTCGATCAGATGAGCTTCGTGGTTGCGGATGCAGAGTTCGCAGCCGGCCAACGCCGCACAGGCGAGGCTCATCAACTCGAAGGTCGGCTTGTCGGTCGCCGGCTGCGCCATCCGGCTCATCCGTAACCGCGGCGGCCGGGCTTCGTAGCTCTCCTTTGCCAGCATGTGCCGAAACCGATAATAGACCGTGTTCATCGCCATCACCCCGGCAGCGGCCACGGCGTCGGAAATCACGGCCGGGGCCGTGTCGCCGAGACCGGCGCGGATGTCGGATTCCAGTGCCGCAGCCAGTTTCTCTGCCCGGAGAAACCGCGCCGCTGAGAGGGCCACTCCAAACGCCTTCGCCGGGTCGAGGTTCTCGCCGGCCAGCACGCTCCCGAGATTGAGACGGGTGTCCTTGAATTCGTCGACAAGCGTGTCGCGGAGGGTGTCGAGCGCGGGTGTGGCGATGGACATCGGGGGAGGCTCCGAAAGGGAAGTGACGTGAGGGGGCGAAAGTCCCGCTGATTCTAGCGGCTCGTTGAAGAGAGAAGGGGCATCGTGCTACCTTCGGGAAATTTGTTTTTCCCGCCCGCTGATCTTCGGAACACCATGCCCCGCCGCGACGACCTGCATACGATCCTGCTCATCGGTTCCGGCCCCATCGTCATCGGGCAGGCGTGTGAATTTGATTACTCCGGCACCCAGGCCTGCAAGGCCCTGCGGGAAGACGGCTACCGCGTCGTGCTCGTCAATTCCAACCCGGCCACGATCATGACCGACCCGGGTACGGCCGACCGTACCTACATCGAGCCGCTCACCTGGGAGATGCTCGAAAAGGTGATCGAAGTCGAGAAGCCCGATGCCGTGCTGCCCACGCTCGGCGGCCAGACCGCGCTCAATCTCGCGATGGAGCTTGACCGCCGTGGCATCCTCGCGAAGCACGGCGTAGAGATGATCGGAGCGAAAGCCGACGCCATCAAGCGGGGCGAGGACCGCGAGATTTTCAAAGAGACGATGCAGAAAATCGGCCTCGACACCTGCCGCGGCCGGATCGTCAGGAGCCTGGCCGAGGCCCGCGAGGTGCTCGCCGAGATCGGCCTGCCGGCCGTCATCCGCCCGAGCTTTACGCTCGGCGGCTCCGGGTCGGGCGTCGCCTACAACCGAGAGGAGTTCGACCACAAGGTGCAGCGGGGCCTCGATCTCTCCCCCGTGGGCGAGGTCCTCGTCGAGGAATCGATCCTCGGCTGGAAGGAATACGAGATGGAGGTGATGCGGGATGCCGATGACAACGCCGTCGTCATCTGTTCCATCGAAAACTTCGATCCCTGCGGCGTCCACACCGGCGACTCAATCACCGTCGCCCCGGCGATGACGCTCACCGACAAGCAGTATCAGCGGATGCGAGACGCCAGCTTCGCGGTCATCCGCGCGATCGGTGTCGCGACCGGCGGCTCCAACATCCAGTTCGCCGTCGATTCGGAGAGCGGCCGGATGATCGTGATCGAGATGAACCCCCGCGTGAGCCGCTCTTCGGCCCTGGCGAGCAAGGCGACCGGCTTTCCGATCGCGAAGATCGCCGCCAAGCTTGCGGTTGGCTGGCGGCTCCACGAACTGGCCAACGACATCACGCGGAAGACGAAGGCCTGCTTCGAGCCATCGATCGACTATGTCGTCGTGAAGGTGCCACGGTTCGCGTTTGAAAAGTTTCCTGAGGCCGACAGCCGGCTCACCACTCAGATGAAGAGCGTGGGCGAAACAATGGCCATCGGCCGGACGTTCAAGGAGGCCTTCCAGAAGGCGCTCCGCGGTCTCGAGGTGGGCTCGTTCGGATTTGGATCTGATGGCAAGGATCTGTGGGGCACGGCCGCCGAGCCGTCTTCGGACGATATCCGCGCGCGGGTCGCCACCCCCGACCCCGACCGCGTCTGGTATCTCCGCTACGCCCTCAAGGCTGGCATGACGGTCGCCGAGTTGCATTCCCTCACGGCGATCGACCCATGGTTTCTCGACCAGTTGCTGCAGATCGTGGAGCTCGAGAGCCTCATTCGTGAAGTGGGCTCACTGGCAGCGATCGACACGGGGCTCCTGCGGCAGGCCAAGCAATACGGCTTCTCCGACCGGCAGCTCGCGGTGATGCTCGGCAGTTCGGAGATGGATATCCGCGAGGAGCGGAAGCGACGGGGCATCGTCGCCACGTACAAGTCGGTCGACACCTGCGCCGCCGAGTTTGAGGCGCAGACGCCCTACTACTACTCGACCTGGGAAGACGAGGACGAGACGCGGCCCAAGGAGCCGGGCCGAAAGCGGGTGATGATCCTCGGCGGCGGGCCCAACCGGATCGGGCAGGGAATCGAGTTTGACTACTGCTGCTGCCATGCCAGCTTCGCGCTTCGTGAGATGGGGATTGAGAGCGTGATGGTCAACTCGAATCCCGAGACCGTGAGTACCGACTACGACACGAGCGACATGCTTTTCTTCGAGCCGCTCACCTGCGAGGACGTGCTCAACATCGCCGACCGCATTCAGCCCGACGGCGTGATCGTGCAGCTCGGCGGCCAGACGCCGCTGAACCTCGCCCGGGCGCTTTACGCCGCCGGCTTGCCGATCATCGGCACGACCGTCGACACGATCGAGATGGCCGAAGACCGTGAGAAGTTTCGGGAACTGCTCGACCGCCTCGGCCTCAAGCAGCCGGCCAGCGGGATCGCCCGCACGCTCGAGCAGGCCCGTCGTGAGGTGGCCCGAATCGGCTTCCCGAGCCTCGTGCGGCCCAGCTTCGTGCTGGGCGGCAGGGCGATGGAGATCTGCTACGACACGGTGCAGTTCGAGCGGTACGTTGCGGAGGCCTTCGTGGTCGCCCAGGGACAGCCGGTGCTCATCGACCGGTTTCTCGAGGATGCGATTGAGGTCGACGTCGACTGCATCTGTGATGGCCGCGATGTGATCGTGGCCGGAGTGATGGAGCATATCGAAGAGGCGGGTGTGCACTCCGGCGACTCGGCCTGCTGCATTCCGCCGCATAGCCTCTCGGCCGAGGTGGTCGACGAGATCAAGGCAGCCGCCACCGGAATGGCGAGGAGTCTCGGCGTGGTCGGCCTCATGAACGTCCAGTTTGCCGTCAAGAAAGAAGACGGCACGCCCACGCTCTACGTCATCGAGGTCAATCCGCGGGCGAGTCGCACCGTGCCGTTCGTCGCCAAGGCGACGGGTCTGCCGGTGGCCAAGGTGGCGGTGAAGGTGATGGCGGGGCTCAGCCTAGCCGAGCAGGGCATCGATGCCGATCCGGTGCCGGCCCATCGCAGTGTCAAGGAGAGCGTGTTTCCCTTCGTGAAGTTTGCCGGCGTCGACATTGCTTTGGGGCCGGAGATGCGGAGCACGGGCGAGGTAATGGGCGTGAGCGAGCACTTCAGCATCGCCTTCGCCAAGAGCCAGATCGCCGCCGGCATCCTCCTGCCCCGCGAGGGGCGGATCTTTTTGAGCGTTGCCAGCCCACAGGCCAAGGAAACGATGGTGGGCCTGGCGCGGCGGCTGGTCGCGCTCGGCTTCGAACTGATCGCGACAGAAGGCACGGCCCGCGCCCTCACGGCTACCGGCATCCCTGTCGAGCCGATGCGGAAGCTTCAGGAAGGGCATCCCAACGTGCTCGATTATCTGATCGACGGCCGCGTGCATCTCATTTTCAACACGCCACGGGGCAAGGGGGCCCGCACCGACGAGGGGCGGATTCGGGCGGCGAGCGTGCAGTATGGAGTGCCCTGCATCACGACGCTGCCGGCCGCCGAGGCCTGCGTGCGGGCGATGGAGGCGATGCGGACCGACATCCTCTCCGTGCAGGCGATTCAGGACCGGTTTCCGGAGACGGCGGCGGCACGGTAGCTTCGAGGCATGACGAGCCCGTGGCTCTATCCCCGCCCGCTCGTCCGTCGCGCTCTCGTCCAGCTTTTCACACGGCTTGATCCATGAGTGCCGTGACTCGGGCATCATCGTGTCGGGCGATACATTCGCCAACCGCCTGAACGAAGTGGCCGCATCAAATGCGCAGCGATTGATTGGTCCGCTTGAGTGAACAGCTAGGCGGCACGCCCCTCGAAGAACCTTTTATCGAGTGATCGCCCAAAAGCGGCCCCCACGGCGGCAGCAGGTCCACCGCCAATCAGACACGCATAGACCACTTGCCAGCGGAGGCTGTACAGAAAACCTCCCGATCCGAAAGTGAATGAGGCATGCACCACAGCGACGGCCACGACTGCAAAAATGCCGATGGCCGCTCCACGTCGCGCGCCCAACACCGGAGTCTTGCCCGGGAAACGACTCCTCACCGAAACGAGGACCGAAAGGAACACCGTGACGCACGCTATAGAGCCGAGTGCCACCGACGGCGCGAGAGCACTATCAATACTCATTCTTCCAAGTGTGCTGTAGAGCGTGGCAAGTGCGAGTGCGGCCAAGGCAAAAGCCAAAGCTCCAGACTCAGTTGCCGCACGAACGGCGACAGTCACTGGTGACACCTAACGTTTCCCATCAGCTCCTCGCGACCAAGCGATCACCCACAACGCTTTGCTTCATCACGAGTCCGCTGCATCGGTTGGCTCTCCCCTGCGTGGCGTACGCACTGGCCTATCGCTCCAGTAGCCGCTCCTCAATGCGATATGCGTGATACAGATCGTGCAGGGCGAGATGGCGAAACATGATGAAGATTGAATAGCGGTTGTATTCGGGATGCGAGGCCGAGCGCTCCCACTGAGCAGGCGCCATCTCACCGAGTCGAGACACCATCGCGGCCCGCTCAGAGCGATACCGAGTCAGGGCTTCAGTGAGGTCCACAGAGAGAAGCGAATCCTCTGCATCATCATCCGCTGGGTTATAGGGCCGAATCACCGGCGTTGGCTCGCGCAGCATCAGATCGAGTCGGCTCATGAATAACGGCTGAACCGCCGCAAGATGGCAAGCATGTTCGTGCGCCGACCATTTTGACGGAATCGGGCGTCGCTTCAACCTCTCGGTTGGTACGTCGTTGACAAGGTCGATCACCAGACCGGGGCCACGAGCCAATTGGTCGAGGAGGCGAGCAACTTTTTGATTGGATGACATAACTTGTTGAGTGGATGACATGGAGGGTGGGAGAACGATCGCGATCACCCACCACGCTTGGCTTCATCGCGAGTCTGCTGCATCGCGTAGGTATGCCGCGTTCACGCCCCGCGGCTCATTCGGCCTGCTCATCGCGAACCGGACCACCAGGTAGAGGCCGAGGCTCCATGCCACGGTGAGCGGCAGATTGAACGTGTGAATTCGGGGATTTGGATTCTGAAGTTCGTGAAGCAAGGCAGCAGGATAGCCCATCGTCGGGAGCATCAACGAGAGGCCCAGGGCCAGATACCAGAACCGCGACAACTCCAGGCGGCCGGTCGTGTGAAGCGAGACGGCGGCCTGCGATGCGATGCCAGCCAACGCAATGCCGACAATGACAGCAAACGCATTCATCGTGATTCTTTCTTCAATACTGACGATGGCATAACGATAACGGTAGTAATCAATGGCTCGAGACCAAACGATTGTTCGTGCCGCTGGGACTCATCGCGAGTCCCTGGGACGCGTTGTTCGGCATGGCCAATAATTTTTACGCTGACACTGGGCCCGCAGTGCCGCGGCTGCGAGCATTCCGAGAAACCACGCGCTTGAGGCCAACATCTTCCACCCGCCACCTCCGTTCGCCTCGACGAGCCAACAGCCGACCACTATCAATCCGACTGCTCCAACGAACGAAAGCCAATTGACCTGCCCCCATGAATGACGCCAGTTTTTAAGTTAGGGTTTTGCCCTCCAACAGACCAGCCCTGTGCGGTTGCGGAGGCGTAGCCGTAGCACCCGCACAGGGCTGCAGCGCCTCAGGGGCCGGGGGCCGGTATCCCAGGGCACTGTGTGGTCGGATGGTGTTGTAGTGCTGCCGCCACCGCTCAACGAGCACCTTGGCCTCGAGCAGCGTGTCGAAGGCTTCCCGCTCGAGCAGTTCGTCTCGGAGTTTGCCGTTGAAGCTCTCCACGTACCCGTTCTCCCATGGTGAGCCTGGCTCGATGAACAGCGTCTTCACGCCAACTCGCCCAAGCCATTCGCGGACACACTTGGCCGTGAACTCGCTCCCGTTATCGCTGCGGATGTGTTCCGGCACTCCCCTGTGAACAAACAGGTCGCTCAGCCGCTCAAGTACGTCCTCGCTGGTGAGCCTCTTGGCGACGTCGATCGCCAGGCACTCCCGAGAGAACTCGTCCACGATCGTCAGCATCCGGATCGGCCGACCGTCCGAGGTGCGGTCGGCCACGAAGTCGTAGCTCCACACATGATTGCAATGCGTCGGCCGCAAGCGGATGCACGACCCGTCATTCAGCCAGAGCCGCCTTCGCTTGGGCTGCTTTTTAGGCACTTTCAGCCCCTCTTCCCGCCAGATCCGTTCCACCCGCTTGTGGTTCACCCGCCAGCCCTCCCAGTGCAAGAGACCCGTAATTCGGCGGTATCCATAGCGGCCATACTCGCAGGCCAGCCATACGATTCGCGTCACAAGACGCGGCTCATCATCCGGGATACGACGCACCCTACGCTGCGTACTCCGCGACTGCCTGATCACACGGCATGCCCGACGTTCGCTGACGCGATCACGGCCGAACACGTCACGCACGTGCTTGACCGCCTCCCGCCGCTTCGCCGGGCTCAGAATTTTCCCTCGGCAACTTCCCGAAGGATCGCCTTGTCCAACTCTGCGTCCGCCAGCAGCCGCTTGAGCCGAGAGTTCTCTTTCTCGAGCTCCTTCAACCGCTTCGCCTGGTCCATCCGCAGGCCGCCGTACTTTTTCTTCCAGCGGTAGTAGGTCTGCTCCGTCACACCGATCTTCTTCACAGCCTCGGTGACCGTCTTGCCCCTGCCCAACTCAACTTCCACCTCTCGGAGCTTGGGGATGATGACCTCCGCTTGCTCCGCCTTTCCTCGTGGCATTTCTTGCCCTCCCTCGGTTACGGCCACCCAGGATTATCGCTCCCGGAGTGGCCTCGTTTAAGGGGGGCAGGTCAC
>CAMCYH010000072.1 GCA_945883745.1 Candidatus Kuenenia stuttgartensis
CCGCGAAGGTTGCGCTTCCGCTTGCTCGTCAGCCGGACCTGAAGGTGGCTCGTGCCGGCTCGCCGGTGCTTTGCCTTCCCGGAGGCGGTGAGACGAAACCGCTTCTTGACGCCCTTGTGGGTTTTCTGCTTCGGCATCGATGACTCTCCTTGCGTGTTTCCCTGACTATGTCTGATTGATCGGTGTCTGATTGAGTCGGTTTGGGCCGTTCTACCTCGGCGACAGCGTGCACACCAGTCGCCGGCCCATCTGTTGCGGGGGCGACTCGACCTTCGCCACCTCATCGAGTTGTTCGACGATACCCTTCATCACCCGTTGGCCTTCCTCGATGTGAGCCATCTCCCGGCCTCGAAAAACGAGTGACACGATCACCTTGTCCTTGTGGAGCAGAAAGCCCTTCGCCTGATTGACCTTGAAGTCGATGTCATGCTGACCGGTTTTCGGCCGCACGCGAATCTCCTTGATCTTCGTGTGGTGAACGTGGGTTTTGTGCTGCTTCTTCTTCTGCTGGTACTTGAACTTGCCAAAGTCCATGATCCGGCAGACGGGTGGCTTCTCCGTGGGAGCCACCTCGACCAAGTCGAGGCCTGCGTCGCGGGCTATCCCGAGGGCCTCGTCCGTGGGGATGACGCCGAGCTGCCCGCCGTCCGCACCGATCACCCGGACCGGCGAGATCCGGATTTGCTCGTTGATGCGATGCTGCTTCTCGATGGCCAACGTCTCCGCGTGAATCGGGCCCGCGCAGACTTCCGGAGAAAACCGGAAACCTGCGGGGAAACGCGACAATATTCCAACACGGCGAGGGGGGCGTCAAGGCGTGGCTGTTTTTCGTGGCAGCCGCGCCTCCCGGATGCCCTTCCCGCCGCCCCCGGCCGTGAGCCGCAGCCCGGCGACAAGGTCGTCGTCAGCCGTGCCAAACCGTTCGGTCATCGAGGCTTCCATCACGAAGGCCACGCTGGCCCTTTGGCCCGTTTCGTCGCACAGGACGGTATGCACCCACCGGAAGGGCAGGGCTGAAGCCGTGCCGGCGGAGACGACCCGCACTACGACTGCCCCGTCATCACGGATGTCGGCCGATGCCTCCGCAAACCGCTCAAACTGCCCTTCCAGCGAACGGCTGATGTCCTTCTTCACCTCCTCGATCGTGGGTGGGTCGGTGGCGGCGGCCGGGGGGAGTGCGGTGATCGAGCACTGGGCGACGAGGGCTCCGCGATCCACCATCCGCAGGACCAGCGTGCCTGTCGCTTCTTCAACGGCCCGCCAGCGGGAATCGTGGACAAGATCAAAACGGCCACCAGGATCGTGATACCAGAGTCGATCGGGACGGCCGTCGCCTTGGCGGCGTTGCTGGACCACCGCGGTGGGCTGGGGCGAAGGCGAGCTTGGGACTGCCACCGCCGATTCGGCCGGCAAGGTGGCATCGGCTCGACTTACGGCCACGCGGGCCTCCACTACAAATCCGGGCGCCACATGGCTGGCCTGCCGCCGCTCCCGCAGCGTGGCCGTGACTCGCGACACAGGGCCGTCGAGCCGGTACCGCAGGCGGCTGGAGTCAGACGAGATGTCGGGGGCGGCCTCGATCGAAGCGATGCCATCGATGACCACATGGGTGGGCATGCCATCGACCGCGCCGTCGATGATGCCGCTCAGCAGCACCCTGGCCACACAGTCGCTCACAGTTTCGAGTTTGGCTTCGAGCGACCCGGTCTCAATCGTGTCGACCGCCAGCAATCCCGCTGCGATGTCGGCTGGCACATTCCACGTGTCACCGATCGTCACCACGCCCGCCGGTCGCAGCGCATCGAGCAAGAGCGAGTCGAAGGGGATATCGAGCAGGTCCTGCTCTTCACGGGTCAGAAAGCCATTGGCGAGATACGGCACGGCCGTCGTCCCAACGCGTGCGATCTCGAGTCGCTGGGCGTCTTCTCCGAGAATGACCTCGGTCTGCTTGCCATCGACCGTGATGTCCGCAGTGGCTTCACGATACTCACGGATGACCGCTGCATCCGTTGAGTCGCCGGCGGGGGTCTCGACGAAGTCGAAACGACCGGACACGGTGATGGGCTGCCGCACCGGTTCGGTCGCGCGGCTCGCGGAGGCAACCAGTTCGCCTTCGACATCGAGCCGCACCCTCACCCGAGCGGGTTCACCCGAGCAGACCGCTGCGATCCAGGCGAGGCATCCGGCGGCCGTGATCCGTAAGCCCGACTTCCACACTTCGTTTCCGCCATGTCGCATCGCCAGCAGCCCCCCTCTTCTCCAGCATCGACCATTCCTTCCGCGGTGTCCGCGTACCAGGTGTCCACATGCGCAGATTGCCTATTTTGAAAGGTCATTTTGCGATGCATCCGACTCCCGTGAGATCGGTCAAGAGTGATGGCACTCGCCTAACGCGTTGCCCTCAAAGGCTTTATGGGTCGCGGCCTGGTCGGTCTCAGGTGTCGCCTGGGCAGGCAAGTGGAAAAAGACTCAAGTTTTCCTGCTTCAGGCGAACCTCTCCGCACCCCGCCGCGTATAACTCTGGCGTTCGCGGGTGAGGTGGTGGGGGCCACGGATGGCTCCTGAGTGACGTGAACGTGACTACTTTGAGGGTGCTGCCATGCGTTCCAACTCGAATGACTCCTTCGTACGTCTGTTCATGGATGGACAGGCCGCCAACCACATGGCCGGTGGTGTGGACATCCCGGTGAACGAACCGGTGCTCTCCATCGAAGAACTCGCGAAGCGATTCAACGTTTCGACCAAAACGATCTCGCGGTGGCGGGAGCATGGTCTGGTCGCCCAGCGTTACACCGTTGCGGGCCGCCACCGGGTGGGCTTTCTGGCCAGTGCAGTGGAGCGATTCATCGATAGCAACCCGCTCCGCATCGAGCGCGGGAGCCGCTTCAGTCAGCTCTCCGACGATGAACACGAGAAGATCATCGGCTGGGCCCGTCGCCTTTCGGCAGCTGGTGCCTGCCCGGCTGACGTGCATCGGCGGATCGCCGCCAGGCTCGGCCGCAGTGTGGAAACGGTCCGCTACACGATCAAGCGGCATGACCAGGAGCATCCCGATGCAGCCGTCTTCGCCGGGAGTGACGGCCGGCTTCGGCCGGAGAGCTGCACCCGCATCTATCAGCACTATCTCAGCGGTGAGTCGGTTGAGTCGATCGCCACGCGGTATCGCCGATCGAAGGCGAGCATCTACCGCGTGATCCTCGCCCAGCGGGCCAGCCACGTCATGGAGCTTCCGCTCGATTTCATGCCCAACGCCCTGTTTCCTCGGAAGAGCGCTGAAAAGGTCGTCAACCAGCTGTTTCCCGGCAGCCCTGACGCCGGCAAGAAGGTGCGTCGTCCTAGTGGGCTGCCGGCGTATCTGGCCAGCCTCTACGAGGTGCCGCTGCTCACCCGCGAGCAGGAGGTGTGGCTGTTTCGCAGGTTCAACTACCTGAAGTTCAAGGCCAGCCGGCTTCGTGAGGAGCTCGATGTCGAGCAGCCCAACACGCGGCTGATGGATCAGATCGAACGTCTCTACGACGAGATCGTGGAGATCAAGAACAGGATCGTGCGGGCCAACCTGCGGCTGGTCGTGTCGATTGCCAAGCGGCGGGTGTCGCCCGGCGACAGCTTCTTCGACCTGGTGAGCGACGGCAACATGTCGCTGATCCGCGCAGTTGAGAAGTTCGACTATGCCCGCGGCAACAAGTTCAGCACCTACGCCTCATGGGCGATCATGAAGAACTACGCCCGCACGATTCCCGACGAGCACAAGCGGCGGGATCGGTTCCGGGCGGCTGACATGGAGTTGCTGCAGGCGGCGGCCGATCGCCGCGAGGATGAATACCAGCAGCGGCTGGCCGCCAGTGACCGGATGGCCCAGGTGGGCAAGTTCCTCGACCGGCTCGACCAGCGGGAACAGACGATCATCATCCGCCGCTACGGACTGGATCACGAGCGAGAGCCGCAGACGCTGAAGGAAGTGGGCTCGGCTCTGGGTGTGACCAAGGAGCGGGTGCGGCAGATCGAGGCCAAGGCGCTCGAGAAGCTCCGCGAGGCTGCTGCCGAAGAATCGATGCTGCCGGAACTGGAGTAGCCCGCTGCCAGCGGTTCCCCGGCAAGCCGCAAGGGGGCGAAACCCTTTTCCAGCAAGCCGCAGGGCGCAAGTCCGCGGGATGACGGGCTAGCCGACGCTGTTTTAGAGGGCATCCAGCCTATGTGTATCGCCGGCTCGAGGGCGGCAAAAGTCTCCTCGCGGGCGAGGATACGCCCAATGCTCGTCGAGCGTTCGCCGACCCCCGAGCCTACCTTTCCTGGATTGCCACATCGTCGCTACAGCTAATCTGGGTGCGGTCTAGCCCCCGGGCTTGCCGGTGGAACCTCGGGCTGCCTGCCGGGAGGGCGGGCAGGCGTCAGCGAACGGACGTTCGCCAAGGAAAGCGAGGCCAGGCTGGCGAGCTTTTCCGTGAAGCAAGCTTTTTTTCTTCGCCTTGATCCAGCCTCTGCCAATTCCCTACTCTCCCGGCCGGTTCGCCAGCGCAAGCCAAAGGAGGGTGTGTAGATGAGTCGCCTCGCAGGCATGGCCGCGGTCACGTGCCGATGGATTGGTCGCGGGATCGGGCATGGATGGATGCATACCGCTCGCTCCCCGGGACTGCGGGAGTTCGGCAGTCTGGTGATCGTGGTGGTCGCTGCCGTCAGTTGGCGACTGCTTTCCGGAACCGAGCAGGCGGATGCCCGTCCGCCTGCGCCGCCCACTGCCGCCGACAAGACGTCCGGACAGCCCGCGGCGATGGCGCTGGTCAACGGCATCGAGATCACCCGCGAACACCTCGTCGCCGAGTGTGTCAGCCGCCACGGCGAACCGGTTCTCGAGGCGCTCGTCAACCGCACGATCATCGAGCAGGCCTGTGGGCGACACCAGATCACGGTGACGGCGGCCGACATCGACGCCGAGATCGACGCCATGTCGCGGCGGTTCAACGTGCCCCGTGATCAGTGGATCGAACTGATCCGCAAGGAGAGGGGGATCAAGCCGGAGCAGTACGCCGATGACCTCGTCTGGCCAATGCTCGCGCTGCGGCGGCTGGCCCACGCCTCGATCGAGCCGACCGACGAGGAGTTCACGCGGGCCTTCGACAATCGTTTCGGTCCGGCGGTCAAGGCTCGCATCATCGTCCTACCCACGCGGGCGGGTGCCGAGAAGATCCGGGCCCTGGCCCTCGCCGCCCCTGACGACTTCGGTGGCCTGGCTCGCCAGCATTCGATCGACGTCGGCAGTGCCAGCGCCAACGGTTGGGTCCAGCCGATCCGCCGCCACTCCGGCGATGCCGCCTTCGAGGCGGTGGCATTCGGACTCGGGGACGGGGAGATCTCCGAGGTCGTCCAAGTGGCCGATCAGTTCATCTTTCTCAAGTGTGAAGGAACCCTGCCGGCGGCAGAGGTGAAGCCTGAGGAAGCGCGTCCACGGTTGGTCGAGGAACTCCGGGAGGAGAAAAGTCGGCGGGCGTCCAACGAGGTCTTTCGTCGGGAGCAGGATGCCGCGACGATCGAGAATGTGATGAATGACCCGGCGAAGGCCGCGGCGCGTCCTGGTGTGGCGGCGCTGGTCAACGGCGCTCCTGTGACGCTCGAGCGGGTGCAGAACGAGTGCCTCGATCGACACGGCGAAGAGGTGCTCGAGATTCTCATCACGCGGGCGATCATCGAGCAGTCCCTCGAGCGGCAGCGGCAGAAGGTTTCCCGGGCCGAGGTCGATGCGGAGATCGTCCGGGCCGCTGAGTCGATGGGCTTCCGCAAGGCTGACGGCTCGGCCGACACCGATGCCTGGCTGGCTCGGGTGACCCGTGAAGAGAAGATTTCGTTGCGGCACTATGTCGATGACGTCGTGTGGCCGACGGTGGCCCTCAAGAAACTGATCGGCCCAGTGCCGGTCACGCGTGAGGATCTCGACAAGGCGTACCAGGCGACTTTTGGCGCCCGGGCGAAGTGTCGCGTGGTCGTGCTCGACAGTCAGCGACGGGCACAGGAGGTATGGCGACTGGCGCGGGAGAATCCCTCAGCGGAAACGATCGGCGATCTGGCTGAGCGGTATTCGGTCGATCCCACCAGCCGCACGCTGCGGGGCGAGGTGCCGCCAATCCAGCGGTATGGCGGCCAGCCCGCGCTCGAGCGGGAGGCCTTTGCGCTCAAGCAGGGCGAGCTCTCGGGCGTGGTGCAGGTGGCTGACCGTTTCCTGGTGCTCTTCTGCGAGGGCTACACCGAGCCGGCGAAGGTGAGCTTCGAAGAGGCCCGCGCAGAACTGCACGCCGACATTCTCGAGAAGAAGCAGCGGATCGAGATGGCCCGCCACTTCACGCACCTGCGAGGAGGGGCGGCAATCGATAATTTTCTGGCCGGGACGAGCCAGTCGCCGGTGCAGCGCAAAGGCCCTGAGACTCCGGCTGAGGCGGGGCTCCCTGCTTCAACGCTCACGAAGGCAGAGCTCGACGATCTTGCCCGACCGCGGGCCGGGAGTCGACAGGCCGCGGGGCCGCCCTCCGGCGTGGTGCCCGCCTCGCACGCTGCCCCGCAGCCGCAGCGTTAACGGTGCCCGTGAGCGGCGGACGAGCAGACAATTGAACCGCGGTCAGGCCGCTTCGCCGCTCTCCATGATCCGGCCATCCAGCCAGATGAGCACGTCAAACTGCTTCGCATAGGCGCGGCTTTCCGGCGAGATCAGTTCGCAGGCCACGATCGGCACCGCGGCAAGCCCCGCCCGCCGCAGGAGGCCGGCTCGGCGGCGGGCCCTGTCGATGTCATCGACGTCGGCAGCCGCCGACACCTCCACAACCACATGGCTGGGCTGTCCATCGATCTGCCCGGAGGCGATCGCGTCGGCCCGAATCACATCGGCCAACTCACGTCGATCAAGGTGCGGCTCCAGTGTCTCGATCAGTGCGGCCGTATCGACGAGACGGCAGCGACGCATGAACAGGCCCAGATACGAGGCGATGCGGTCACGAAACTGCAGTTCGAGGGTGCGGCCCACGACGCTGTCGGTCCGGATCGTAAGCCGCGTGAGGGCCTGCTGCATTTGCCCCTCCGACTCGACGAGCCGCGAGAGCGCCTGCTCTGTGAACCGCTGGGCAGCTGTCAGCTGCGAGACATCTCCGGCCAGTGTTTCCAGGCGGGTTTCCGTCCGCGCCTGGGCCTCGGTCAGTTGTTCCAGGCGGGTTTCTGTTCGCGCCTGGGCCTCGGTCAGTTGTTCCAGCCGGGTTTCCGTTCGCGTCTGAGCCTCGGCCAGTTGCTCCAGTCGGGTTTCAGTGCGCACCTGAGCCTCGGCCAGCGTGGCCAGGCCGTGATCGAGCCTGGAGATATTGTCATCGATCGACTCGCGGAGGACGCGAAAATCCTGGCGAGTCACAGCGTCACGAAGCTCTTCGTACACCGTGGCGAACGTCCGCGACAGGGTCCGCGCCGCGGCGTCCCCGAGCGGCGTTTTCAATTCGTCGAAGATCTGCTGGGTGTCCATGACAAGGTTCTCAGAAGGCCTATCAATACGACGGGATTACCGACGGCAATTTTGAGAATACATCCGTACACCCCTATGTCAAGGGAATGGGTTTTTCTTTTTCGGACCAGCGGAGCGTGGGAGCCACGATCGTTACGCGAAGATCGCTTCGACCAATCTTCCCTTGCCGTTGTCGGTGGCGTAGGGAGCCGGTTTTCGATCTCGTCGGCCGTCTTTCCGTACACAAACAACCCGCTTCATATCGGCGCCGAAGATCACCACGCTCTCTACCGCGAGCACGCGGTCATGATCCTCACAGACGCAAAGGGCTGACAAGAGCCAACCGCAGGCTCTACTTCTTGAACCGGGCATCACGTTGATTTCCCTTCGAGAGGGCGTAGGCGAAGAGGTCGAGCACCTCCTCTGCGTTGAGTTGGTCGAGCAGCCCCTTGGGCATGAGTGACTCGGTGGCGGGGAAGATCTCGTCGATCTCCTCCCGCTTGAGCTCCACAAACTTCGTGGCGTCTTCCGGATCGGTGACGACCACGATCCGCTTCTCGTCTTCGGTGACGATCCGGCCGCTCACCACTTTGCCGTCGGCCGTCTGCACGATGCTCCCCTTGTATTGGTCACTGATCACCTTGCTCGGTTCGACGATCGCCTCGACGAGATCCTGCACCTGGAACCGGCCACCCGCCTGCGTGAGGTCGGGGCCGGTGGCACCGCCGTCTTCGCCGAAACGGTGGCAGACGATGCAGCGTGCTGCCGCAAACGCCTGTTGCCCTTGCTTGAAGTCGCGGGTGCCCTTGCGGAGGCCGTCCTTGGCGATCGCCATCACGTCGTCCACCGTCCAGGGCCGACCTGGCCCCTTCGGCTTGGGCAGCGGCGGGGGCATATAGGCCTTGCGGATGCCGAGCGTCTCGAGCGCCAGTTTCTCGTTGTCGGTGAGCCCTGCGAGGCTTTCATTTTCGATGTTCAAGAGAAACTTGCGGTAACTGTTGCCGCCGGCCCAGTCGCGGGCCCGGGCAAACCACTCGTAGTAGCCCTTACGGTCGGCGTCGGTCCACGCCGCTTTTTCGTTGACGGTGCGGAGGACATAGGCGTAGTGGATCTGGAGCAGGTCGCCCCGCTTTTCGAGCGAGGCCCGCACGGCGCCGCCGTAGCCGGCATTCCGCTCGGTCAGCCGCCGCAGGTCGTCTTCATTGGGAGCGAGGTTGGTCACGTTGGCCGACGCGGTCGGTGCGGCGAGCAGTCCGACGAGTTTGGTCACGATCCCGGGAGCCCGCACGCCGACGAGCAGGCTCGACAGTTCACGATCGAGGTCGAACGAGCCCGAAGGAAACAGCGGGGCGACGTGGGCCGCGATCCGCGCCTTGGCATCGGCCAGTGGGTCACCCAGTCGGATCATCGCGAGTTCGTACGCCCGTACGAGGGCGATCTTGCCGGCCTCATCGAGCGACGCAGGGTCGACACGATTGAGCGCTGCAAGCACCGCGGGCTGCGCGGCGGGTTCGGCCTGGCGGGCGACGGCAATCGCCCCTTCGATCACGCCCCACGGTGCCAGTGCCGCAAGTGCCTTGTCTTGCCAGAGGTCGAGCGGCTGGTGTTCGAGAGCGATGCGGGCCGCATACCGAATGAATCGGTCGCCGCTGGCCAGCTCAGAGAGCGCCGCCGCCACGGCTGCCGCCGGATCGGCGGCTTTCCTATGGAAGGCCTCGAGGGCGTGGCGGGCTGCGCGGGCGGCGGCGTGGCGGGCATCGCTGGCATCGACTCGGGTGGTCGACTCGGGGCCGGCGTAGGTCACGCGGTAGAGTTCGCTCTGGCCGCCGCGGCCGCCGACGGCGAAGTACATGGCGCCGTCCCTGCCGATCGTCATGTCGGTGAGCGGGAGCGGCGTACGGGCGACGAACTCCTCCTTCGTGCCCTTGTAGGTGGAGCCATCGGGCTCGAGGTGGATGGCATACATCGTGCCAAACGTCCAGTCGCAGACGTAGAGCGCCCGCTGGTATTTCCCGGGAAACTTCGTGCCGTAGCCGAAGGCAACGCCGACGGGTGAGCCCGGCCCGATGTCGACGAGGGCCGGCAGGCTGTCGGGATAGCAGGCCGGCCACTTGCCGGTGCCGCTTCGCCAGCCGAGTTCGCTGCCGCTGGTCGCATGGTTCACCCGCGTCGGTCGATACCACGGGGTGCCGAAGTCCCATTCCATGTCGGCGTCGTAGACGAAGAGTTCGCCGTCGGCGTGGAAGGCGAAGTCGTAGGCGTTGCGATACCCGGCGCTCCACACCTCCCATTCCTTGCCGGCCGGGTCGGTGCTCACCACATAGCCACCCGGCGCGAGGATGCCGGCGGCGTGGCCGTTGCCGTCCCACATCCGCATGATGAGGAGGTCCTCGTCCCAGTTGGCCGGCAGCCGGCTCACTCCGTCGGCAGGGAGATTCACGCGGCGCTGCGAGGTGCGGGGGCCACCCATCGTCTGCGGTGGCGTGACATCCGTCGCGTCGAAGGGCACCTTCGTATGGTTGCCGCAGACGATGAACAGCCGCTTCCCGTCGGGTGAGAGGAGGATGTTGTGTGGGCCATGCTCGCCGCCCCCCTTGAACTCGCGGAGTTTTTCGACCGTGTCGAGCGTGTCGTCGCCGTTGGCATCGGTGACGCGATAGAGGCCGCTGCCGGGCCCGCCATTGCAGACGACATACAGAGCGTCGAAGGCCCAGAGCATGCCCTGCGCCCCGGTGAGGGGCACGGGAATTTTTTCCACGATCGTTTCGCCTGAGCCGTCGAGCGGGGCAGGGGAGATCCGCACGAGTCCCTTGTCTCCCTGATCACTGGCGAGGATGCGGCCCTCGGGGTCGGTGGTGAGGCAGACCCATGAGCCCAGCTCCTCGCGAGGCACGGCGAAGAGCCGCTCGACGGTAAAGCCCGCTGGCACGGCAAAGGGCTGCTGCCCAGCCGGAATCTCGCCCACCGGTGCCCCCGTCGTGATGGTCGGCATCCGCTCGGGAGCCTGCTGCCAGCGGTGGGCGTCGGCGGCAGGCGCGACGGCTGCCGCCAAGGCGACTGTGCAGGTGACGCCGCAGCATGCGGTCCGCACCACCAGAGGAAAGCAAATCATCGGGAAGTCCTCGCAAGGAATCGGAAAACACGTAAAAGAATAGCCCGGCTACGCAGCGAGCCCAAGCGGCGCAGGGGGCCCAAACTGCATGAAATCAGCCATACTCCTGACAGTTCGCGCACTGGAGCGAGGATTACCCATGGTCGGTCGCAACCTTTCCCAAACCTGGGCGTTAGAAGATCATGCTTCCCGGTAGGGGGCAGCCGCTTCCTACATGCCCGTTTTTCCTTCACGAGGGTCTCAACCGATGCGTGTCGATTTCCTGACCCGCTGCCTCATGGCAGCACTCGCGTTTGCAGTTCTCTCTCCCGTGGCCGTGATCGCGCAGGAGACCAAGCCGAAGATGGACCCCGAAAAGGTCTTCAAGCGGCGGGATACCGATGGCGACGGCTCCATCTCCGAAGATGAGTTTCTCGCCGCGGCCAAGGAGGACAAGCAGAAGGACGCGATGAAGAAGCGGTTTGGCAAGATCGACACCAATGGCGATGGCAAGCTGTCGCTCGACGAGTTCAAGACGGGCATGGCGTTGCCGAAGAAGAAGTAGTGGGAGCCGCATTGTGAGAGGCCTGAGACGCCGGGAGTCTGCCGTGAAGCACACGCTCTTTCAGCGCGGTTTCGCTTGGGCCAAGGTGGCCGTCGCGCTTGGCGTGGCGGCCGCCGCTTTCGCGTCCTGGCTGGCGCCGTGTCTGGCGGTCGAAACCAAGACGGCAAAAAAACAGCAGCGTCAACAGCAACGGCAGCGACCCGGCCTGCCGGAGTCGGTCACGGCCGATCCGCCAAGCACGATCATGGAAGTCGCGCCGATCGATCGCGACCGACGGCCCGCCGTGCAGCAGGCTGCGGCGGAGATCGACAGGCTGTTGGCCGCTCATTGGCAGCAGCACGGCGTAAGACCTTCCCCACCGCTCGACGACGCCCAGTTTCTGCGGCGAATCTCCCTAGAACTCGGGGGCCGGATTCCGAGCTACGACGAGGCGCGGCGGTTCCTCGCCTCAAAGGTGAAGGCCAAGCGGGCCGACCTTGTCGATGACTTCCTCGAAAGCCCCGACTATGTCAGCCACTTCTACAATTACTGGGCCGACATCCTGCGGCTGCTGGAGCGGCCGCAGCGGTCGCTCGTCTTCGAGCCCTACCTCTGGTACGTGAAGGACTCGATCCGCACCAATAAGCCCTACGACAGCTGGGTCCATGAGATGCTCACGGCCGATGGCCGGCTCTGGGAAAACCCCGCTGTCGGCTTCCAGCTCCGCGACGCCGGGATGCCGCTGCCCTACGTCGACAATACGGTGCGGGTCTTCCTCGGCACGCAGATCGGCTGTGCCCAGTGCCATGACCACCCGTTCGACGACTGGACGCAGCATCAGTTTTATGAACTGGCGGCATTCCTGTCGGGGACGCAGACGCAGTCCAGGCCCATGGGCCGTGCGAACAAGGGGAGTCGGCCGATGGCCGGGAGCGGCGCCCGCAGCCTGCTCAAGGAGGCCAAGGAACGGCTCGACAAGCCGACGGCGTTCGTGCAGTTTGTGAAGGCCAACACCACGACGGTGAGTTTTCGAAGCCAGCCGCTGAAACTCCCGCACGACTATCAGTATGAAGATGCCAAGCCGCTCTCCGTGGTGAGCCCGAAGGTGCTGTGGGGCGAGGTGCCATCGTCTGCCCAGGCTGCCGACGGCCGCGAGCAGTTCGCGGTGTGGATGACCGGCCACGACAACCGGCAGTTTGCCCGCACGATCGCCAACCGGATGTGGAAGAAGGTGATGGGCGTGGGGCTCGTCGAGCCGGTCGATGACTTTCAGCCGGGCAACCCGCCGAGCATCCCGGAACTGCTCGAGCATCTCACCGACGAGATCGTGAGGCTGGAGTTCGATCTGCGGGAGTTCGTGCGGATTCTCGTCTCTACCGATGCCTACCAGCGGCGGGCTGTCGTGCATGATCCGGCATCGGGTACGCCCTTCCGGTTCACCGGCCCGGCGCTGCGTCGCATGACGGCCGAGCAGCTGTGGGATTCGATTCTCACGCTCGTGGCCCGCAACACGTGGGCGGTGCAGCGGCCGACGGCTCAAGATGTCGCTGCTGCCGCCGGCATCGACGTGGAGAAGACGACGTTCGATGCGGCCTATGACACGTTCGAGACCTTCCTCGCAGAGTATGCCCCGCCGCGGCGGATGCGGCAGCTGCAGCAGACGGTTGGCTATCGGGGCCAGCTGCTCGTGCGGGCCAGCGAGATGCCGGCACCCCTGCCGCTCGGGCACTTTCTGCGGCAGTTCGGCCAGAGCGACCGTGAGACGATCGATGGATCCCGCACGGTGGCTACGGTGCCGCAGATCCTCACCATGTTCAACGGGCAGATCACCCACAGCATGCTCGAGAAGGGCTCGGTGATCTATGACAATGTTGTCGAGCACACGCCGCAGGAGGCAGTCGACGTGATCTTTTTGTCGGTGCTGTCGCACACGCCGTCGGCCGAGGATCGGCGGCTCGCCCGCGAGGAAGTCTTGACTGCCGACACGCCGGCGGCCGGGTTTGGCAACCTGATCTGGGCGTTGCTGAATACCCGTGAGTTCATCTTCATCCAGTGACGCACAGGCTCCACAAGGGGCCGGAGGAAACCCGATGGAAAGAATGCCACCATTCGACGACCGGCTTTCCCGCCGGGCGGTCGTCGGGCACATGGCCCGCACCGCGCTTGGCGTGACCGTGTTCAACGCGCTCGCTGCCCAGCCTACCGTCGCCCGGGCGGCCACGGCCTCCCCGGGTGGCGACGTGAGCGTGATCTTCCTCATGATGCGGGGGGCGATGAGCCACCTCGACACGTTCGACCCCAAGCCTGGCCGTGAGGAACAGGGGGAGACGAAGGCGATCCAGACCAAGACACCGGGCGTGCTCTTTGGCGAACACCTGCCGAAGCTCGCCGGCATGTCCGACCGGCTGGCGGTGATCCGGTCGATGACGACCGAGACTGGCGCCCATGAGCAGGGCACCTACCTGATGCGGACGAGCTATTCGCAGATCAACAGCATCGTCCATCCATCGATGGGGTCGTGGACGCTGCATGTGAAGGGCAAACAGAGCCGCGACCTGCCGGGCTATGTTCTCGTCGGCAATGGCAACGAGCATCCGGGGGCCGGGTTTCTCGACGCCTCTCTCACGCCCGTGCCGATCGCCGACCCGAAGCTCGGTCTGGAAAACACCACCCGCCCCGCCTATCTGTCGGAGAAGCAGTTCCAGCGGCGGCTGTCACTTGCCGACCGCATCGACCGCGACTTTCGTCAGCTGTACGCCGGTCCGCAGATCGCCGCCTACGACCAGATGTATAAGGACGCGACGCGGCTGCTCGGCAGTGTCGATCTCGAGGCGTTTGACATTTCCAAGGAGCCGGAGGCCGTCCGTGGGCGGTATGGCGATACGACGTTCGGCCAGGGATGCCTGCTCGCGCGGCGGCTGGTGGAGTCGGGCGTGCGGTGCGTCGAGGTCGAACTCGGACCCTGGGACATGCACCAGGACATCTTCGAGAACCTCCCGGATCGCTGCGGCACGCTGGATATGGGCATGGCCGCGCTCCTCGACGATCTCGCCGAACGTGGCCTGCTGAAGAAAACGCTTGTCGTTTTGGCGACAGAGTTTGGCCGCACGCCGGAGATCAACCAGAATGCCGGCCGCGACCACCACCCGGCGGTCTTTTCCTGTGCCTTGGCCGGGGCGGGCATCAAGGGGGGCGTGGTGCATGGATCGAGCGATGAGCGAGGCTTCCGTCCCGACGACGATGCGGTGACGGTGGCTGACTTCAACACTACGATCGCGGTGGCGGCCGGCCTGCCGCGTGAGAAGGAGTTTTCTGCCCCCAACGGCCGCCCATTCAAAATCGGTGGCGGGGGCACTCCGATCCGGCAGGTACTAGCTTAAGTATCTGATACCCGTTCTTCACAGGAAGCCGCAGGGCGCAAGCCCGCGGGATGACGCACCAGCCGTCTCGGGCCTGCCCTACTTGACCGGCACTCGCACCGGCCAGCCGGGATACTGCGTCGCCGCGCCGTCGGCTCCGATGTGCGGAAACCGCGGCCAGCATTCAAATGTGAGCGTGCCGTCGGCGCCGCGGGTCTGATCGGCGAAGTCGAACCGGGCGATGCCGTAGCCGTCGCCCCGCTGCTTTTCATCAGTGACGTCGCCAGGATTCGCATAGGCCGCGATGGAAATCTTGTTGCCGAGGCCATCTTCATAGTCGCCGGTCCATGGAAGCGGGCTGCCGGGCACCGGGTTCGCGCCGGGCTTCTCGGCGAGGGGATGCCACCAACGGCCATAGATCGTGTTGACAATCGCGGGGCCGGTGAACGACCACGGCCCGTCGCCGTGCGCATCGATGCCATGCTGAACGACCACGGCAAGGTGCTGGTCGCCGCAGAGGTGTGTCGCCCGCGCCTGCCTGAGGATTCGTAGTGCCTCGTTCCGGCCCGACTGTGGCCAGCCGTTGCAGTCAAGATCGGCGAGCAGGCGATTATCGAGTTTGCCGTGGAGATGGACGGCCCCGCAGAAGGCGGTCTGCGACAGGGCGGACTTGGCGCGGATGCCCTGCCAATCGTCGGCCCAGCGCCGTAGCCAGGTGAGCTGCCGTGTTCCGAGCAGTTCGAGCCCCGGCAGGTCGATCGCCGTGCGGTCGTAGGCCGGGTCGACAATGTGGTCGGGCCGCGGGCCCATTTGGGGAATCGTGCCGGCCGGACCGGCCTTGAACTTGCGGTCCTCGAGAATTGCAAAGTCGACACCGCCGACCACCAGCCGCGTGAAATAGACGCCGATCCCCTGTTCGATGGTTGCGGGATCGACCGGATCGGGGAGGTGCCAGGTCTGCTGCCGCTCGACCATGTTCACATAGCTGGCCGGAAAGAAGTAGCCGCCGTCAGCGCCGTCTTTGCGGAGCGCCCTCTTGCCGCCGGCGCCCCACAGGTTTGGTTGGCCGACGTCGTGATCGTCGGGAATCGTCACGGTCGGCCGGTCGCGGATCACGTCGCGAAACTGCAGGCCAAACTCGATCCAGGCATACGTGTGCTGCTCGTGGCGATACGACTGGTCACCGGCGAAGAAGAG
>CAMCYH010000073.1 GCA_945883745.1 Candidatus Kuenenia stuttgartensis
TGAGCGATCAGGCGGGCTGGGGCAGCACGTCTCGTGTCAGGATTGTTGAAGCCACTACAGGCAACCTCATCTCCGAGTTTGACGCCTTTGAGCCGGGTTTCCAGGGGGGTGTGCAGACGGCGTTGGTCGATCTCGATGGCAACGGTCGCGATGAAGTGATCGCCACCTCGGGCCGTGGACGACGCGCCGAGTGGCGCGTGTTTTCGCAAGACACGAATGGCGAGTATGTGCAGACAGCCAGCGGGCAGCCCTTTGGCCCGGGCTGGAAGGGCGGGTTGGGCCTGGCCTTGGGTGATTTCAACGGCGACAGGAAGGCCGACCTTGCCGTGTCGAAGGCGATGGGCGACGGCGAGGTGCGGGTGTTTCGCGGCATTGGCGGCCTGAGTGGCTTCGAAGCCACTCCCTGGCAGACGATCCGTCCGTTCTCGTCGAGTTTCCTCGGCGGCTCCAGCCTAGCAGCCGCCGATCTGGGCACCTTCGCGAATGGCAGGGTGACCGACGCCGGCAGGCAAGACGGCCGCTACGAGCTGATCATGGCCAGCGGGCCGACGGGCGAGGCCGTGGTCAAGACCTACGACCTGAGTGGTTCCGTTCCAAGGGTGATCTCAACGATTCAGCCCTTCGCGTCGGGCTTTCTGGGCGGCGCGTCGGTGTCAACGGGCCGCTACGATGCCGACGGTATCCCCGATGTGATTCTCGCGAGCGGCCGCCGCGGTGGCTCGGCGACGGAGATCTACGGCGGGCGGGCTGGGTCTGCATCGCGGCTGGCGAGTTTTGCGGCCTTTGCCTCGCTCGGTCAGTCGACAGCGGCCACTTATGTCTCGGGCATCGACACCAACGGTGACGGACGCCTCGACACGCTCTACGCCTCGCAGGCCGCCGGCGGCTCGGGCGACGTGCTCGAACTCAGTGTTGCCGGAGTGCCGACCGGAGCCCTCGCGGCCTTCGCGGGGCCAGCCCGGGCATCGGCACCGCCGGCCTTCATCAACAACGCATTTGTCACCACGCCTTCGGGCCTTCGGTATCGAGATCTGGTGGTCGGCACCGGAGCCCGGCCGGCGTCATCCTCCGACCGTGTGACCGTCAACTACGAGGGTCGGCTGCTCAATGGCACGCGGTTTGACGGGAACAACGGTACGTCGTTCAATCTCAATCAGGTCATCGCCGGCTGGACCGAGGGCTTAGCCACCATGCAGGTCGGTGGCCGGCGGCAACTGATCATCCCGGCGAATCTCGCCTACGGCGCCTCCGGCACCGGATCAATTCCGCCCAATGCGACGCTCGTCTTCGACGTCGAACTCCTCGGCGTAGGTACGATCAGCCGCCCGGTCCTCACGCCAAACTAGAGCATTCCCGTCGCGAATCGCCTCGAAAACGCCGCCCGTTGAACGAGGTAGGCTCGGGGGTCGGCGAACGCTCGACGAGCCTTGGGCGTATCCTCGCCCGGCGAGGAGACTTTTGCCGCCCCCGAGCCGGCGAACTCTGCAAGCGACAGTGTTAGAAAATCGGTTCTAGTCGCCACCCTACCAGCGGCGTTCGAGGCCGAAGTTGGCACCGTGGAGAAACACGTTGCCGCCCGGATCGAGGCCGGTACCGCTGGAGGTGGTGGTCGAGAAGTCAAACTGATCGGGAGCCGGGGCGACACCGGAGAGCCAGATCAGGTTGTAGCCGACGCGGATGCTTACATCGTCAGTGACGCGGCGGACGAGCGAACAGTTGAGGTCGCCCACGAAGCCCACTTCGCCATCCCGCCGCGTGCGGCCGCCCCGGATCACGGGATCGGGCGTGATCACGTCGAGGATGGGATCCTGTGACTGCGAAAGGTACGCTCCGCCGAGCACCACTTTCGCCCAACCTTCGAGGGCCCAGTTGTCCCACTCCATGCGGCCGCGGCGTCCGAGTTGCACGCCGAAGATGTTTGATGCCGTTTGCACCGAGTAGGTCGAGGGCACGGGAATCGTGCCGCCGGAGTAGCTCATCGTGGCGGTGTCGTCGAGGCCCACCCATCGGAAGCCGACGAGCCAGTCAAATGTGCCGTGGCGGTAGCTCGAGCATCGCTGCCAGGGGAGCGCGGCATGGCTGCTGGGGCCGCCGTCGCACGACCGCCAGATCACGCTGCTCTCCACCGAGTTGAGCGTGGAGAGGTAGGCCGCCCGGGCTGTGGTTCGGTTTTCGAAGCCCTGGGCGTTGGGCAGGTTGGGAAATGGTTCGGGTGCCTGGATGCCCGTGCCGGTCACCTCCGTGTCGGCAAACATGCTCCACACACCGAGGTAGCCGGCCTCCCAGCCGGTGTCGCACTCATCGATCGAGCCATAGAAGAGCCGCAGGCCCGGCTGCACCGTGTATTGCGGCTGGTGGGCGGAGATGAGCGTGGCGCCGCCGCTCGTGGTGGCCAGCGGCTGCTCGCCGACATCGTTGTCGCGCTGCAGAAACACCGACTCCACGATCCCGTAGGTCTCGGCATGGGAGCCGTGGGTGGCGGCCCGTGCCGGGCCACTCGAAAGCAGCAGGAGGCAGGCGAACAGCCCGCCGAGGTGGTGAAGTTTCATGAAATCCCCCTGACCACAACAGTTCTGTTGGCACATCGCTGGAACGCTCCCAGCCTTCGTGAATCGCCGGCTCGGGGGCGGCAAAAGTCTCGTCGCCGGGCGAGGATACGCCCAAGGCTCCTCGAGCATTCGCCGACCCCCTCGCCTCCCGTTTTCCGAGTATGGAATCGTCGCCACAGCGACCAGGAATGCGCTCTAGGATTGGAACAACCGATTCCTCCCGGAAAATCGGCAGGGGGGGCCCGATCCGTAAAACACGAGCGTTCCAGCCGTTAGGGCCGGGGCAGTTTCCCTGGATATCCCATTTTTTGCATGCGGCGAATCCGCGGGGTAGTTTTCAGAGGGATCAATTTCTTGCGAGAGGTGTAGGCGAATGGCGTGGCTGCGAATGGAGTCTGTGGTGGCGGGGGGAGAGAGTGCGCGCACGGGAAGCGGTGCAACCCGGCTGAAGCGGCGGCGGCGGGTGAGTCAACTCGTGGCAGAACAGTTTGAAAAGCGACTGGCCTTGGCGGCCGTGCCATCGGCCACGATTACTGGCCCCGACCTCTCGGCCCTGATCGGCCAGGAGATTCCGCTCACCGTCACATTCGACAACACGGCGGCAGACCCGGCCGACATCGGCTACTCGCCGTTCGTCAATATCGTGATGCCCGCCACGGGTGACGCCCCGCCGACTCCCTTCGACGGCATCTCCTTCAAGCCCGGCAGCGCCACGTACAACGGCCTCTCGCTCCAGACGACGGTGTTGACCTTCAACGCCCAGGGGCAGGCAACGCACCCCTTCGCCAAGAACCCAGACGGCACTCCGCTCGTCGTCACCGGCAAGCCGGACGACCAGCTCGTGGTCGTGCAGCTCCCCTTCGGCAGCTACGGCCCCGACCAGCCGGCGGCCGAGATCAACTTCACCGGCATCGTCAGTCCGCTTGCCCAGCCCAACAGTTCGTATCCGGTGACTGCCACCGGCGGCTTCCAGTTCCAGACCGACTCGGCGGGGAATCCCACGGTCAACGTCGCCACGCTGGGGACCACCACCACCGACCCGATCCAGCCCCAGCTCTTCCGCATCAACAAGACCTCGAGCGCTCCCGAAGCCGAGACGGCGACAGGCCCCAACTTCCAGCACACCTACACCGTCAGCATGGCGGTGGCACCGGGCCAGACGGTCACAAATCTCCAGCTCGCCGACGTCTTGCCCGGCAACGTGCAGTTTGTGTCGCTGGTGACCGCCACGGGCAACGGCGCGACGACGGTGACGCCGGTCGCCACTCCCAGTACGACTGTGCCCGGCGGCGCGCTCACGCGGCAGTTCGATCAGGTGCTCGGCACGGGCAGCGAGTCCGACGTCGTGATGACGTTTTCCTACTTCGTGCCCCAGGACGATGCCGCCGGGCTGGACGTGATCCCGCTGGGCACCGGGGGCACCGCACTCGCGACGAACGTGGCCAGTGCCACCGGCACCTGGACGAGCGCGAATCCCAACTACCCCGGTCCCCAGACGATCTCGAGCGATCCCGACGACGCCAACGCCCAGCACACGCTCACGGCCCGCACCGTCGCCTTGCAGAAGAGCTATGCGGACCTCACAAACCCCGGCTCGCCCCGGGCCGGCGACCTCATCGAGTACACGCTCAACTTCCAGGTGAGTGACTTCTTCGCCCTCGCCGATTTTGACATCACCGACGTGATCTCCGACGGCCAGGAGTTCGACGCCACCTTCACGCCGACGCTCACCTTCACACAGCAGTCGGAGTCGTACACGGCCGAGGCCTTCGACCCGGCCAATTTTTCGGTGACGGTCAACGACCCCGGCGACGGCACCACCGACGTGGTGTTCGACGTGTCGAGCCAGCTCGCGGCCCTCCGCGGCAGTGCCGACGGCGACCTGCTCGGCGCCGCGATCCCGCCCGGCGGCACGGGCGGGCCTCTGCCCGACCCGCTCCCGTCCGGCCCGGGCACCCGGGGCACGATCACGTTCCGCACGCGGATCCTCGACCAGTATCGCCAGACTCCCCGGCCGGGCGCGGACGTCGTCCAGGGTGATGTGATGAGCGACATCGCCACGACGACGGCCGACGTACTCGCCTTTGCAAATCTCGCCCCAACGGCGAGCAGCGTCTCCGACGGCAGCTCGCAGTCGTTCACGCTCGTCAGCGGCAACGCGACCAAGGAGGTCTATGCGATCAACGGCGTGCCGGCCTCCGGCACGCCCGTCGTCACCGCCGGTGACGCCGTCACGTTTCGGATCACCTACGACTTGCCGTTCTCGAGCATCAAGGACTATCAGATCACCGACTTCCTGCCGCTGCCGATCTTCGCGGCCCAGGCCCTCACCTTCGCCGGGGGGGGATCGACCGCCGACGCCCCGCCGACCGGGCAGTGGAAGTTCGGCCCGACCGACAACTATGCGATGATTTCCCGAATCATCCCCACGACGTCCTTCAACGCTGCCGCCAACAGCCTGACCTGGGACTTCGGTACCTTCCAATACGGGCTGGACCTGCCGTCGACGACCGACATCCTGTTCACCGTCACCGCCACCAACCGCCCCTTCGCTGACGGTCTCCTGCTTACCAACCAGGCCGAGCAGACGGAGCGGAACGAGACGGGCAACCTGCTCACGAGCAACACGGCGCTCGCCCAGGTGCAGATCTCGGAGCCGCTGCTCGACATCACCAAGGGTGTGGTCTCGACGACCAACGCTGCCGGCGTGTTCACGCCGCCGACGGTCGCCCCGGCAGGCGTCACATTTTCCGCGCCGGGCCAGCCGGGGGCCGCCTTCACCGGCACGATCACGTCGAGCGGCCTCGCGGCCCAGCCGATCGACTCGAACCTGTCGAACGTGCTTGGCAATGACCTCGTCACATTCTGCATCGTGGTCGAGAACACGGGCAGCGGCGTGAATGGGGCGTTCGACGTCTCGTTCCGCGACGTCTTTGATGCCGCACGGATGCAGATTCCCGCGAATGCCACCGGGCTCAATCTCAAGGTGACCGACGGCACGGGGGCGGCCCTGCCGTTCACGGGCGACCTCTTCGGAACCGGAATCACACTCGTCGATCCCTCGGCCTCGACCGGCTCGCTCGATCCCGGTAAGACGACCGGGGGTACGGTGATCGACACGGGCGCGAACATCGCCATCATCACCTACGACCTGCAACTCCTACCCGACGTCGTTCCGAGCGACGTGATCCCGAATACCGCCACGCTCACCAGCTACGCCTCCACCGAGGGCGGCCCCAACTTCGTGCCGGGTGGTCTCACCGACGACGCGACGGTGACGGTTCAGTCGCCCACCGTGACGAAGACGCTCGTGGGCACGTCGATCGTCGATGCGTTCAACTCGAACACCCAGGGCGTGATCGGCGAGATCGCGACCTTCGAGTTGACGATCGACGTGCCACGAGGCACGACGCCCTCGGCCGTGGTCGTCGATTCGCTGCCGGCGGGTCTGGCCTTCGTCCAAATGGTGGGCACGCCCGTCATCGACCCTGACGTGTCGTTCACCGGCTCGCTTACACCCGTTGTGACCAACAGCGGCCGCACCGTCACGTTCAGCCTCGGCGACGTCACCAACGCCGGCAGCACCGACTCGCTGCAGGGCATCACGATCCAGTACGAGGCGGTGGTGCTCAACGTCTCGAGCAACGTCGCGGGCAAGACGCTCACGAACAACGCCAAGCTCACCTGGGAGGGCCACACGGAACTGCCGGCCGCCCAATCGGCCCCGGTCACGGTGATCGAGCCCAGGCTCACGATCGACAAGTCGGTGTCGCCGACGACGGCCCAGGCGAGCGACCTGGTGACCTTCACGATTCTGGTCACGGCCAGCCAGACCACGGCTCATGACGTGTCGCTCGCCGACATCTTCCCCGGCGACATCACCTACGTCGACGGCTCGCTGCAACACACCGCTGGCGTCTCGCCGACAACGCTGGCCACCGCCGGCGGCGGCAGCTCGTTCACGGCCTCATACACGCAGCTCACTCCCGGCCAGACGAGCACGCTGACGTTTCAGGCGCGGATCAATGCCGACGTAATCGCCGGCCGCCCGATTACGAACACGGCGACGGAGACCTGGACGAGCCTCCCGGGCAACCCCGGCCAGATCACGCCCAACAATCCGAACGCTTACGAGCGGACCGGCTCCGGCTCGTCGGCGCAGGGCCAGCTCAACAACTACGCCTCGAGCGACTCGGCGACCGTCACGGTGGCCTTGCCCGCCGTGACCAAGTCGCTCGTCACCACGTCGATCGTGAATGCGTCGAACTCGGCGACCGAGGCGGTGATCGGCGAGACAGCCACCTACACCGTGACGATGACGATCCCGCAGGGCCGGACGCCTGCGGCCCAGCTGATCGACTTGATGGGGCCGGGCATGGCCTATGTCCGCACGATCTCGGCAGTCAATAACGACCCCGGAAAGCTCGTCGTGCCTGGCCTCCCGTCGGACCCCGTGCTCACCAACAGCGGGAAGACCGTCACCTGGAATCTCGGCGATATTGAAAACAACGATACGGACAGCGGCACCGACGAGACGATCACGTTCACGATCGAGGCGGTGGTCCTGAACATCAACACGAACACCAGCGGGGTGAATCGCATCAATCGGGCGAAGGCCGCCTGGGATGCGGGCAGCCAAACGCTGCCAGAGGTTTCGAGCGGGCCGGTTACGGTGATCGAGCCGAAACTGCAAACCACGAAGGCGGTCGCCGTCGGTGGCTCGGGCGGCACCGTGGGTGATCTCGTCACCTACACGATCGTGGTGCGGCAGTCGGGCACGAGCGACACCGACTCTTTCAATGTCACGCTTGAGGATGTCATCCCGGCGACGATCGGCAGCCCCGCGCTCACGAGCGTGGTCGACACCGGTGGCGTGGTGACGGCGGCCAATTTCTCGCTCGCGGGCAACACGCTGACAACGACGGGCAGCGGCTTCGACCTGCCAAAGGAGCCGAGCGGCCGGACGATCACGCTGACGGTCACCGGCACACTGGCCGGGCCGGTCGTGGCGAATCAGCGGATCACCAACACGAACCAGATCGAGTGGACGAGCCTGCCCGGCGCACCCGGTCAGATCACGCCCAACAACCCCAATGCCTATGAGCGGACGGGCTCGGGCTCGACGAGCGAGGGCCAGCTCAACAACTACGTCACCACCGGTTCGGCCAGCTTCACGGTCAACACCGCCGACCTCGCGGTCAGCAAGACAGTCAGCAACCCGACGCCCAACGTCGGCGACACGATCACGTTCGTAGTCACCGTGTCGAACCTCGGGCCGAACACGGCTACCGAGGTGGAGGTGACCGATCAGTTTCCGACGACAGGCCTGCAGTTGCTAACCGCGACGCCCAGCCAGGGGACGTATGACCCGGGCACCGGAATCTGGGACGTCGGCACAGTGGCGACCGGGGCGGGCAACGCCAAGACGCTGACGATCACCGCCCTCGTGCTCGAGCCCGCGGTCAACACGGTCCCCGTGGCACAGACCAACGTCGCCACGGTGACCAACTCGGCTGAGCCCGATCCCAACCCGGGCAACAACACGGGCTCGGCCACCGAGACGCCGAAGTACGCCGACCTAGGCGTCAAGAAGACGACGGACAACGTGCAGCCAGGCGTCGGTGAAACGGTCACCTACACCGTGAGCCTGTTCAACCTCGGCACGTCCGCCGCCACCAACGTCGAGGTGACCGACACGCTCCCGGGTAACGTCGCCTTCGTCAGCGCCACGCCCTCGGTCGGCTCGTTCGACAACGACAGTAAGGTGTGGAGCATCCCGAACGTGCCCACGACGAACGGCATCGCCAATCCGCTCACGCTGACGATCGTCGCGACGGCGACGTCGACGGGCCGCAGCTTCAACACGGTCACGATCACGGCCAGCGACGTCTGGGATCCGAACGACCGGAACAACACGGCGAAGACACCGACCGACCCCCAGGAGGCCGATCTCGTCGTCTCGAAGACCGCGGACGATGCCACGCCGAACGTCGGTGACAATGTCACGTTCGTCGTCACGGTCGACAATCTCGGTCCAAGCACAGCGGCTAACGTGGTTGTCAACGACCTGCTGCCGGCCGGGCTGCAGTACGTGAGTCACAGCGCGAGTACCGGGACGTACGTTCCGGGAACAGGAATCTGGACGATCGGCACGATGCTCTCGGACGCATCGGGCTTCCTCACTATCGTGGCGCAGGTAACCGCACCGGCCTCTGGCCCGGCGTTGCCGGTGACGAACACCGCCACGGCCACCTCGACGACGCCCGACCCGAACCCCGAAAACAACACCGACGACAAGACGGTGACGCCCCTGCAGGCCGACCTCGCCGTGATCAAGGTCGTGGACAACCCGACGCCGAACGTCGGTGACACGATCACCTTCACCATCGAGGTGGATAACCTCGGCCCCGACGCCGCCACGCAGGTGGTCGTGACCGACATCCTGCCAACGGGCCTGACATTCGTGTCCGACTCGCCCTCGACGGGCACCTACGCCGGAGGCGTCTGGACGGTCGGCACGGTCGCCGCCGGCGGCTCGGCGACCCTGACAGTCACCGCGACCGTGGATGCACCCGCGTCTCCGGGCATCCCGCAGCCGGTGACAAACACCGCGACCGTCTCCGGTCGGGAGTACGACCCCGATCCCTCCAACAACACAGACAGTGCCACCGAGACGCCGCAGTACGCCGACCTGGCCGTCACCAAGGTGGTGAGCGACGCCACGCCCAATGTCGGCGACACGATCACGTTCACGATCACGCTCTCGAACCTGGGGGTCGACACCGCCACGAACGTGACCGTGCTCGACCAGTTGCCGGCCGGGCTGCAGTTTGTGGCGGCGACGGCGGACGAGGGCAGCTACGACCCCGGCACCGGCATCTGGACCGTGGGCACGGTCGACACGCTCTTCGCCCGCACGCTCCAGATCGACGCGATCGTCCTGCAGCCTGTCTCGGGCGTGCCCCAGCCGGCGACCAATACGGCGAGCGTTCAGACGAGCGATCAGTACGACCCCGATCCCTCCAACAACACCGACAGCGTCACCGAGACGCCGCAGTACGCCGACCTGGCCGTCGAGAAGCTCGTGAGCAACCCGCGACCGAACGTCGGCGGGCAGGTCACGTTCACCGTCACGCTGCGAAACCTGGGCATCGACGCCGCCACGGGCGTCACGATCGACGACCCGCTGCCGGCGGGCCTGACGTTTGTGTCGGCCAGCCCCTCGGCAGGGACAAGCTACTCCCCAGCTACCGGCGTCTGGCAGGTGGGCACGATCCCGGCCGGCGGAGAGGAGACGCTATCGATTGTCGCAGCCGTCCCCGGGCCGGGCTCGTTTACAAACGTCGCCGCGGTCTCGACGAGTGACCAGTTCGACCCCGACCACACGAACGACCGCGGCGAGTCCACCATCTCGACGCGGGAGGCTGATCTCGCGGTCACCAAGACCGTTAGCGACCCGACCCCGAACGTGGGCGACACGATCACGTTCACCGTGACCGTCTCGAACCTCGGCCCGGACTCGGCCAACAACGTCCAGATCACCGACTCCTTCCCGGTCGCGGGCCTGCAGCTGCTCTCGGGGACGCCCAGCCAGGGCTCCTTCGATACCGGCACCGGTGTCTGGACAGTGGGCACCATCGACGTTGGAGCCGGCTCTGAGCAGACGCTCACGATCCTCGCCCGCGTGCTCGCCCCGGCCGTCAACACCGTCCCACCGGCACAAACGAACATCGCGGCGGTGACGGCCGCCGATGAATACGACCCCGATCCGAGCAACAACACCGACACCGCCACCGAGACCCCGCAGTATGCCGACCTGGCGGTCACGAAGGTGACGAGTAACGTCGAGCCGAATGTCGGCGACACGTTCACGTATACGGTCACGCTCGAGAATCTCGGCACGGCGACGGCCACGAATGTCGAGGTCACGGAATACTTTCCAGACAATATCGAAGTTGTGGATATCACTCCCACGAGGGGCACGTGGTTCAATGACACCGCGACCGGCGGAGTCTGGTCGGTGCCGACGATCGCACCAGGCAACTTCGTGGTACTCGTCATCATCGCCCGGGCTACAAACACGAGCGTCGCCTTCAATACCGTGACGATCACCCACAGCGACGTCTGGGACCCGAACGACGCCAATAATCAGGCGGAGACGCCCACCGACCCCCAGTCGGCCGACCTGTTCATGCGGAAGACCGTCGACAATCCTCGGCCCGAGGTCGGCGAGGAGGTGACGTTCACGCTGACGCTCGAGAATCTCGGTCCCACGGCAGCCCAGAATGTGACAGTGGCCGACTCGCTACCGGCCGGGCTGCGATTCGTCTCGGCCGCGCCGGACGGCGTCTACGATTCCGGCACCGGGGTGTGGACCGTCGGCACACTCGCAGCCACTGCCACTACCACGCTCACGATCACCGCCCGCGTGTTGGAGCCGATCTCTGGTGCGGGGCCGGTATCGCAGTCCACGAACTCCGCCACGGCCACCGCCACCACTGTCGATCCCAATCCGGGGAACAACACGGGCACGTCGACGGTGACGCCGCTGCAGGCTGATCTGGCCGTTCTCAAGACGGCCAGCAATCTCGCCCCACAGATCGGCAGCACGTTTGAGTACACGATCCAGGTGTCGAACCTCGGGCCAGATGCGGCGTCGAACGTGGAGGTCGAGGACCAGCTTCCCGCGGACCTCGTCTATGTGTCCCATACGACGACGACGGGCACCTATGACGCAGGCACGGGAATTTGGGATGTCGGGAGCGTCGCGACTGCCGACCGGCCAGAACTGGTCATTACCGTTCGTGTCAACACCGGCAACAGTGGTGGCATCGTGACCAACACGGCCACGGTCGATTCCGGCACGTGGGATCCGGATCGCGACAACAACACGTCCACCGAAGAAGTCGACGTACCGCCCCGTGGCGTCATCGTCGGTACCGACATCGGCTGCGAGACCGGCCCGTTTGTCCGCGTCATCGACCCCGACACCGGCGCCGACGTGATCATCCCGTTCTTCGCCTATGAGCCGAGCTTTCGCGGTGGCGTACGGGTGTATGGGGCCGACGTCACCGGTGATGGAGTGCCGGAAATCATCACGGCCCCGGGCCCCGGCCGGCCGGGCGAAGTGAAGGTGTTTACCGAGACCGGTACGCCGCTCCCCGAATACAGTTTCTTCCCGTTTGGCCCCGGCTACAACGGCGGCATCGAGATCGCCGCCGGCTCGATCACCTCCGCCGGTGCCATCCAGATCGTGGCCGGCCAGAGCCGCGGCGGTACGGTCAGCGTGTTTGACGTGACGCCCGGCGCGGCGTCGCCGGTGGCCGGCGTGCCCAGCCGCCAGGTGCAGCCCTTCGGCCCGGCGTTCCGCGGCGGCGTGAGCGTGGCCACTGCCGACATCGGCACGTTCAGCGGGAGCACGCTCACATCAACTGCGCCGGACGGCATCGATGAACTTGTCTTCGGCAGCGGGCCGGGCATGCAGGCGACGGTGAACGTCTATAACGGCGTGCCCGTCTCGCCGCTGCTCTTGAACACGTTCAATCCGATCGCCACCGGCTACAACCGTGGTATCTCCGTCTCCGTGCTGCCCTCGAGCGTGCGAGGCAATGCCGACAAGATCATGGTGGCGGCGGGGACTGCGGGAAATGGAGTTGTCGAAACCTACAGCGGCCTCTCCAGGACCAGGGAGGCAGCCTTCCAAGCCTTTGGCGGTGGCCGGGCCGCAGTCTTTGCCGCGGCGATCGACGACTCGGAGATCTTCTCCGTGCAGGGTAACGGTGGCTCGATCGACGGCGTGTCGAAAAACACGTCGCCTTCGGGTGGCTCGTCGGGCATCCTGCCGCAATCGACCGTCGCCTATCCACCGCTCCGCGTCGGGATCCTGCGGCCGTAGGTCGGCGGGCAAACGTCTACCAGCGGTATTCGGTGCCGAGATTGGCACCCTGGAGGAAGAGCCCGCCGTTGTCGTTGATGCCTGTGCCGGCACCAGCCACCGTGTTGAAGTCCCACTGGGCTGGGGCGAGCGCGGCGCCGGTGAGCCAGTAGAAGTTATAGCCGGCTCGTAGGCCCCAGTGATTGGTGATTCGGTAGATCAGCGTGCCGTTCAGGCTGCCGATGAAGCCCACGCCGCCCGTGCGGGCTGAGACAGCATCCCGTTCGACGCCGGAGATCGTGCCCACGATCGGGTCTGCGGATTGATAGGCGGAGGTGCCGCAGAGAGCCGTCTTCCACCAGCCCTCCACCGCCCATCGCCGCCACTCGCGGCGGCCTCGCATGCCAATTTGGCCGCCGAAGTAGTTGGTGCTCGTACGCACGGTGTAGTTCGCCGGTTCCGGCGGCGTGCAGCAGAGCACGTTGAGGTTCGCTGACTCATCGAGTCCGGCCCAGATGAATCCGGCCAGCCAGTTGATGCAGTGGCAGTTTCTTTTGCAGCGGGTGAGGCCACACCAGTTGGGCCCGCACTCCTCGCAGCAGTCGTAGCAAAAGATATTTGCCTCGGCGATGTTGAGCGTGGACCAGTACGTGGCCCGCACTTGCTCGGCGTCGTTGAAGTTGTTGACCGCCAGCCCGAGTGGCGGCGGCAGTTCGAGATTGTCGGGGCCGTTCACGACCGCCTCGCCAAACATTCCGTAGATTCCCGTATAGCCAACCTCCCAGCCGTAGCGGTCGGTGAGCAGCGAGCCGTAGAAGAGCCGCACGCCGGTGCCGAGGCCCGGCTGTAGATCCTGCGTGGACATCACGGGGAGGCCGGTGTCGGCATTGAACACGAGCGGCCGGTCGCCGATCTGGTTGTTTCGCTGGAGGAACAGCACGTCGAAGATCGCGTAGTGGTTCCAACTCGGGCAGCAGCAGCACTGCCGCAGTTGCTGCATGCAGGCTTCGTCGGCCAGCGGGGCCGCGTCGAATGGATCTGCCCCGATCACCTCTTCCGGAAGGGCTGGCACGTCGTCGTACGACGCGGCCCGGCCAACGGCAGGGGCTCCAGCTACCACCAGCAGGATCAGAAGGCCACTGGCCACAGCAGCAACCTGCGTTGGTGCGGTCTTCAAATGTCCGAACAGCCTCATGATTCCCCTCCCTGGCGGCGGGCTTCCGCAGCCCCACCCAGGTTTTCAATCGGAAAAGTCCAGCCGGAAACATGATCACAGGCGTTGGATCCCTCAGGGACACGTTCACCCGGAAGGTTGGTCATGTTTTCCAGGGATTCCCAAGCCTCCGCCCACCAGGCTGCGTAAATTCTGCCGCTTCAGGAAAAAGCGATTACCCCGTTTTTCCGGCACGTTCGTGGACAGCCGGCATGCGGAGAGGCTACGCTTCACTCATTCCGGAACCTCATCAATTCTTCACGATCCCTCAGCGATGGAAGGCACAGCGACCGCATGGACCAGTTTCGCAGGATTCAGACCGGCAAGACCGGCGACGTGCACATGGTGGCCTTTAAGGATGCGAAGATCCTCGACGACACCGTGCTCGACGAGATCAAGACCGAGCTCAACACGCTCATCGGCAAGGTGCCCGGCCCCGACGTTCTCCTCGACTTCGGCAACGTGCAGTTCATGTCGAGCGCGATGCTCGGGCTCCTCGGCCAGCTCCACCGCAAGATCTCGGGTGGCAAGGGCCGCCTCAAGATGTGCAACATCCGCCCTGAGATCTTCCAGGTCTTCAAACTCACGAGCCTCGACAAGCTCTTCAGCATCCACAAGGACGCGCCTACAGCGTTGGCCACGTTCAACTAGCAGCGAACGTTTGGTAAGCGAGGGGACGAGACACGATCGTGGCGAGTGACGCAGGCAGCGGAGCGGGAAACAACGTGGCGGGCGGCCGTGACGTGCTGATCGCCGAGGACAGCCGGATCCAGGCCAAGATCCTCCAGAGGCGATTGACCGACGCTGGGCACACGGTCCGCTGGGGAGAGACCGGGGCGGAGGCGCTGAAGCTCGCCAAGGAGCGGAAGCCGGAGATCATCATCTCCGACATCGAAATGCCGGTGATGACCGGCTACGAATTCTGCAAGGCGGTGAAGACCGACCCGGCCCTGCGGGGCGTGCCCTTCATTCTGCTGTCGACGCTCTCCGACCCGATCGACATCATCCGCGGCCTCGATGCCGGGGCCGACAACTACGTAACCAAGCCTTACGATCCCGACTACCTGCTTGGCCGAATGAATTCGCTGCTCAACTCGCCGGTAGGCGATGTGAGTGAGCAGGCGACGCTCGAGGTGGCGATCGCGGGGCAAAAGTTCCGCGTGCAGGCCGGCCGCCAGCAGGTGCTCAACCTGCTCGTCTCGACGTTTGAAAACGCCGTCGCCAAAAATCAGGAGCTGATCGCCGCCAACGAGGATCTGACGATCGCCCGCGAGCGGCTGCAGAAGACCAATTCCGAGCTGACGGTGCTCAATGACGAAATTTCCCGGAAAAATGCCCGGATGATCCGTGACCTGGAGGCGGCGGCGAAGGTGCAGCGGTCGCTTCTGCCCACCGACTCGGTCGCCCTGCCGGGGGCGGAAGTCGCCTGGCGATACGTTCCCTGCGAGGGGCTCGCCGGTGACTTTCTCAATGTCTTCCCCCTCGACGCCGAGCATGCCGGGCTCTTCGTGGTCGATGTGAGTGGTCACGGGGTGCCGTCGTCGCTGATGGCTGTGACGGTGGGGCGATTTCTCACCAACAAGGTGACCGACCAGTCGATCCTCGTGCGGCAGGGACCCGACGGGACGGTCGTCATCGCCTCGCCGGCCGAGGTGGCGACGCAGCTCAACAAGCTCTTTCAGGCCGATGAGTTTTCAGGCCTTTATTTCACGATCCTCTACGGCGTGCTTCATCTGCCGACCGGCCGGCTCGACTACGTGTCGGGTGGTCACCCGGCGCTGGTGCGGGTGCCGTTGGCGGGCAAGGCCGAGTTTTGTCCGGCCGAAGGCCTGCCGATCGGGTTCGTGCCCGACGTCGAGTACGACCAGCGGTCACTCCAACTGACGCCCGGCGACCGCATCTATCTTTACTCCGATGGCGTGACCGAGGCGATGGACAAGGATCTGAACCCACTGGGCGATGATGCGCTTGCGGACAATGTGACAACGAGCCGGCCGCAGCCGCTGGAG
>CAMCYH010000074.1 GCA_945883745.1 Candidatus Kuenenia stuttgartensis
CGCAAAATCGCTACGATCTATGCAGACGCGTCCGTAGCTCAATGGATAGAGCATCGGTCTTCGGAACCGAGGGTTGCAGGTTCGAGTCCTGCCGGGCGTATTTCATGGAGCGGTCCAGTGGCGGAGCGAGGCCGGTACGGATCGCGACGCCGGAAAATTGGCCTGCAGGTTCGAGTCCTGCCGGGCGTATTTCATGGAGCGGTCACCACCCAGCCGCGGGGCGCAAGCCCGCGGGATGGTCGCGCCAGTCGACGCCGCTGCCGCCCCCGTGCTTGCGCCCAGTGGCTGGGTGGAGGCACGACCGCGAAAGAGTTGCTTCCCCTTCTGGTCAATCGCCGTGAATCTGCCGTAGCCGGCCAGAGAGCCGCAGGATCAGTTGCACCCGCTCGAATTGGTCGAGCCAGTCAGATGTCACCGCAGCGATCAGGTCGTCGGCCGGCGGCACAACACCGGTCGCACAGCTGGAGCCCAACTGCGACGCCGCCGCCGACCGGTAGGCGGCAAGTGTCTTGTCTCCGTACACGAGCACCGGATGCCAGTCTTCACTGAGAAACGCCACCGTCGGCACGCGTTGTCCGCCACAGACCTGCAGGTGGGACGCAATGTCAGGGTGGGCGTCGCGGTCGAGAAAGCGTAGGTCGATCGCGTGGGACGCCGCCGCGAACTGCGCGAAGATCGGGCACTGGTTCACGCAGTCACCGCACCACGCCCCCGACAGCACGAGCACCGGCATCCGGCGGACAAAGGCCGCGAGCAACTCCTGCTGCGCGGGGGTGAGCGAAACGCGGGCATGAAAGGCATCCCAGCGGGCTCGCTGCTCGGGCGTGGCGAACCGGTCAAGAAACTCGCCATACGGGAGGGCGGCCTGGAACGAGGCCTGCCAGGCCTCACTGGTCGGTGGCACGCCGGCGCCGGGAATCGGCTGGGCAGTCGGCTGGATCGAACCGGTTATCGACGGAGTGGCGTGCATGCGATGGCTCCTTGCCTTGGGCTCTCAAACGATGGCATGACAGCATAGCGTTTCGCCATGCTTCGCCACCTTCCCACCTCCACCGCGGCGAGCCAGACAAGGGCAACTAGGCAAGCATTTTTTGCCAGTTGCTCAAGTGGGAAGCGGCCTTGACCCGTCAAAAACCGATCCCTACTGTCCCCCCCGCCTGAAGGCTGAGGGGTTTGCCAGATGAAACCCCACTCGAAGCGACGCGGCAGCACGGATGCGGCCGCCGCTTCGAGCAGGGCGTCAGGTGACCACCGAACAAATCGTTTCCGCCCAATCGCTCCCGGAAACGGTTCAGTTTCTCCGCCCCCCTGGGAACTGGACCGTTCCGGGGGCCTTTTTGCGCTCACTGGACGGAAATGCGGCCATGCAGTCCTTGCACCCGCGAGCCGCCGACCTCACCTGGTAGCCAGGCCATCCCGCCAGCTTGCGCAGGCGGCTTCCTGGACTCAGAGACCAACTATCTATCCAGCGAGGGGTTGCCCGTATCGCGAGAGCCGGCCTTGGCAGCGAGCGCAGGCAGGATGCCGAAAGCGAAGCTGGCAGGGAGAGAGCGAAGGCCTGGAGGGCCGTAGCGAACGTCCGGCGACGCGGTACGGGCAACCCCGAGCCGCGCCACCAAGCCGGCCCCTGAACGCCCCTGGGTGAATTCCGTAGACATGCCTATTCTTTCGGGCATGCCGCCCACCCCACCCGGTGCCGAAAAGATCATCCGCTGGATCATGATTGCGATCGTGATCTGGGGAATCGCCCATGCCATCGGCGCCTGGACGCTCAACCACGACGCCCGCCGCCCGCTGGTTGTGCTCGCCTGTGTGGCCGCGTTTCTCGGCTTCTGGGCCACGCTGTTGGCAGCGCGACGCCGCCGCCTCAATAAGCCTTCTTGATGAGCAGACCGGTGCTGCAGCGGAATCGGCTCGGACGTCATCCCGCCGGCTGGTGCGTCATCCCGCCGGCTTGCGCCTGGCGGCTGAGTGGGGGACGTGCAGGCTGGCGGCTGAGTGGGGGACGTGGCGGCCTGGCGGCTGAGTGCACGAATCCCCACCCTCCAGGCGGGCAGTGCAGACGTAGACCTATCGGGCAACCCGACGCAGCTGCGTGCTCGACAGATCGCAGCGAAACTCCCGCTGCGATACGAAGTAGGTGACCTTTTTCAGGGCCGCCGGCACATCGATGTGCGACGGATCCTCAAACGCTCCGTTGCGGGCCCGCCCAAACACGATCAGCCCAGCGGCATCCTTGGCGATCCTCCGCACGGCCCGGCCCGCGGCAGCATTCGAACCCCCATAGTATCGGGCGTCGGCCAGCCGCATGTAGGTGTCGGCTCCCATCACGAACGTGCTCTTGGGAAAAATGTCGAGCTTCTCCAAAAATGTGGCCGCTCGTGTGAGCCACAGTCGCTGACCCGAAAACTGGGCCGCCCGCCCGCGGATCGCAAGGGAGTCGAGCATCGGCTTGTCGACATTCGTGATCGAGAGTTCGTAGTCGACCGGCCGTTCGGCGATTTCCTCGGCGATCCGCGCCATCAGCAGATGCCCCTCGTGAAGCGGGTCGAACGAGCCGGGGAAAATCAGCCGCCCCTCGGTGGGCTGCGAAGCGTCGTCTGCCGTGAGATCGACCGGGCCGTTGCGCAAGGACGTCTGCACGCACACTGCCCGCCGACGGGCGGCGAAAAGATCCTGCCACGCTTCCGGAGCGGTCATGACGTCGATGTCGATGATCTCACCCGGCCGCAGGCCCTGGACGCCCGGCGGCCCGTCATCACCCGTCGCCACGGCCGCAAGCCGATCGAGGAGCACGGCCGCTGCCAGCCGCTCCTCCTCCGCCCGTGAGCGGGCATCCTTGTCGAGAACCAACTGGGCGACCGTGGTGGCGGCGAGCGTTTGCACGGCCACGATGATCCGATGATCACCCTGCTTGGGCTGGGTCGTCTTCAGCCCGGCTGTCACCGCCGCGCCGACGGCCTGCTCCGGCGTAGCCCCATAGCCGCACGCCCGCTGCCAGGCGAGCACGGCCAGCCGTCGCGCCGCCCGCGATGAACAGTAGGTCTCCTGCGGGCCGCCCAGCAGCGCGTCGACCGACGCTCTCGCATAGGGGATGAGTCCTTCGAGCACGACCGCGCTGGCCCCAGGCGTCGCTACCAGGTGCGCGATCGCCTGCGAGCCACCGCCCGTCGACACCATCACCACCCGTCGGTCGGCCGCCGCAAGCCGCTCGATCAGGCCGGCGGGATCGGGAAACAACAGGCAGCCGCTATCAGCCATATGCTCCATCCTACCCGATGCTCCAGCCGAAGGCTTGTGGGACCACAGTCAAGCAGCAACACTCTGGACTCACTCGAGGAGAATTCATCGTGCGGGCGGCCATCATCGGCATCGGGGCGATCGCAAAGATGCATGCGCGGGCCCTGGCAGACATTCCTGACGTAGAACTCGTCGCTGCCACCTGTCGCACCGAGGAAAAAGGGCGTGCATTCACCGCCGAGTTTGGTGGTGAATGGTTTGCTGACACGGCCCGCATGCTGCGGCGTGCCAAGCCCGACTTCGTCACGATCGCCACACCGTCCGGTGCTCACCTCGAGGCGGCTGTGGCCGCAGCCCGCCGGGGCGTGCATGTGATCTGCGAGAAGCCGCTGGAGATCACGCTCAAGCGGATCGACCGCATGATCGCTGCTGCCGACAAGGCCGGGATCACGCTGGGAGCGATCTTTCCGCAGCGGTTCAATCCGGTGATCCGCACCGTGCATGAGGCGGCTGCGGCGGGTCGCTTCGGCCCGCTGGCGGTGGCCGCCAGTTACGTCCCGTGGTGGCGGGACGACGCCTACTACGGCCCCGGCCGCTGGCAGGGCACCAAGGCGCTCGATGGCGGCGGCGCCCTCATGAACCAATCGATCCATGGTGTCGATGCGCTGCAGTGGATCGGCGGCGCCACGATGCCGGGGCTCGATCCCCGCGACAACCCGGTAGAGAGCGTGCTGGCGGTCACTGCCGTGCGGTCCCATGATCCCGAGCAGTTGGAAGTGGAAGACACCTGCGTGGCCGTGCTGCGGTTCAAGAACGGCGGACTCGGACAACTCCTCGCCGCCACCAGCCTCTACCCGGGACAGATGCGGCGGTTTCTCTTCGGCGGCCGGGACGGCACCGCGGAAGTCCTGGAGGAGCAACTGATCACGTGGCAGTTTCGCGCGGAGCAGCCCGACGACGTCGCCACGCGCGAGCGGCTCGGCGCCACCAGCTCCACGAGCGGCGGCGCCGCCGACCCGATGGCGATCAACTACTCCTGCCACACGCGAAACTTCGAGGACTTCATCTCGGCCCTCCGCGCGGGCACGCGGCCGTCGCTCGACGCCCACGAAGGACGCAAGGCGGTGGCGATCATCGAGGCCTGCTACACTTCCGCCCGCATGGGCAAGTTCGCCCAGGTTCGTTCCTAACCCGCTCGTTCTCAGGATGCCAGCATGGCAGATTTCATCGGACTGAATTCCCCGAGCCCCGTCTCGGCCAATCATGACGACGGCCCCTGGTGGCGTGGCCTGACCCGCTACCACTGGTTCGTGCTCGTGGTGGCAGCCCTCGGCTGGCTGTTCGACTGCCTCGACCAGCAGCTGTTCAACCTGGCGCGGATGCCGGCCATGAAGGAGTTGCTGGCGTCGGCCTCCGGGCCGGCCACCGCCGGCGATGTGAGTTTTTATGGCGGGCTCTCCACCTGCATTTTCCTGGCCGGCTGGGCCACGGGGGGCCTGATCTTCGGCGTGGTCGGCGACCGGATCGGTCGCGCGAAGACCATGATGCTCACGATCCTGATCTATTCGTTCTGCACCGGCCTCTCGGCGTTGTCACGCGGCTTTTGGGACTTCGCCTTCTATCGGTTCATTACCGGCCTCGGGGTCGGGGGTGAGTTCGCCGTGGGCGTGGCGCTCGTGGCCGAGGTGATGCCCGACCGGGCGCGGCCCTACGCGCTCGGCCTACTGCAGGCCCTCTCGGCCGTGGGGAATTTCGGGGCGGCCCTGATCGGGATCGGCCTCGGTCAGATGCAGCTGCTCACCGAGACGGGCCTGATCGCCGGCTGGGCACCGTGGCGCTGGAAGTTTGTGATTGGAGCGATCCCCGCTGTCTTGGCACTGGTGATCCGCGCCGGTCTCAAGGAGCCGGAACGATGGCAGGCGATGAAGGAGCAGTCACGAAGAACCGGACAGGCGCTGGGTGGGTATGCAGCCCTCTTTGCCGACCCACGCTGGCGCAAGAATGCGATCGTGGGGATGCTGCTGGCCTGCGCGGGGGTGATCGGCCTCTGGGGAATCGGCTTCTTCGCCATTGACCTGCAGCAGAGCGTGCTGCGGAAAACGTTCGAGGCCCAGGGACTTGCCGGTGCCGAACTCGCCGGTCGTCTCACGATCTGGTCGGGCGTGGCCTCGATGATGATTCAGGTGGGTGCCTTCGCCGGGATGATGCTCGCCGCCCGCATCTGCCAGCGGCTGGGCCGCCGCGCCTTCTTCGCCGTGTTTTTCACTGCGGCAATGCTCTCGACGATGCTGGTCTTCCGCTATCTCAACGACGTCACTGACTTCTGGTGGATGTTGCCGATCATGGGCTTCTGCCAGCTGTCGCTCTTCGCCGGCTACGCGATCTATTTCCCCGAGCTCTTTCCCACCCGCCTGCGGAGCACGGGGACGAGCTTCTGTTACAACGTCGGCCGGTTCGTGGCCGCCAGCGGACCGTTCCTGCTCGGCCAGCTGTCGGGCTCGGTGTTTGCCGGCTCAGCCGAGCCGATGCGACCGGCGGGCCTGGTGATGTGCCTGGTTTTCCTCCTCGGGCTCGCCGTGCTCCCCTTCGCCCCGGAGACCAGGGGGCGGCCGCTGCCGGAAGACGACTGATCCGCACGGCACCTCGATGAACTCCTCGCCGCTCCCTGCTACAGTGTGGTGAGATCCGTCGACGCACGAGGCGGACAAGCACCCCGGAGTGAGAGAGAGCCAATGCGTTGGGAAGGTCGCCGCCAGAGCAAGAACGTTGAAGATCGTCGCAACATCGCCGGCCCGGTGATGGTAGGAGGAGGGCTGTTCACGATCCTGATCATGATCGTGATGATGTTTTTGGGCGCGCCTCCCGAGCAACTGGCCAAGATCGCCGCCCCGCCGGTTCAGCAGCAGCGGGTGCCACAACAACAGCAGCAGGCCGACGACGAGATGAAGCAATTCGTCTCCGTCGTGCTCGCCGACAACGAGGACGTGTGGGGACGGCTCTTTCCGCAGCACTTCCAGGGACGCTACGCCCCGCCCACGCTCGTGCTCTTCACCGGCCGCGTGCAGAGCGCCTGCGGCTTGGCGAGCGCAGCTGCCGGCCCCTTCTACTGCCCGCTCGACAAGAAGGTCTACATCGACCTCGCCTTTTACGACGAGCTGAAGCGCCGGTTCGGCGCCCCCGGCGACTTCGCGCAGGCCTATGTGATCGCCCATGAAATCGGCCACCACGTCCAAAACCTCCTCGGTATCAGTGAGAAGGTGCAGTCGATGCGGCCCCGGCTCTCCGAGAAGGACTACAACAAACTCTCTGTGCGGATGGAGTTGCAGGCCGACTTTCTCGCTGGCGTGTGGGCCCACCACGTGGCTCGCTACGCGGGAATCGTCGACGAAGACGACATTCGTGAGGCGGTGAACGCGGCCGCCGCCATCGGCGACGACCGGATCCAAAAGCAATCGCAGGGCTACGTCGTGCCCGACGCGTTCACCCACGGTTCGAGCGAGCAGCGGGTGCGGTGGTTTCTCTACGGTCTGAAGGAGGGGAACCCGGAGTTGATGGATCGGGCGTTCGAGGTGGACAACCCGTAGTCGACCGCGCCAGCAGCCCGGGCCCGGAGGAGCGTGCTTGATGCAGATACTCCTCACCGGCGCGACGGGCTACGTCGGCAGGTGCCTGCTTCCAGAACTCGAGCGGCATGGTCATGCCGTCCGGTGCCTGGCCCGACGGCCGGAGAAACTGGCCGGCAAAGTCGGCCCAACCACGGCGGTCATGGCTGGCGATGCCGGCGACCCGGACGATCTGGCCCGGGCCTGCGCCGGCATCGAGGTGGCCTACTGGCTGGTTCACTCGATGGAGAGCGGTGTCGACTTCGAGCGGGCCGACCGGCTGGCGGCGGAGCGGTTTGCAGCGGCAGCCCGGGCAGCCGGCGTGCGGCGAATCGTCTATCTCGGAGGCCTTGGGGCCGACGACGACACGCTGTCGGCCCACCTCCGCAGTCGCCACGAGGTGGGGGCGATCCTGAGGGCGAGCGGGGTCGAAGTCATCGAGTTCCGGGCGGCGATCGTCATCGGAGCGGGCAGTTTCTCCTTCGACCTCGTCCGCACGCTCGTCGAGCGGCTCCCGGTGATGATCTGCCCCGCCTGGGTGGCCACACCGACCCAGCCGATCGCCATAACCGACATCGTCGCCTATCTCTCGGCCGCGATCGGCCTCTCCGGCAGCGGCTCCCGAATCTTCGAAATCGGTGGGCCGGACAAAGAGTCGTACGGCGCCATCATGCGCGAGTATGCCCGGCAACGCGGCCTCACGCGGCTGATGATTCCGGTGCCGGTGCTCACGCCACGGCTTTCGAGCCTGTGGCTGAAATTGGTGGCCCCGCAGTACTCAAAAGTGGGACGCAAGCTGATCGACGGCCTCAAAAACCCGACGGTGGTCACCAGCGACGCGGCACTTCGGGAATTTGCCATCCGACCGCGAGACCTGCCGACCGCGATCCGCGAGGCCGGGCTCAACGAAGATCGGGCCTTCGCCGACATCCGGTGGGCTGATCTTGCCGACGCCGAGGAACTGCCCCGTCGGTATGGCGGCAAGGCGGAGGGTACCCGGCTCGTCGACCATCGACACATGGTGGTGGCGGTTTCCCCAAAGCGGGCCTTTGCCGCAATTGAACGGATCGGCGGAGCGAATGGCTGGTATGCCTGCGACTGGCTGTGGCAGCTTCGCGGCTGGATGGATCGCTGCGTCGGCGGGCCGGGAATGTGCCGCGGCCGCCGTGACGCTGCCAGGCTCGTGGCGGGCGACACGCTCGACTGCTGGCAGGTGGAGATCTGTGATCCGCCGCGGCGGCTCCGGCTCGCCGCCGAAATGAAGATGCCGGGCCGTGGGTGGCTCGAGTTCGAGGTGGTACCGCGGGATGGCGATGTGACGATCCATCAGACGGCCGTTTTCGATCCGAAGGGGCTCGGCGGCCTGGCCTACTGGTATGCCATCTGGCCGCTGCACGAACTCGTCTTCACCCGCATGCTGGCAGGCATCGCCCGCGCCGCCGTGCGGGATGACGCCTGAGCCGGCCCCCGGGCTCGCGCCCGGGGCTGGGTGGAGCCAGCGCTGACGCATCAATCCGCACGCAGCCGCCAGGCGCAAGCCGGCGGGATGACGCCTGAGCCGGCCCCGGGGTTACCCGCCGTGGCCTTCGATCTGCACGGTCGTGTGGACGATGCGAAACCTCTCGTGCAGCACCTGCTCCACGGCAGCCAGCACCATCCGGTGGTCTACGTCATCGGATACCACGAGATGTGCCGTGAGCGACGTCTCGGATGTGCTCGTACCCCAGACGTGCAGGTCGTGCACCTCCGTCACACCCGGCAGGCCGCTGAGCGCCGTCTGCACGGCGTCGATGTCGACACCACGCGGGACGGCGTCGAGCGCGAGATCGACACTCTCCGTGAACAGGCCCCACGTGCCGACCACGATCACCAGCGTGATCACGATGCTGACCACCGGATCGATCCAGGCGAGGCCGGTGAACAGGATCGCGATGCCGGCGACCACGACGCCAAGCGAAATCCCCGCATCGGCAGCCATGTGCAGAAATGCGCCGCGGATGTTGGCGTCGTGATGGCCCTTGATGAAGAGCAATGCCGTGAGCGTGTTGATCACCACGCCAACCAAGGCGACGATGATCATCGTGGGCCCCGCCACCTGCTGCGGCTGACTGAACCGATGCCAGGCCTCCCAGAGGATTCCTCCGCAGGCCACGAGCAGCAGCACCGCATTGAGGAAGGCCGCGTAGATCGTCGTGCGGCGAAGCCCCCAGGTGTATTTTCGGGTGGGGGGACGACGGGCCAGATAGTCGGCTCCCCAGGCGAGCAACAGTCCGAGCACGTCGCTGGCATTGTGACCGGCATCGGCAATGAGCGCGAGCGACCCCGAGATCGCACCGAACACCGCCTCTACGATCACGAAGCCGACATTGAGCACCACTCCGATCGCCATTGCCCGATCGATGCCATGCGTTGCAGGGGCGTGGCCGTGGTGATGACCGTGGCCACAGGCGTCAGCCGCGGTGATTCCGGTGGCGATTCGATGCATCCGATGTGATCCGCTCGAGCGTGCCTGCCCCGCTGCGGCCCATCCCGCGAGACGGTAGGATCATACCCGCGTCGCTGTGATCTGTGTCAGTGAAGGAGAACACCATGCCAGCTCTGCAAACCGCTCCCCTCCGCGTCGCCGCGATCGGCCGCAGCGGCCGTGGTGACTGGGGCCATGCCATCGACGACCTCTGGCGGAATCAGCCGGGCGCGGAGCTGGTTGCCGTCGCCGACGAATCTGCCGAAGAACTCGCGAAGGCCGTCGCCCGCCACGGCCTCGCGGCGACCGCCGGATTTCGCGACTGGCGCGCGATGCTGGCGACCGTGAAGCCCGAGATCGTGGCGATCTGTATGCGGCACATCGACTGCCATGCCGAGATGGCCATCGCCGCCGCCGAAGCGGGTGCCAAGGGTATTTTCATGGAGAAGCCCTTCGTCCGCACGCCCGCGGAGGCCGATGCGGTGATTGCCGCCTGCCGCAAGGCCGGGACGAAGCTCTCCGTCGCCTTCGTCAACCGGCATAGCAGTGCGTATCTCGCTGCCCGCGATCTGATCGCGGCAGGTCGAATCGGAAACGTGCTCGAAATCCGTAGCCGCGGCAAGGAGGATCACCGTGGCGGCGGCGAGGATCTGTGGGTGCTCGGCAGCCACGTGCTCGACATGATGGCGGATATCGGTGGTGAGCCAAAGTGGTGCGACGCGGTGGTCACGCAAGGCGGGCGAATGATCGACACGTCCGATCTCACACAGGGAGCGGAGGGCATCGGGCTCATCGCAGGTGACGCCATCACCGCGATGTTTGGACTGGCCGATGGACCGATCGGCTCCTTCGCAAGCGTCCGAAACGCGGGGCTCAAGCAGCCCAACTTCGGGCTCACGATCGCGGGGACCAACGGGGCGATCCACATCCGACCCGACCACGTACCCCACTGCTATTTTCGGGCAGCTCCCCTGTGGCGGGTCGACAAGGAGTTTCCGTGGCAGCCGATCGGCCCGGGAGGACTCGACGATCCCCCGCCGTCGAATATCGATCGGGCTGCAGAGCGAGTCACCTGGGGGCGGCGGGCCGCCCTCGATCTGATCGACGCCATCGTCGAGGGTCGAGAGCCGGAAACGGGCATGTATGCGGGCCGCACCACGGTACAGATGATCGCCGCCGTCTACGACTCGGCGCTGACCGGTTCCCGCGTGACCCTCGGCTGATTCACCGGGGCACGATCGGCACCAGGGGCGGATTGGCGACGCTCGCTGGCAGATTGACCTGCTGCACTGGTGCCAGCGGTGCCAGCGGAGGAGCCGCCTGTGACGGCGGCACGGCGGACAGGCGGGCGGTTGGCAGCACCGCAGGTTCCGTGGGTACCGCAGACGGACTCGGGAAGGCTGCCGGGGCAGTTGACTGACCCAGCGGCACCGGCTGCGACTGGGGCAAAGTCCCTGCGGGAGCCACCGGCTGGGCCATGGGCCGCTGCGTGCGGGCATCGAGATCCTGGATCAGCTGCGCCACCTCCGGCCGCATGGCCAGGCCACGGTTCTGGAACACGTCGGTCGGCGTCACACCGAAGCGGCCGTAGAGCATCGAGTTGGCGTTGTTGTCGATCGAGACATCGGAGCCGCCGAGTGACACGCCGAGAAATAACCCGCGGCTGCGGGCATACGAATAGATCTCGGCGCCGAGGCGGGCATCAGTGCTGGCATTCGCTTGGCGGCCTACGGGACCAGCGGCGATCGAGGCATCAGCGCCGAGTGTCACCTTCTGCCCATTGAGGATGCCGTTGAGGCTGCGAGGCGTTTTGAAAACCAGGATGATGTCGGCGGCCTGCACGCCGGCCTGGAAGCCGACACTGCCGCCTCCCATCGTGACCATGACCGGTGGACTCCATGAGCCGTCCTGATTGCGGACATGCATGACGCCCTTCCCGTAGTTCACGCCGAGGATGAAGCCCCCTTTGATCATGTTCGGGAAGATGGCAACGCCGGAGGCGTCGTTGAGCATGGTGGGGGGAATCGATTCGATCGACAGGCCGAAAAACTCGTCGAGCGACTGTCGCGCCATGACGACGGTCTGCACCTCGGCCGATCCGTAGGTCATCGCCTGCGGCCCCGGCTGGGTGGCGGAAACGGGCTGCGGAGCAAACTGGGCGAAGCTTGACGCCCCAACGGCGACCGTAAGCAGGGCACAGGCGAGCCGGACAAACATCTGCATGGCGAATCCTTTCGCATGGGGGAGGGCGGATCGTAGCGGCGCCCCCTGCACCGAGTCGAGACATCTGAATCGTTGGTTGTGATGCGTGGAAAACGGAATTCGCGGGGCACTATCTGCCAGAAATCCGTGCCAACGCCGCTGCAGGCCCCCGGGCTTGCGCCCGGGGCTGGGTGGGGAGCGCCGCACCCAGGTTTCGTAAAGTCAGTCGCCTGGCGCGAGCCCGCGGGAAGACCCTCGGGTGACGCACCACAGGCGGTGGCTGGGGCGCATCCCGCTTAGCTGAAGCGACGGCCTGCCAAACTGAGAAAGGTAGGCGAGAGGGTCGGCGAACGCTCGAGGAGCGTTGGGCGTATCCTCGCCCCGCGACGAGACTTTTGCCGCCCTCGAGCCGGCGATACACGTAGGCCGGATGCGGCCACTTTTCAGAGGCGACCGTGGGCTTCGAGCAGCAGCGATTCGGTCTCGTCCCAGCCGATGCACCCGTCGGTGATCGACACGCCGTACTCGAGCAACGACCGGTCCCGCTGCACCGGCTGACTGCCGGCCTGGATGTTGCTTTCGAGCATCATGCCGACGATCGATCGATCGCCACTGGCTCGCTGCTCGAGCACATCCCGCCAGACGACCGACTGGCGGCGGTGGTCCTTGCCCGAGTTGGCATGGCTGCAGTCGACGATGATCCGGGGCGGCAGGCCAGCCGCCTCGAGCCGCTGCCGTGCGTCCTGCATCACGTCGGCGGAGTAGTTGGAACCGCTCCGGCCGCCGCGAAGCATGAGCACGCCCCAGGGGTTGCCGGTGGTCGACACGACGGCTGTGCCCCCCTCGTTGTCGATGCCGAGGAAACTGTGCGGCGTGCGGGCCGCCTGCATGGCGTCGATGGCCGCCTGCAGCGAACCGTCGGTGGAGTTCTTGAAGCCGACAGGCATCGACAGGCCGCTGGCCATCTGCCGGTGGGTCGGGCTTTCGGTGGTGCGGGCGCCGATGGCGCCGAGCACGATCGTATCGGCAATGTACTGAGGCGTGATCGGCTCGAGAAACTCGGTCGCCGTCGGCAGCCCCATCCGGGCCACCTCGATCAGCAGCCCGCGGGCCATCCGCAGCCCCGTCGCGACGTCGAACGAGTCGTCGAGATGGGGATCATTAATGAGCCCCTTCCAACCGACCGTGGTCCGGGGCTTTTCGAAGTAGACCCGCATCACGACGAGAACCCGATCCGCCACCCGATCGGCCAGCGCCTTGAGCCGCGTGGCATAGTCGCGGGCAGCCTCGACATCGTGGATCGAGCACGGCCCGACCACGGCCAACAGCCGCGGATCTTCGCCGTCGAGCACTCGCTCCACGGCGTGCCGACCCGCCACGATCGTGGCGGCCGCCGCCTCATCGAGCGGCAGAAGGCCCATCAGCCGCGCTGGCGGCACGAGCGGTTCCAGGCTCCGGATGCGAAGGTTTGAGGTGGAAGGCGTGGCCGCTGGAGAATGCGTGGAATTCATGCATGCAACTCTAACTCATAAAATCCCCCCGCCACAGGATCAGGGCCGTAGCCGCACCAGAAGGCGAACCGGGAATGGCCGCGGGGACACGAGGAGCCGGCGATCGGGTGAGACCGAGACGAGTATGCGTATCTTCGCATCCCGAAGTCGAGGCCTCACCCGTCCCCGGCGGCTTGGGCAAAGAGACGCCTGCAGTCATCACGGGCGGCGATTCATTGACCGAATTGACCGGCCACAAAATCTCCGGTTCAATCCTCGATAATGACGGCCGCGGAGGCGGCCATGGTCAACCACCCCGAACAGACGGGAAGGAGCTCGCATCTCGTGACCAAGCACATCTTCGTGACCGGTGGCGTCGTCAGTTCGCTGGGCAAGGGGCTCACCAGCGCCTCGATCGGCATGCTGCTGGAGGCCCGCGGCCTGCGCGTGAAGATGCAAAAGCTCGACCCCTACATCAATGTCGATCCCGGCACGATGAGCCCTTACCAGCACGGCGAAGTGTACGTGCTGGATGACGGCAGCGAGACCGACCTTGATCTCGGCCATTACGAGCGGTTCACGGCCACCGAACTGACCCGCGCGAGCAACTACACGACCGGACAGATCTACCTGTCGGTGATCAACAAGGAGCGGCGTGGGGAGTTTCTCGGAAAGACGGTGCAGGTGATCCCTCACATCACCAACGAGATCAAGCAGGTCGTGAAGAATCTTGCTGACGCCGATACCGACATCGTGATCACCGAGATCGGCGGCACGGTCGGCGACATCGAGAGCCTGCCGTTCCTGGAGGCGATCCGGCAGATCCCGCTGGAGGTGGGCCGCGAGAACTGCATGTTCATCCACCTCACGCTCGTGCCCTACCTGAAGGCGGCCGGTGAGCTGAAGACGAAGCCCACGCAGCACTCGGTGGGCATCCTCCGCCAGATCGGCATCCAGCCCGACGTGCTCGTCTGCCGTACCGAGCGCGGCCTCGACACGTCGGATCGTGAAAAAATCGCACTCTTCTGCAATGTGCCACTCGATGCCGTCATCGAGGAGCGGGACAAGGACTTCTCGATCTACGAAGTGCCGCTGTCACTGCAGTCGAACCGAATCGATGAGATCGTGCTGAAGCGATTCGGACTGCAGGCGGGGCCTGCCGATCTGGAGGATTGGCACGACATTCTCCACCGGCTGCGGAATCCCGAGCATGAGATCTCGATCGCGCTGGTCGGCAAGTACGCCGAACATCGCGACGCCTACAAGAGCATCTACGAGGCCCTCGACCACGGCGGCATCGCCCACAGGACTCAGGTGCGGGTGCAGCCGATCAAAAGCGAGGACATCGAGCGGGAAGGGGCGGAGCGGCTCCTGGCGGGGTTCGACGGCCTCATCGTGCCGGGGGGCTTCGGCGAGCGAGGGATCGAGGGCAAGGTCGAGGCGATCTCGTTCGCCCGCCAGCGTCGCCTGCCGTTCTTGGGCATCTGCCTCGGCATGCAGTGTGCCGTGATCGACGTCGCCCGCAGTCTGGCCGGCATGGAGGGGGCCCACTCGACCGAGTTTGCGAAGGACACCCCGTTCCCGGTCATCGCGCTCATGGAGGAGCAACACGGCGTGGTGGAGAAGGGGGGCACGATGCGGCTGGGTGCCCAGCCCTGCCTGCTCGTCGAAGGAACGAAGGCGGCCGCCGCCTACGGCACCGACCAAATCTCGGAGCGGCACCGGCATCGCTACGAGTTCAATCCGAAGTTTCGTGCGCGGCTCGAGGAAGCCGGGCTGGTGATCGCCGGTACCAGCCCCGACGGCACGCTCGTGGAGATCGTCGAATTGGCCGATCACCCATGGTTTGTGGCGGTGCAGTTTCACCCCGAGTTCAAGAGCAAGCCGACCGCAGCCCACCCACTCTTCGCGGGGCTTGTCGCGGCAGCCGTCGAGCGACACGCCGGCAGCGCGTGGGTAACCGAGACGTGATCCATTCACCCTTGATTCATATCCCTTTGGGAGCAATGCCATGGCAGAGCACGAACCAGACGACCGCGATGAGATGATGGCGGAGGGCGACGCGGGAATGCGATCCCCGCCGGCGACGTTTGACTTTCTCGTGCAGACGATCTTCACGCAGGCCTTGATGGCGCTGGGCCGCGTGCCCAACCCGATCACGCAGAAGACCCACAAAAACCTCGATACGGCCAAGCACTTTATCGATACGCTGGCCATGCTCGAGGCGAAGACTGCCGGCAACCTAACAACCGACGAAGGCAAACTCCTGGAAGAGGTGCAGCACCAGTTGCGGATGATGTGGATGGAGGCGCGGGCATGAGCGATCGGGCTCCGGCGACCCTCCTCGACGGCCGGGCGCTGGCGGCGCGGATCGAAGCCACTCT
>CAMCYH010000075.1 GCA_945883745.1 Candidatus Kuenenia stuttgartensis
TATAGGGTGGTGGTTACCGGCTAGTGGAGCAAGCCAATTCACTCCTATTTCACCCTAATTTTTAAGAAATATATATGTTAAAACGGGGTAAAACGGACATTTGAGCGTGATATTCGGGCTTTAATGATGTCGTGCCGCGGTACAACGACACCCTTGCAGTCGACAAGCCCGTGCTAATGCATTGGTGCATGGCCGCCTGCTACACCGTCTTCGGTGTCTCGGAATTTTCGGCCCGCCTCCCGTCCGCGATCGCGACGCTCCTCACGGCCCTGGCGCTGCTGCGCGCCGGCACTCACTGGTTCAACACCCCGACGGGCATCATTGCGGCACTGGCCTACGTAGGCTGCCTGCTCGTGGGCATCGAGTCGCATGCCGCCACACCCGATGCCATTCTCACGGCTCTCTGCACCTGGGCTACCCTGCTCGTTGCCGAGGCGATCCTTCCGCTGCCGGGCCGCACCACGCCGATCCGGATGACCGTGTCACGAGCCGCCATCGTGGGCGGCCTGCTCGGCCTCGGGGTGCTCTGCAAGGGCCCCATCGGATTCGTTGGACCGCTCGCCGTGCTGCTGCCCTGGGCCTGGTGGCTGGCCGTCGCCGACCGCATGAGCGGCCGCGGCCAAGCGCAGCCCACGCTGCAGACCCTCGTTGCCGATGCGGTGCCGGCGACGCTCCGCGCCCTCACGACCACACGGCTCGGCATCGTTACGCTCACCATGCTCGCCGTCGCGCTTCCCTGGTATATGCTGGTCGGCATCCGCACCGATGGCGCCTGGCCAGCCGGCTTTTTCTTCATCCACAACATCGGCCGGGCGGCGGCAGCGATGGAAAGCCATGGCGGCGGCGTGTGGTATCACCCCGTCACGATGCTCGTGGGCTTCTACCCGTGGTCATGCTTCTTGCCGTTCTCGATGGTGCTGGTGGGCTGGCGGATCTTCCATCGCACTGCGACAGCCAAACCGGTATTCGTGAACGGCCTGCTGCTGCTCTGGATCACCGTGTGGGTGACCGGGTTTTCCGTCGCCGCCACCAAGCTCCCCAACTACGTGATGCCGGCCTATCCGGCAGCTGCTCTGCTCGTGGCGGCAGTGGCAGTCGAGGCGGCGTCGCGGGAGCGGTGGCCTCATCCACGCTGGCTCACCGCGGGCCTTGGCTCGCTGGCCTTCGGCGGCATCGCGACGGCGGCCGTGGTGATCGTCGCCACATTTTTCGGGATGCCCGACGCCGCCCCGGCGGCACTCGTCGGCCTCGTGCCGCTGATCGGGGCAGTTGCCTGCTTTTGGACAGCGCAGCGGGATCGACTGGCCGCAGTGCAGTCGTTTGCCGTGATCGCGCTGGTCTACACGACCTTGGCCGTGGGACCGGTGGCCTCCTGGCTCGGCCGCGCCAACGTGCTCCCGGATCTCGTGCAGAAGGCCCATGCTCATGCCGGCGGGAAGGCACGGATCGGCACCTTCACCCACAACACACCCAACATCGTCTTCTACTCCCACGGCCGCGTCACGGAATGGCAACGAGACGACGCCGACGCCGCGGTGGCGTTTCTCGAGTCGGGTTCGGATGCGGTCGTGATTGTGCCGGCGCATCGGTTCGACACACTCGCCGAGAGCCTGCCCGAGGGATATGGCATCGTCGGCCGCAGCCGTCCGCTTTTTCGCCGGCACGACTTCCTCATCATCGGCCGCCGGCCGGGCCCTGCCGCCTCCATGGCCTCCGAGAACGAGGTCACGCGGTAGGCAGCCCGCGATGTTCGAGCTTCAGCCCACCTAGCATCACTGCCAGTCGGCGACGGGCACGCAGCTGCAGAAGAGGTTGCGGTCGCCATGGACGTTGTCGACCCGCCCCACCGACGGCCAGTACTTCCGCCGCCGCAGACCTGCCACCGGATAGGCCGCCTGCTCGCGGGAATAGGCCCGCGCCCATGCATCGGCCGTCACGCTCTCGGCCGTGTGGGGCGCCCGCACGAGCGGGTTGTCGTCACGTGGCCATTCCCCCTGCTCGATGCGCCGGATCTCCGCGCGGATCGCGATCATCGCCTCGATGAACCGATCGAGTTCGGCCAGATCCTCACTCTCGGTCGGCTCCACCATCAGCGTGCCGGGCACGGGGAAGGAGAGCGTCGGCGCGTGAAACCCGTAATCGACGAGCCGCTTCGCCACATCCTCGGCCGTCACCCCGCTGGTCTCCTTCAGCGGCCGCAGGTCGAGAATGCACTCGTGGGCGACGCGGCCTTCCGCTCCCGCGTAGAGCGTCGGGTAATGGTCGCGGAGCCGCACGCTCACGTAATTCGCGGCAAGGATCGCCGTCTCGGTGGCTTTCCGCAGGCCGTCCGCGCCCATCATGCGGATATACATCCAGCTGATCGGCAGCACCGACGCGTTACCCAGCGGCGCGGCCGACACCGCCCCCACGCCGCCGGCCGTCGCCACACCGCCGGTCGCATGCCCCGGCAGAAACGGCACCAGGTCCTCGACCACGCAGACGGGCCCCACGCCCGGCCCGCCGCCACCGTGCGGAATACAAAATGTCTTATGCAGATTGAGGTGGCTCACGTCGCCGCCAAACCGGCCCGGTGCCGCCACGCCCACCAGCGCGTTCATGTTGGCCCCGTCGACATAGACGCGGCCGCCGTGGCGATGCACGATCTCGCACAGCTGCGTGATCTGCGATTCAAACACGCCGTGGGTGCTTGGATACGTGATCATCACCGCCGCCAGTCGGTCGGAATGCTCGCGGCACTTTGCCTCGAGTTCGGCGAGGTCGACATTGCCCTGCTCGTCGCAGCCGGTCACCACGACGGTCATGCCAACCATCTGCGCACTGGCGGGATTGGTGCCGTGGGCCGAGGCGGGAATCAGGCAGATGTCGCGGTGGCCCTGCCCGCGGGCCCGCTGCCAGGCCCGGATCACGAGCAGGCCGGCGTATTCCCCCTGGCTGCCCGCATTCGGCTGGAGGCTGATGCCGGCGTAGCCGGTGGCCTCGCAAAGCCACTCCCGGAGCTGCCGATCGAGGATCGCATACCCCGCCAACTGATCGGCCGGCGCGAAGGGATGCACATGGGCAAACTCGGGCCAACTGATCGGGATCATCTCACTTGTCGCATTGAGCTTCATCGTGCAGCTACCGAGCGGAATCATCGTGCGGTCGAGGGCGAGATCACGATCGGCGAGCTCTCGTAGGTAGCGGAGCATCTGCGTCTCACTGCGATGCGTGTGAAACACGGGATGCGTGAGAAAGGGGCTCTCACGATGCAGGGCGTCGGGCAGCAGCGCTGTCGCCTCCCGTTCACACTCCGCAAACTCGGGAACTTCGTGACGATCGTTCGCAAACACTTCCCACAGCCGCACCACGTCGGCCGGGGTCGTCGTCTCGTCGAGCGTGATGCCAAGTGTGGCCGCATCGATCATCCGCAGATTCATTCCGTGGTCACGGGCCTGCTCGGTAAACCGTGCTGTCTGGGAGCCGGTATCGAGGCAGAGCGTGTCGAAGGCATGCCGATTCCGCACCGCGACGCCGAGCCGCTCGAGACCATCGGCAAGCACGGCGGTGAGACCGGCAACGCGGCGGGCGATCCTCCGCAGCCCGTCGGGGCCGTGATAGACGGCGTACATGGAGGCCACGACGGCCGGCAGCACCTGAGCGGTGCAGATGTTGGAGGTGGCCTTCTCGCGACGGATGTGCTGCTCGCGGGTCTGGAGGGCGAGCCGGTAGGCGGGCTTTCCGGCGGCATCGATGCTCACGCCGACCAGCCGCCCCGGAAGCGATCGCTTGAACTCGTCGCGGCAGGCGAGAAACGCCGCATGCGGCCCGCCACAGCCCATCGGCAGACCAAACCGCTGCGTCGAGCCGACGACGATGTCGGCTCCCCACTCACCCGGCGGCACAAGCAACGCCAGCGCGAGCGGATCGGTGGCAACGCACACTACGCCCTGCTTCGCATGCACGCGATCGGTAAGGTTCCGCCAATCGGGCACGTCGCCGTCAGTGGTCGGATACTGCACGAGCACCCCGAAGCAATCGCCTTCGTCGAGAAGATCGCCCACCTCGCCGATGATCAAATCGATGCCCAGCGGTTCGGCCCGCGTGGCCAGCACTTCGAGCGTTTGCGGGTGGCAACGATGATCGACAAGAAAGACTTTCGCCTGCGACTTCGCAACCCGGTGGGCGAGCGTCATCGCCTCGGCTGCTGCTGTCGCCTCGTCGAGCAGCGACGCATTGGCAATCGGCATTGCGGTGAGGTCGCAGACCATCGTCTGGAAAGTGACGATCGCCTCCATCCGCCCCTGGCTGATCTCGGCCTGGTAGGGGGTGTAGGCGGTATACCAGGCCGGGTTCTCGAGAACGTTTCGCTGGATCACGGCCGGAGTGTGCGTGCCGTGATAGCCCTGGCCGATGAAACTCTTGAGCAGCTTGTTTCGCGAGGCGATCGCCTTCAGCTCTTCGAGAGCAGCCGCCTCCGAGAGGGGAGCCGGCAGCAACATTGCGTCGTGCCGGGCGATGCTCGGTGGCACGATCTGCTCGATGAGTGCTGCACGGCTCGGTGCAGCCACTGCGGCGAGCATCCGGGCCTCATCGGCCGGGCTGATGCCGATGTGGCGGGCGGAAAACTCTCGGCAGCCCTCGTCGCCGTTGCGAGGAGGTTCGCTCGCGGCATGGTGCTCTGCGACGGCCGACGACGACAGTGGAGACATAGTGGAGGACATGCGTGGGCTCCGTAGCTGGTGCCGACGACCGCGGGCGGGCGACGGCGGGAACCCTGTTGTCCTGGTACCTGAGAGATTCGCGGCCGGGCTTCGGCCCGGGGCTTGCCCCTTCGGTGGGCGCGACCATGACAGCCGCGCCACTCTCCAACAGTTTTATCGTGGTCAGTTCTTTTGCCTGAGCGTTCGGCCTTCGGCGGTCTTGCGACTCTCTCCTGACCGACGGAATTCTATGGCTCCCGCTCAGGCCCGACAACGGCCTCCGCGTGGTATGCGAGCTGAGTCAGCGGAAAAGCCCGCGTTTTTGCACGAACGTCGACGGCGACCTATCCTCCAAAGAGGTTCGGTGACCCCTTTCTCGGCGTCGGCCTCGTGACTGCCTTTTGTATCCAGATACCGCGTCGCACCGCCGCCATGCTCATGGCGACCTGGGTGCCGTTGGCAGTCGCGGTGCTGGCAACCGGCGCTGGCTGTCGCCCGATCGCGGCCGATGCCTCCGCGGGCCGCAGGCAGTCCGGCCCGCCGCAGGTAACCGTGGCCACGCCGTTGTCGATCGAGACGATCGACTGGGATCCCTATACCGGCCGACTGGCGCCCATCGAAGAGGTTGAGGTACGGGCCCGTGTCAACGGCTATCTCATGTCGCACCATTTCGAGGAAGGCCAGCCGGTGGAGAAGGGGCAGTTGCTCTTCGTGATCGATCCACGGCCCTACGAGGCCACACTCGCCCGGGCGCGGGCCGCCCAGGAAGAGGCAGAGGCGATGCTCAACGCCGCCACCGCCAAGGTCCGCGAGGCTGAGGCCAAGCGGAAGCAGGTCCAGGCCCGGCTCGAACTCGCACGGGCACGGCTCAAGCGGGCCCGCCGGCTCCAGCCTACGGGCGCCATCAGCGAGGACGAGATCGACGAGATCGTGGCCACGGAGCAACAGGCCGAAGCCGACGAATTTGCCGCAGTCGCCGAAATCGAATCGGCCCACGCCGCGGTGGCCGCGGCACGGGCGGTGATCGCCACGACGGTTGCGGCCGTGACCGCTGCCCAGCTCGACGTCGACTACTGCCGCATCACGGCGCCGATCGCCGGACGGATCAGCCGCCGCGTCGTGACCGACGGCAACCTCGTGTCGGGTGGTCAGGGGTCGGCGCTGCTCACCACGATCGTCGCCACCAACCCGATCCACGCCTACTTCGACGCCGACGAACAGGCGCTTCTGAAATACATCCGGCTCGATCAGCAGAACAAGCGGGTCATCTCCCGCGACGTGAAGAATCCGGTCTTCATGGCGCTCGTGGACGAGCAGGGCTTCCCACACGAGGGCTATATCGACTTCGTCGACAACCGAGTCGATGCCGCAACCGGCTCGATCCGGGCCCGCGCCATCTTCCCCAACGACGACGAGTCGCTCGTGCCGGGCGTGTTCGTGCGAATCCAGGTACCGGGCAGCGGCGTGGCGAAGCGGTTGCTGATTCCCGACGCGGCCGTCTCCGTCGATCAGTCGTCGAAGTTCGTCTATGTCATCGACGAGGCCCAGGTCGTGCAGGTCCGCCGCGTGACGACCGGCGATCTCGCCAAGGGACTCAGGGTGATCACCAGCGGGCTCGACGGCAGCGAGGCGGTGGTGATCAAGGGCATGCAACGATGCCGTCCGGGGCAGCCGGTGGAGCCCATGCGGGAGTCTCTCGAGCCGGGTTCGGATCTCGGACTGCCCGATACGTATGAGCCGGTGCCGCGTGCGAAGTGGCTACGGTCGGCGGCACCGCCGGAGACAAGCCTGCCGGCCTCACCTCCGGCCAACCTGCCGGCCTCACCTCCGGCCAACCTGCCGGACTCCCCTCCGGCCAGCCTGCCGGACTCTGGAGCGGCCCCGTGAGGTTCGCTCACTTCTTCATCGACCGTCCCATTTTCGCGACGGTGCTCTCATTCGTCGTGCTGATCGTCGGGGGCTTGAGCTACTTCGCCCTGCCGGTGTCGCAATATCCCGAGATCGCCTTGCCGACGGTGGTCGTCTCGGCTGGCTATCCAGGAGCGACGGCGGAAACCGTCGCCGAGACCGTCGCCACGCCGCTGGAGCAGGAGATCAACGGCGTCGAAAACATGCTCTACGTCGAGTCGCAGTCGACCGACGACGGCCAGATGACGCTCACCGTCACGTTCGAACTCGGCACCGACATCGACCGGGCGCAGGTGCTTGTGCAAAACCGCGTGGCCCGTGCCGAGCCGCGGCTGCCGGCCGAGGTTCGACAGGCGGGCGTGGTGACCGCCAAGACATCCCCCGAACTGCTGCTGGTCGTCCACCTCCTCTCCCCCGACGCCTCCCGCGACCAGCTCTACATCGCCAACTTCGCCTACCTGCGAATTCGCGACGTGCTCGCCCGGCTCAACGGCATCGGCGAGCTGCGGATTTTCGGCGGCTCTGAATACTCGATGCGGGTGTGGCTCGACATCGAGCGGCTCGCGTCGCTCGACCTCACCGCCGGTGACGTCGTGGCGGCGCTGCGTGAGCAGAACGTGCAGGTGGCCGCCGGCAAGATCGGCCAGACACCGCTGCCCCATCCGTCCGACACGGAGCTCACGATCACGAGCCAGGGCCGCCTGCAGACCGCGGAGGAGTTTGCCGACATCGTCATCAAGCGGGGTGCCGACGGACGACTGGCCCGGCTCGCCGACGTGGCCCGGATCGAACTCGGTTCCCAGGATTACTCAGTCAACAGCTACCTCGACGGCGACAACGCCGTGGCCGTGCTCGTCTTCGCCCGCCCCGGCACCAACGGAGTCGAGACGGCCCATGCGGTGCAGCGGACGATGCGGGAGCTCCGGCCTGATTTTCCGGAGGGGGTCGACTACACGATCGCCTACAACCCGACACGGTTCGTCGAGGAATCGATCGCCGAGGTCTTTGAAACGCTCTTCGCGGCGACCGCGCTGGTCGTGCTCACGGTCTTCATCTTCCTCCAACGGTGGCAGGCCACGCTCATCCCGGTCGTCGCAATCCCGATCTCACTCGTCGGCACGTTCTCGGTGATGGCAGGACTGGGCTTCAGCCTCAACAGCCTCTCACTCTTCGGCCTCGTGCTGGCGATCGGCGTGGTGGTCGACGACGCCATCGTGGTCGTGGAAAACGTCGAACGGCTCATCGCCGAGGGGATGCGGCCCAAGGAGGCAACGAAGCTGGCGATGACCCAGGTCGGCTCGGCGCTCATCGCCACCACGCTGGTGCTCGTGGCGGTGTTCGTGCCGACCGCCTTCATCGGCGGGATCAGCGGTCAGTTTTACCGGCAGTTCGCGATCACGATCGCGGTGGCGACCTGCTTCAGCACGTTCGTGTCGCTCACGCTCACGCCGGCGATGTGCGGCCTGCTCCTTCAGCCGGCTGATGCTCCACCGTCGCTCATCACCCGAATGATGAATCGGCTCTTCGGCTGGCTCTTCGTGCCGTTCAATGTCGCCTTCACCTGGTCGAGCAACCTCTATGCCGCGATCGTCGGGCGGATCGTCCGGCTCGGGGTGCTGATGCTTCTGCTCTACGCCGGGCTGCTGGCGGCCACCGCAGCGAGCTTCAGCCTCGTGCCCACCGGGTTCATTCCTGAGCAGGATCAGGGCTACCTGATCGTGGCGGCCCAGTTGCCCGACGGGGCATCGCTCTCCCGCACCGATGCCGTGGTGCGGCGGATCAGCGAGACGGCCCTCTCCATCGACGGCGTCAAGAATGCGGTGGCCTTCGCCGGCTTCTCCGGAGCGACGCGGACCAACGCCCCCAATGCCGCGGCCTGCTTCACGGCCCTGGAAGACGCCCGCACCCGAGCCGCCCGGGGCCGCACCGTCGGTGTGATCCTGGGCGAGATGCAGGCCAAGCTCAATGCCATCCAGGAGGCACAGATCGTGGTGCTCGCCCCGCCGCCGGTGCGGGGCATCGGCAATGCCGGCGGCGTGAAGATGTATGTGCAGGACCGCAGCGGCGCGGGCTATGCGGCGCTCGGGGAGGCGGCGGGCGAGATCGTGGGCAACGCACTCGGCGAACTCGGGCCGCAGAGCGGCCTGGCCTTCGCCACCAGTTTCTACCGCTCGAAGACGCCCAAGCTCTATGCCGACATCGACCGTGTGCGGGCCCAGCAGCTTGATGTACCGATGCGTAACGTATTTGAGACGCTGCAGGTCTACCTCGGCTCCCTCTATGTCAACGACTTCAATTATCTCGGCCGTACCTATCGCGTCACGGCCCAGGCCGACGCCCCCTTCCGCGACGAGGTGGAGGACGTGCTGCGGCTCCGCACGCGAAGCGCCTCCGGTGCGATCGTGCCCCTGGGCACGATTCTCACGATGCAGTCGCGGGTCGGGCCCGACCGCGTGATCCGCTACAACCTCTATCCGGCTGCCGACGTGCAGGGCGTGACGCTCCCGGGAGCGAGCACCGGCCTGTCGATGACGTCGCTGGAGCGGATCGCCGACGACGTGCTTCCCCAGGGCTTTGCGTATGAGTGGACCGATCTGGCGTACCAGCAGAAACTGGCTGGCTCGACGGCGATTCTCATTTTCCCGCTGTCGGTGCTCTTCGTGTTTCTCGCACTGTCGGCCCAGTATGAAAGCTGGCTCCTGCCGCTGGCGATCATCCTCATCGTGCCGCTGTGCCTCCTCTTCGCGATGCTGGGAGTCTGGTATCGCGGGATCGACAACAACGTGCTCACGCAGATCGGGTTCGTCGTATTAATCGCACTGGCCTGCAAAAACGCGATCCTCGTCGTCGAGTTTGCCAAGACGCTGGAGGACGAGGGCCGCGACCGGTTTGCGGCAGCGGTGGAGGCCTGCCGGATCCGGCTACGGGCGATCCTGATGACCGCCTTGTCGTTTGTGCTCGGCGTGATTCCGCTCTTGGTGGCGACGGGGGCGGGGGCAGAGATGCGGCGGGCCTTGGGAACGACGGTCTTCGCCGGCATGCTGGGCGTGACGCTTCTGGGGCTCTTTCTGACGCCCGTGTTCTACGTGATCCTCCGGGGGCTCGTGCCGGGAAAAGCTGACCGGGCATCCTGAAAGACCGAGAGGAGCGTTCCGTCCCGCCATCCACCGGGCAGTTTGAACCCGTCGGCAGTTCCGCTCGTATCTCTTTCAGGGCAAGGCCGTCTTCATGATTTGAAAGGGTCAGTCATGGCCACAAGGATCAAGGCGTCGCCAGACCACCAGTTCTTGAGCGAATCAACGCATCCGAATGCGATTCTCGCCCTGTTGGCATGTGCACCGATGATTGGTTTCATTCTCAGCCCGTCATTTCAAGTCGGGCGGATGACGGGAATGGCGTGGGGGTATGCCGTCGCGACCGGAATCTTTTTTTTCGGCGGCTTGATGATCTCCATGAACCGCCACGGGGGGTACAGGAGACCGTAGTCGCGCTGGGCCGCGGCGGACTGCCACGCTGCCGCGGCCCCAACGAGGCGTGCCGGGAGGGCATGAGCCCGTTGATGGCGGAGGACATCTGGGCCGCGTTTGAGCGGGCGCAGGGGCAAAAACCTATGCCTACGGCCCAAAAATCGTCTACCATTGGGTCTGGAAATGTCGTTCTGCCCGATGGTGTAACGGTAGCACAAGGGATTTTGGTTCCCTTTGTCTAGGTTCGAATCCTAGTCGGGCAACTACCGTTGCCTCCCCGTCCTCACCCTGAGAACCTGCCATGACACGCCCCACGCTCCGCCGCAAGGCGTTCACGCTCGTCGAGTTGCTCGTGGTGATCGCGATCATCGGCGTCTTGGTTGGCCTCCTGCTCCCCGCCATCCAATCCGCTCGCGAGGCGGGCCGAAGGATGTCGTGCATGAACAACATGAAGCAGAGCGGCCTGGCGATCCATGGATATGCGACGGCCCGCAAGGTGTTTCCGCCGAGCAGTAACAGCGGGTTTGGCAGCGGGGTATGGGGCTATCCGGGAAGTGGGCCGGCCGACGAGACGATTCGGCTCCACAGTTTTGCGAGCCTCATCCTCCCCTATGCGGAGGCGAACGAGGTGTTCGACGCGATCAATTACAACGTCTCTTCGCTCGACCCCGCCAACCACACGGCAGCGTCGATCGTGCTGCCGATGTATCGCTGCCCCAGCTACAACGGCAACGTGTACAGCAAGGATCCGCTCTACACCGCAATCTACGAAAAGTTTGCCGTGCGGAATTATGTGGCGATGGGGGCAAAGACGGTGCTCGGACTGTCGGGGGCCATTCCAGCGGAGGGCGTGATGTACCCGCAGTCAAAAACCGGGTTTCACAGCATCACGGATGGCACCTCAAAGACTATTCTCCTCGCGGAGACTCGCGAAGAAAATGCGTCTGTCTGGATCGATGGCACCTCGGCTGCCGTGGCGGCGCGTTTCATGGCTTTGGTTCCCCCGCTCTATGCCGGCGACACCGCGGCCATCAACCACCAGCCCTACTTTCAGGGTGGAGTTTTCCCAAATTCGATCGGGCAAAATTGGGGTCCATCGAGTCAGCATCCTGGTGGAGCCAATCACCTCCTCTGTGACGGTTCGGTGCGGTTCATTCAACAGACGATCGACATAAACACCTACGACGCGCTCGCGACCCGCAACGGCAACGATGTTGTCGGAGACTACTGAGCACTTACCGCCCCTGGCGAAATCCGCGAGGGGTTGCCCGTACCACTGAGCCGGCGTATGCAGACAAGCACAGCAAGGATTGCGGAGCGCCGTCTGCATCCGAGAGAGCGAAGGCCTGGAGGGCCGCAGCGAACGTCCGGCGATGTGGTACGGGCAACCCCGAGCCCCGCGAACGTCCGGCGATGTGGTACGGGCAACCCCGAGCCATGGTGCTACACGTGACAAGCTACTTCCGCAACTGAGCGATCAGCTTCACCATGTCGGGAGGCAGGCGGCTCTCGAAGTGGAGTTCGTCGCCCGTCTTTGGGTGGACGAATCCCAGTTCGGCCGCATGCAACGCCACGCGGGCCGCGGCCGATCGATCAACCACCTTCGCGTTCCGCGGCGCGGAGTAGACCCGCTCGCCGCAGAGTGGATGCCCGCTCTCGGCGAGGTGGATGCGGATCTGGTGCGTGCGGCCGGTTTCGAGCCGGCATTCGACCAGCGTGTAGGCATCGCCGAAGTGCTCGACCGGCGTCACGTGAGTCACGGCGCGTTTGCCTTCGCCCGGGTCGCCTGAGTCGTCTGAGCCGCGGCGGCCATCGCCCCGGTCGCGGACGAGGTTGGAGATGATCGTGCCCTCGCCCACGCGACCAACCGCGACCGCGAGGTAGCGCCGCTGCGTGGTGTGGAGTCGGAATTGCTCGGCGAGGATCCGCCCTGAAGGAACCGTGCGGGCGAACACGACGAGGCCGCTTGTCTCGCGGTCGATGCGATGGACCGGGTAGACCGGTCCGGACCGGTTCGGTTTTTTTACGTCCGCCAGTCGATCGCTGGCCTGTGAGCCACGCGGCTGCCGCGTTTTCCGACCAGCCAGCGCGCGGCTGATGATGCCGGGCAGCATCTCGTCGAGCGTGGGCTGCAGCTGCTTCCGCCGTGCGGGCCAGCCTGCCTCCTCGTGGTGCCGCGTCGTGGTGATGCCGGAGGGCTTATCGACCACGACCACGTCGTCGTCGATGTAGACGATTCGCACGTCGGCTGGCTTCGGTGGCGGAGCAGCGGCGGCCTCGAGCACCTTCACGACCTCGCCATCCTTCAGCCGCCGCGCCTCGTCGGTGCAGACGTTGCCGTGGATCATGACGTGCCGCGACCGCACCAGCTTCTGCACCCGCGACCACGGCACTCCGCCGAGTTTCGCCCGCAGAAACGCCGCCAGCGTCTGCCCCCGCTCTGAATCCGTGACGTGATACACCTCGCCCGAAGTTTGTTTCATGAAGACAAAATTAGCACTTAAACGACCACGATGCTGAACGTCGGAATCGGCGGAAGCTCGACGAGCGTTAGGAACTTTCGAGCCTCGGGCGGAATGACCCCGTCTTGGACGTGCAAGCGAGGAAGTTCCTCCGCGAGAAGACTTCTGCCGTTCCGGCGGCATTGGACAGTGTGAGCACCCGAAGGCGAGGCCTTGCCCGTCCCCGGCGGTTTGGGCGCGCGGACTTCTGCCGTTCCGGCGGCATTGGACGCGGTTAGCACATTCTCTCATGGACGCCGTGAGCACCCACCCTTGACCCATTTTTTCGGCCATTTACACTCTATCGGGAGGCCTCACCACGGCTGCCTCCTGCTGCCTCGATCAGGTCAGTCCGCTTCTCTCCGTGAGGATCCACCGTGCCCGGAACGTGCGTCATCGGTCTGCAATGGGGTGACGAGGCCAAGGGCAAACTCGTCGACGTTTTCACCGAGCAGCACGACATCGTCGTCCGCTATGCCGGCGGGGCCAATGCCGGGCATACGGTCGTTTCCGGCGGCCAGACCTGGAAGCTCTCGCTCATTCCCAGCGGAATCCTTCGGAATGGTGTGGCCTGCGTCGTGACCGGTGGTGTGGTGCTCGATCCGGCCGCGGTCATCAAGGAGATCTACGGCCTCGAGTCACGGGGCGTGACGGTGACCGGAAAATTGCAGATCAGCGACCGGGCGCATGTCGTCTTTCCGTGGCACATCGCGGAAGACAAGGTGCTCAACGAGAGCCTTTCCGGGGGTGAGTCGATCGGCACGACCGGCCGCGGCATCGGCCCCTGCTATCGCGACAAGGTGGGCCGCTCACTCGCTGTTCGCCTGGGCGACATGTATCGCGATGACTTTCCGGCCAAACTCGCCCACATCGTGGCGGTGAAGAAAAGGCTCCTCGGCGTCGGTCAGACCGATGATCTCGATGCCACCGTGATTCTCGAACAGTATCAGGCGTATGCCGAGCGACTGCGGCCCTATGTGGCTGACACCACCGCCTTTCTGCTCGATGCGGTCGAGGCCGGCAAGCGGGTGCTCTTCGAAGGTGCGCAGGGCGCACTGCTCGACATCGACCACGGCACGTTTCCGTTCGTCACCAGCAGCAACTCATCCGGTCTCGGTGTGGCGAGCGGGTCAGGCGTGCCGGGGCGGTGGGTCGAGCGGGTGATCGGTGTGGTGAAGGCCTATTCGACCCGAGTCGGCGGCGGCCCGATGCCGACCGAGCAGGACAATGCGACGGGGCAGTACCTCCGCGACCGCGGCAATGAGTACGGTACGGTCACCCGGAGGCCACGGCGCTGCGGCTGGTTTGATGCGGTCGCGGCCCGCTACACCGCGCGGCTCTCGGGTGTCGACGAACTCGCCGTGATGCTGCTGGATGTGCTCGGGGGTCTCGACGAGATCAAGATCTGCACCGCGTACGAAATCGATGGAAAGCGGACGAGCCAGTTTCCCAGCCATGCCGACGACCTGAAGAAGGCCGTCCCTGTCTACGAGATGCTGCCCGGCTGGCAGGAAGACATTTCCACCGCACAGACCGAAGCCGAGTTGCCGGCCACTGCGAGGCGGTATCTTGCACGGATCGGTGAACTGCTCGGCCGGCCGGTGACAATCGTCTCCGTCGGGCCCGATCGCGACCAGACCATCACCTGCCACCGCCCCGCCACCGCCGCAGCACCATGGCCCTCTCCACCCCAGCCAGTTCCGGCGAACGCATGATGACGGCGGCCGCCGAACAGCAGGCCGCTGTGGATACCGATCGCCTGCCGCGGCATATCGCCATCATCATGGATGGCAACGGCCGGTGGGCGCAGCAACGGGGGCTGCCACGGATCGAAGGCCATCGCCATGGCGTGAAGAGCGTGCGGCGAATCACCGAGGAGTGTGCACGGCTGGGGATCGAACAGCTCACGCTCTACTGCCTCTCGAGCGAAAACTGGCGGCGGCCCCAGGCCGAACTCTCATTTTTGATGCACCTTCTCGAGCAGTACATGATCGAGGAGCGGGGCTTGCTCATGCGGGAGCGGATTCGCGTCGGTATGATCGGCCGCCGCGAGGGAATCCCCGACTCGACGCTCGCCGAGTTTGATCGCACCGTCGAGCTGTGTGCGAAGAACGATGGCCTGCGACTGTGTCTCGCAGTGAACTACGGTGCCCGAGCCGAGATCGTGGAGGCCGCGCGGCGTCTGGCCGAGGAAGCTCGGGCCGGCCGGGTCGATCCTGCCGCAATCGACGAGGAGGCATTCGCGGCGCACCTCGACACGGCCGGCATGCCCGACCCTGATCTCCTTATCCGCACCGCCGGGGAAATGCGGGTGAGCAACTTTCTTCTGTGGCAGATCAGTTATGCCGAACTGTGGGTGACCGACGCGGCGTGGCCTGACTTCGACGAGTCGCTTCTCGCCGCAGCGATCGCTTCGTATGCCGCCCGCGACCGTCGTTTCGGAGGGCTGTCGCCGCAATGAAGCCTGCTCCTTCGTTTGTCACTCGTGTGGTTGTCTCCAGCGGACTCATCGCATCCTTTACGGCGCTGGCCTGGGC
>CAMCYH010000076.1 GCA_945883745.1 Candidatus Kuenenia stuttgartensis
GCGACCGTTGCCATCGAGATCGACCAACGCCGTCTGCACACCCCCCTGGAAACCCGGCTCAAAGGCGTCAAACTCGGAGATGAGGTTGCCTGTAGTGGCTTCAACAATCCTGACACGAGACGTGCTGCCCCAGCCCGCCTGATCGCTCACAGCGACCGCTGCTGGAATGAGTTGATCAGAGTCGGTGGCCGAGATGGTCTGACTGCCCTGGGTCGCCGTCGCCGTCGCCACCAGTTCGCCTGTGGCATCAGAGGCGATCGTGGCGACCACCGTAAACGTGGCACTCGAGCCGGCCGGGAGGTTGAGCAGCGCGTCGGGACCGGCCGCACCCACCACGGGGCCATTCGCACCGCCCGCGTACGCGGCCGTCCAGGTGGCCTGACTGATCGCCGCCGGGAGCGACACGTCAAGCGACGCCCCGGTTGCGGCCTGATCGCCGACGTTTTCAATGACGACGGTGTAGGTCACCTGCGAGCCGGCGGTCACGAATTCCCGCTCAACGCCGGTGACGATGTCGTTGTCGAACGACATTGCAAGGTCGGCCGCCAGCATCATGCGGGCCTCGAGGGCTTCGCTGCCGCCGAGCTGCTCACCCATGCCGAGGCCAAGCGACTCCCAGCGACCAAACCGCTGCAGTCCCCGCTGGCGGAGTGTGCCGCGACGATGCCGGATGGACCGAGAGACAGGGCGGCGAAACAGCGACCAGAGACTCGAAAGCGGCATCACCGTAACTCCTGAAGCACCCGAAAACGGGGATTCCTACGTTCTGACCTACCCTACGGTTCGGTGGACGTCAATTTTTCGGCCGAAAAGGCTCTCTTTCGCCAGCGGCAGCCCAGGAGCCCCTCCCATCCGGTTGCCGGAAAAATTGGCCGCAGGCTATGGTGCGACCCGTCAATCGCCACTTTTTGTCCCTCAGGAGCCCCGCCATGCCCCTTCCCGACCCCACAAAACACGCCGCCACCCTGTTCGAGGAGTTCAAGAATTTCGCCTTCAAGGGCAACGTGATCGATCTCGCAGTCGGCGTGATCATCGGCGGAGCCTTCGGCAAGATCGTGTCGAGCCTCGTCGACAACATCATCATGCCGGTGGTGAGTGTGATCATGCCCGGCGACGCCGGCTACAAGGACTGGGCGCTCAAGGTCGGCGAAAAAACGATTCCGTACGGGGCATTCCTGGGTGACATCGTCAGCTTCCTGATCCTGGCCCTGGCCTTGTTCGTGTTCATCGTGAAGTTTCTCGGCTGGATCATGAGGAGCAAAGCCGCTGAGGCCGCCGCTCCTCCCGCCCCCACAAAGGATCAGGAGCTGCTCACCGAGATCCGAGATCTGCTGAAGAATCGGTAGGCGAGGGCAGCCCGCGGGCTTGCGCCCTGCGGCTAAACCGACGACGGGGTCGGACGCTCGAGCGTCCGACCCCGTCTTATTTGCACGACGTGTCAGCAGAAACTAGCAGCCGCAGCGGCGGCAGCCCTTACGACGGCAGCCCTTCTTGGCACCGCCGCAGTCGCCACAGGCGGCCGCACCGGCATCACCGCAGGCACCGGCATCGCCGCAACCACCGGCCGAGCCGGCGTCACCACAGCTGCCGCAGCCACCCTCGACGGGCACTTCGACGGCAACCATGACGCACTTCTGCACCGGCACTTCCTTCGTCACCGTCTGAGGAACGCGAACGGTGTAGCTCGCGGTCTTCGTCTCGGGGACGCAGTCATACACCGTCACGGTGTACGACTCTTCCTTCTGCGAAGGAACCATGACCGTGTAGGAAACTTCCTTGGTCATCGTCTCCGGCACGCACTTGGTGACCTGGTACTCGCGGGTGCGAGTCTCGGTCTTGCACTTCTGCACGTTGACCGTACGGGTCTTCTGCTCCGGCACCATCTTCGTCACGGTGTAGGAACGGGTCCGCTCTTCCGGCACGCAGGTCGTGACGGTGTAGGAACGGGTCCGCTCTTCCGGACGATACTTGGTGACGCTGACCGTGCGAGTCTTCGTCTCCGGCACGCACTTCGTCACCGTGTAGGTGCGGGTACGCTCCTCGGACTTGTACTTGGTGACGCTGACCATGCGGGTCTTCGTCTCCGGCACGCACTTGGTCACGGTGTAGGTGCGAGTCCGCTCTTCGGGGCGGCACTTCTGCACCGTGTAGGTGCGGGTCCGCTCCTCGTCGCGATACTTCGTCACGTTCACCATCCGGCTCCGCTGCTCCTGACGGCACTTGTTGACCGTCACGGTGTGGGGAACCTGCTCGGTCACGCACTGGTAGGTCGTGACCGGCACTTCCTTCGTCTCACACGTCGGAACCCAGACCCGCTTGCAGCACATCTTCGGGGGGCAGGGGCAGCCGCAGGCGTCGGTGCCGCCGGCAACCTCGACCATCTCGGTCTGCCACGAGCCACCACGGACCTGCACCGTCTTCATCGACTGCACCGGCACCCGCTTCTGCACGGTGTGCATGTGCGTGACCTGCTCGGTGTAGGGGACGTTGACCATGTAGGTCTGCTCAACCTGCTCGGTGTAGGGAACCTTGACCGAGTAGGTCGAAACCTTCTCCTCGGTGTAGGGCACCATCACCGTGTAGGTGGCGGTCTTCTCTTCGGGCACGTTCGTCATCACCGTGTAGGTCTGCTCGACCTGCTCGGTGTAAGGAACCTGGACCGTGTAGGTCGAGGTCTTCTCTTCCTGCTTCGGCACCATGACGGTGTAGGTGGAGGTCTTCTCCTCCTGCACCGGCACCATCACCGTGTAGGTCTGCTCGACCGACTCGGTGTACGGAACCTGGACGGTGTACTCGGCCGTCTTGGTTTCGGTGACGTTCTTGTTGACCGTGTAGTTCACGGTCTTGGTCCGAGTCTCCGGAACCTGCACGGTGACCATGCGGGTCTTCGTCTCGGTCCGCGGAACGCGCTTGTTGACCGTGTAGGTCCGCTCACGCGTCTCGGTGGTGTACTCCGTGCTCGTGACCGTCTTCATTTCGGTCACGTACTGCCGCTGGTACACCGTACGGGTGCCACACGCACCCGCATCGCCACAACCACCACAGGCACCGCCGCTGACAGCGGCGCCTTCACACCCACCGGCGCACGCACCGCAGTCCGCCCATGTGCTGCTGCACATGGCGACGACGGCGACGGCCGACAGGAGGCAAGACATTACTTTGCGAATCACGCAAACCTCCGGGAAAGAGAAACAGGAAGAAAAGACTCGAGCAGGTTTTTCTCGAACGCGCCCGAACGTCGGTCGGTCGAAGAGACCCTTCTCTTGCGACGACCGAACCATTCGGCCGCCTTGGTAAGATGGATAGATTACGTTGAGAAAACGGGCTTTCAAGCGTCGGGCTGGGATTTTCCCCTCCCTAGGAATGGTAAGCGGCCATACGGGGCGAAAACCGCCAAGAATCGCTCCGTTTTCCCAGTGTTGAGGAGCTATTTTGCGCGGCCGGGAGAGTCCGACAGCGGCTTGCGTGAGAATTCCTGCGCAATTCTCACAAAAAGGTTGTGGCTGCGGGTTCACCTCGCCCGCCGCCATCAGCCGGTGCGCACCGAGAACAGGGATCCCATGAATTTCGACAGCAGCCAGAGGGTGCCCACGGGCAACACGATCGTCGAAATCGTGAAGTAGATCGCGAGATTCACGATCGATTCCGTGACACCGGCCATGGCGTCATAGAGCTGCTGGGCACGGTCGCCGACCGTGTTGAGCGGGTTGTACCGCTCGTACCACGGCTTTTCGGGTCCTGACGCCTCGGCCTGTTCGATCCGCTCCGTCGTGGCTTCGACCACGTTCGTCGCCTGCTGATAACTGGTCTCCAGGAATTTCTCGGCGATGACCGCATCGATCCAGGCAGCCGTCGGGATGGCCAGCCGGGCGAAGAGGGCCAGCGCGAAGAGCCGTCGCCCCCAGCCCATGAGCGTGGCCTGCGTCGCCCCCCGCGCCGCAATCGCGAGCGCCAGGGCCGTGAGCGACGGCAGAAAGAGCCACCAGCCCAACGACCTTCCCATCCGCATTCCAAGCTGCTGCACGCCCAACGCCGTCGTGCTCGTCAACAGCAACGATGCATACTGTTCCACGAGGTCATTCACCGGATCGAGCGCCTGCCCGATGCCGATACTTCCTCCGGGCCCGAAGCTGAAGCTAATTTCCGAGCTCTGTGCCAATGAGATGGCACTGTCGAGCCCACGGGTTGCCGCGAGCGCCCCGAGCGTCCGCTTGAAGGTCGCGTCGAGCGAGTCGCCTCCCATCGCGTCGACGAGCGGCGCGACCAGGATTGCCGCCAGTGCCAGGCCGGCATGCATGAGCAACTGGGCGGCCGGTATCCGCAGCCGCGGAGACAGCCATGGCAGCCATTCGCCAGACCAGATCCTTGCCAGAATGTCCTGCTGCTCGTTCATCCGCGTCGTCACCGGTGGCAAAACAGTCTGGCCGGGGGTTTGCACGGCCGCCGTCAGCCCGTATCGTACCTTCTCCTTATCCGATTATCCGACAGGAGATCGACGATGAACGTGCGTGGTCTTTGGGTTGCTTTCATGGCCAGTCTGATGCTTCAGGCGGCCCATGCCGACGTGTCGCTTAACAACATGTTTGGCGACCATATGGTGCTCCAGCAGGGCATTAAAAATAAGGTTTGGGGCAAGGCCGACCCGGGCGAGCAGGTGACGGTGACCCTCGCCGCCCAGTCGCACGCGACCACCGCCGATGCCGATGGCATGTGGCATATCTTCCTCGATCCGGTGAAGGAGTACGGCGGCCCGCACTCGCTCGTTGTGAAGGGGAAAAACACGGTCAGCTTCAACGACGTGCTGATCGGCGAGGTGTGGGTCTGCGCCGGTCAATCGAACATGCAATGGAGCGTCAACCAGGCCAATGACGCCGATCTTGAGAAGGCGGCGGCGGCGTTTCCGAACATCCGCCTGATCTCGGTGCCTCAGGTTGGCACCCAGGATCCGCAGTGGAGCTTCAACGGCAAGTGGCAGACCTGCTCGCCAGAAACGGTCGGCGACTTCTCTGCCGTCGGCTACTTCTTTGGCCGCCAGCTTCATCAGACGCTCGGAGTGCCGGTGGGCCTCATCGACAATGCCTGGGGCGGCAGTGCCGCCGACGCCTGGGTGAAGCGGGAGAAGATCGCCGCCCACCCTACCCTCAAGGCGATTCACGATCGGTGGATGAAGATGGAGGAAAATCTTCCGGCCGCGATGGCCGAGTTCGAAAAGAAGATGACGGCCCACAAGGCCGCTGCCGCCCAGGCGAAGGCGGAGGGTAAGCCGGTGCCGCAGCCGCCGCAGAGCCCGGACATGCAGATGAAGGGGAACGCCCGTCCCGGCAACATTCATTCTGGTGTGCTCACGCCGTCGATCGGCTACGGCATCAAGGGAGCGATCTGGTACCAGGGCGAAAGCAATGCCGGCCGCGCGTACCAATACCGCGAGCTCTTCCCGTTCATGATCAAATCGTGGCGAGAGGAATGGGGTCTGGGCGACTTCCCCTTTTATTGGGTGCAACTGGCTGACTTCAGACAGGAGAAGTCCGAGCCTTCCGAAAGCGACTGGGCCGAACTCCGCGAGGCCCAAACGATGACGATGAAAGCCCTGCCGAACACGGGCGAGGCGGTGATCATCGACATCGGCGAGGGCAAGGACATCCATCCGAAGAACAAGCAGGATGTCGCCAAGCGGCTGGCCCGCTGGGCACTTGCCGAGACCTACAGGAAGCCGGGGATCGCCTGCCGCAGCCCGCTTTACAAGTCGATGGAGAAGCAGGGATCCAAGATCGTGCTTTCGTTTGACAATATCGAGGCAAAGGCAGCCGGCTGGCGGCCGTTTGATGTGAATGAGCCGGTGGGCTTCGCAATCGCCGGGGAGGAACGGAAATTTGTCAAAGCGAAGGCCAGTATTCTGCCCGACGGCCGAATCGAGGTCTGGAGCGATGCGGTGGCCGAGCCCGTGGCAGTTCGTTATGCATGGGCTGACAATCCGGTCTGCAACATGTATTCGGCCGCCGGCCTGCCGCTCACGCCGTTTCGCACCGATGACTTCCCCGGCGTGACGATCGAGTCCAAGTAGCCAGGGTCGGTAATGCTGCTGGCCCCCGGGCTCGCGCCCGGGGCTGAGTGATGGGCTGCTGCACACGGAGGCTCGCATGAAGCCAGCCGCAGGGCGCAAGCCCGCGGGATTGACGCTCCAGCCAGCGCTGCCGCAGCCCTTGCCGCTCCCTTGAGAGCCCCAGTACGATGCGGAGCCTGCAGGAGCGACAGCCGCAGTGTGAACCGGCTGCTTCACAGGCGTTGAGCCACAGACTCGTATCAGGGAGGTGCGCGATGGATTTCCAAAAGTCGTACGGGATGTGGGCGGCGGTCGCCGGACTCTTCGTCGTTGCTGCGATTGGGATCTTTGCCGACGTCTCCTCGCCGCCGTCGGTTCGGCCCAGCCCTCCTTCAGGGGTCACACCCGTGGCGGCCGACGTGGTTCGCCACGCGATCGGTCCGATTCCCGAGGTCATCTCGAAGCCGAAGTCGTTTCGTGTCGACGAGTCGCTGGCCGGCATCGATCGCGGCCACCGTGCCGACCCTGCCGTGACACAGGTGATGGCCACCACCGATCTGCCCCGCACGCAACATGTCTCCTTCCCCGCTGCGCCGTTCACGGCAATCCCGGCAACCGGCTCGGCCGACGTCTCCGCGTCTGAGGCCGCAGAGACCATGGAAATTCGCCAGATGATGCAGAGCTATCTGAAGGCATTCAATCGCCACGACACGGCGGCGCTTGCTGCCCACTGGAGTGATTCCGGCGAGAGCATTGATCTCGATTCGGGCGAGAAGACGACGGGCCGGGATGCGGTCGCCGGCGTGTTTGCCACGCTCTTCGAGCAGGATACCAATGCCGCGATCGACATCGACATCGAGTCGATTCGCCCGATCCGCGATGATGTGGCGGTCGTCGACGGCGTGTCCCTCTTGTCATTCGACGATGCCACGAGTGCCAGCAGCCGGTTTTCCGCCGTCGTCGTCCGTGAGGATGGCACCTGGGTGCTGTCGAGTGTGCGCGAGACCGCCGCCTCCGCACCACAAGCCATCCGCCGCCCCTCGGCTCAACTGGACCAGCTCGAGTGGCTCGTGGGCTCGTGGGAGGATGTGAGCGAGGGGCTCGTTGCGAGCACCCGGTGTTCATGGAATGCTGGCCGCTCATTTCTCACCCGAAGCCACATCTCGGCACCGGAGGCGACCTCATCTTCGACGGCCGACGGTATTCCGGCTCTGTTGCCGGCCGACGGTTCGGCGCGTGAAATCTCCGAGATCATCGGCTGGGACCCTGACCGGCGGCAGATTCGCTCCTGGGTCTTTACGTCCGACGGCCGTTTTGCGGAAGGTGTTTGGAGCCGCACAGGGGACACCTGGGAGGTTCGCTATGAGGGCCGCGGTGCCGACGAAGGCACCGCCTGCACCTTCACGATCAGCCGCCCCGGCCCCGACGAGATCGTGATCCGCTGCGAGCCGTCATCGCTTACAGAGATTCTCCCGCCCGCGACCGACTTCGTCCGCACCGCCTACCTCGGCGGGTGACGGCTATCGTCACAGGCATACGGCCATCCATGGCCCGCATTTCTGTCTCGGCCTCCGGTCGCAAGGGGGCGTCGCCTCCAGCGACGCGGTTTTTCGTTGTACGCCCCAATGCCGCACCTCCTCGACCGCCTGGCCACCGCCTTTCCCCTCTGGGTGCTCGTTGCCTGCGGCCTGGCCATGGTGGAGCCGAGTCTCTTCACCTGGTTTCGCGGAGAGGCGATCGTGGTCGGCCTGGCTGTGATCATGCTGGGCATGGGAATCACACTCTCCATCGATGACTTCACCCGCGTCAGCACGCGGCCCGCGATCGTGGCGGCCGGATGCATCGCCCAGTTTCTGATCATGCCCGCCGCTGGCTGGGGCGTCGCGACGGCGTTGGCGCTCCCCAGCCCGTTCGCCGTTGGCCTCATTCTCGTCGCCTGCTGCCCCGGTGGCACGGCGTCGAATGTCGTCACCTATATCGCGAGGGCCGATGTCGCGCTCTCCGTGTTGCTGACGATGTGCTCCACGCTCGGCGCCGTCGTGCTTACGCCTCTGCTCACGAAGCTGCTCGCCGGCCGACTCGTGCCGGTCGATGGCTGGGGGCTTTTTCTCTCGACGCTGCAGGTCGTGGTGCTGCCGGTCGCTGCCGGGGTGGCGATCAACCGGTTTCTGCCGCGCGTGGTACGGACCGTGCTTCCCGTGGCGCCGCTGGTGAGCGTGGTCACGATCGCGCTGGTCTGCGCAAGCATCGTGGGACAAAACGCCGCCGCCATTTACGACCATGGCTGGCAATTGCTCGTGGCCGTCAGCCTGCTGCACGCCACCGGGTTTGCCGTCGGCTACACCTTCGCCCGCACATGTGGCTACGGTCAACTCGTAGCCCGTACCGTGTCGATCGAGGTAGGCATGCAAAACTCCGGGCTCGGTGTCGTCCTCGCCCAGAAGCATTTCCCGGCCGAGCCGCTCACCGCCGTGCCATGTGCGATTTCAAGCGTCGTACACTCCGTGATCGGAAGCCTCCTGGCCGGATGGTGGCGGGCCCGGAAGACAGGCTGAGGCCTGCCCTACTTTCTCGAGCTCTTCTGCTGCGTGGCCACCTGCGGCCGCTTCACGAAGTAGACCCGCGGGTCATCGACGACCCAGGGCGTGCTCCACGTCTTGCCGTCATCCATCGTGCAGACGTTATAGAAAAATGTCTTTACGAGTTCGGTGCGATAGCCGTAGGGAAACTGGGAGGTGATGTGGTCGTCCATCGTGAGGTCGTCCACGCCCGGACTTGCGAAATAGTGCACCATTCCATCTGGTGAGAACGAGAGGCCGAGCGTCCACCAGCCAAGTTCGGTGATCTTCGGCCCCTGCACCTCGAGCCCACGCTTCCCGGCCCGCACGAGGATCGATGCTGAAGGCTCCATGATCTTCGCTTTTTCGCTCTTGGGCTGGAAGTTGATGAACATGCCCGGCCAATACTCCTCGAGGCCAAACTTGCCCTCGTCGGGATGGTCGTCGCCAGTGATGATCGCGTGGGTGAAGCAGCCGGCCCGGAATCCGAAGGACGGTCCGCGGCGCTGCTCCCACTGTTCAAACGGCGGGAGGTAAACCCGCGTGACGATGCTCGGGCTGTCCCGTACCGACAGCCCGTTGCCGGCGGCTTTCGACATGCTGAAGATCAGATCGTCCTGTTGCATCTGGTAGGTGACACGTCCGGGAATACCCGCCCGTAGCGTGGCGATGAGCATGCCATGCTCGCTCCCTTCGAGACCGGGTGCCGGCAGTGGTACCCGCTTCACGACGTCGGGGATGCCGCGCTTCGGACCCTCGAACCACATGCCGTTGGTGCTGCGGGCCAGCGGGCCCCGCAGCCGCTTGTCCTGCTCCTCGGAGCTCTTCGGGTGGCGATAGTTCATCGCCCACTTCTCGTTTTCAAAGTCGTCAGTGGCGTTTTTGATCGCCACGCCCGTGCCCGGCACGAGCACCGGCTTCTTCTCGGCCGGTTTTTCAGGCGTCGTAGGCTTTGTGGCGACGCGAGTGGTCGACTTTTTGGTCGGGCCGGCCGCCGTGGCTCCGTCAGCCATCCCCAGACCGCAGGCCACGATCATTCCGAATATCCACATGCCGCGTGCCATGACGATTTCCCCCGAAGCCAGCGAGCCGAAAGGAGCCACTCGGAGGGGGTATCGAGTGAAACCGAGCGGCCGATGCAGTCTGGCCGCGGCAGCCGGAGCAGCCACCGCCGCCTCGCCTCGCCCGCCAGATTGCCGAAGCTGCCCAAAGGCCGGAGCTGAGCCCCGCTACCAGCCGACCTGGGTCGTGTTGTTCGACCAGCCACCGCCGCTGGAGCGGCTGGCCGGAAACGACGGCATCGGGAAACCGCCACCGCGGCCTGACCGCATCGACCGCCAGGGATCGGGCCCGGTGAACGTGCCTCCGGGAAGCTGGATCACCCACGGCCCAAAGCCCCGCGACATCCGCGTGAACGACTCCTCCATCTGCCGCCGCTGGATCTCCAACTGCCGGCGGTGGCGGCGACGATCGGCCTCGGCGGTGGCGGCGGCGTACGCCTCCTTTGCCATGTGGGTCGCCTCGGCGAGTGACTTGATCGAGTCTTCGTATCGCTGCTGGGTGAGAAGCGCCTTGCCGCGGTCCAAGGCTGCCGTGGCCGGCTGGACGTTGGCCGACACGCCCTCGGCGTACCAGGCCGCCACCCGTCGCACGAGGCTGTCGGCCTCTTCCAGGTCTTCGATCGCCTGTCGGGCCAGCCGCTCGTCCTCAGCGGCCAGATCCGTTGCCCGCGCCGCTGCGGCATCGGCAGCATCGAGCACCTGCGATACCTGCCGCATGTCGGGCCGGGCCATCGCGAGACCATGGTCGGCCGCCTCGACGAGCCGGCCGGCCTCTCGGCACCGTTCATTCGCCCGCACGCGGTCGGTCCGCTGATGGGCAAGCTGCCGCGCGAGGTCGGCCACTCTTGAATGCACGGTGTTGCGCCGCGCGGGCAGTGAAGCCCGCAACTGGTCCAGTTCAGTCGTCCGCTCGATCGCCCCCTGGTAGCAGTCCTCTGCCCAATCCAGTTGGCGAATCGCCTCTTCCGCGAGGGCCAGACCGCGAAAGTAGTGCTGCCGTTTGCCGTCCGCCGCAGCCTGAGCCTCGGCCACGAGCGACTTTACCCGGGCGACACCTTCATCGGCTCGGCTGATGTTGTCGGCCACGTCGGCCCACGAGGTTTCGGCGTACATGCCGGCAAGGTGCTCGACCGCCCGCACGGCGGCGACACGCTGTTCGCCAACCGCCGCCAGCCGCGTGATGCAGCCCGGCAGGAGATCCTCCACTCGCGCCCGGGCGGCCACGATGCTTTCGAGGAGTGCCCGTGCCTCGGCATTCGACTGCTCGGCACTCTCCACATGGCCGCGACCACCAGCCGCCTCACCCAGGTCGAGCAGTTGGGCAGCCAGATCGATCTCTCGGCGGGCCGTTGTCACCATCTCATCGGGCACCGCCCCCGGCTCGCTCAAGAGCCAGCCGGCGGCGCGTTTCGATCGAATCTCCTCTTCGATCGCGTCGGCCTCACGCAAAGCCTGGAGCCGCCGATCATCGACCGTCTCGAAGCTCTCTACCGCCTCGATGGTCTCCGCCAGTGCTGCGGCGGTATTCTCCAGCCGACCGCGGGCGGCAACCGGATCGCTCTCCACATCGTGCCGCGCCAGCGAGAGCCCCCGCGCGGCCTCCGCCAAGGGTCGCTGAAAGGAGGCATTGGATCGGCCGCGGCTGGCGACTGTTTCCACCCGCTGGGTGGCGGTCGTCAGGTCCGCCTCGACCGTGTCGGCCAGGCTGCGGGCGGTTTCGTGCGCTTGCTCGAGGGCGTCCAGCGGCGCCCGACACTCGCCTGCCACGGCGTCGAGGGGTGGCCGGGCCTCCGCCGAATCGAGCATTTTGATCGCCTCGTCGGCGGCGGACGTGCCGAGGAACCATTCGGAATTGATCTGCCCCTCGGCCTTCTCCCAGACGTCCATGAGCGAGAGCCACCGCTCGCGGTAGCGACGGATCGCCCCCTGCACGCCGTCATACGTCGACCGCGTCAGGCCTTCCATCGGCGTGATGAAGTCGGGATCGGAGTGGGGCAGCATCCGGTGCCGCTCCTGCTGTGTGTCGAGAAGATCGGACAGCGCGACGACCTCGGCCTTGAAGGCCGCCAGTTTTGTCCGCGCCTCGTGCATCTTCTTGTCGTGGCGGGCCCGCTGCAGGAAGAAGGCCGCCAGCCCACCAAACGTCGCGAGAGCCGCGGCACCGATCGGCAGCGTCCGCGTACGAAACACGCGGGCCGCCTCGGCCCGCTTCTGCTTGAGCACCGCCCGATCCTTCACCCACCGCTCGGTGGCGTTGACCAGGGAGGCCAGGCCCTCGTCATAGAGGTTATCCTTGGCCTTGGGCACGAAGACTTTTTCGATCAACTCGGTCTTGATCGTCTGCGGATCGAGGCCGCTCGACACCTCGAGGCCCCACGGTGCCCGCATGGCGATCTGACGTCCCTGCACGTCGAGCACGATGGTCACATCCTTCGCCGGGTCGAAGGCCGCCGTTCCGCCGTCACCACCGTCCGACTCGCGCCGCCAGCGTTCGATCAACCCCTCGAGCAGTTTGGTCGCGGCGTCACCTCCTCCCGCATCACCCACCACTACGACGCGATAGTTGCGGCCACTGTCGGCGGCCGCCTTCTCGACGGCGGCCCGCACGGCATCAAAACGCTCCTCGATGCCCGATACGAAGACTCGCTCCGCATCTCCCGCAGAGACCAGCGGCAGCGGCTCGGCGGCGATTGCCACCGGCAGCAGTGACCATCCCACCACCAGCGACGCAGTCGCGGCGATCATCCCGCGGGCTTGCCCCCTGCTGGTCGAACGGCCTGCGTTCTGCGGCTTACCAGTCTCTGGCATCTTTTTAGGCAACACACTTATCCGCACGGGTCGCTCCTCGAGAACGTGATGATCGAATCAGGAGTAAGGGATTCTACGGTCTTGGCTGCGGCCGTTGCAGCCATCAGCAGTGTGGAATCGCCGATCGCGGCGATCGACTTCGCCCCCAGACTCCGGGCCTCCGCCGCCAGCGCCGCGATCTCCTGCTCGGTCGCCATGCCCCCAAACGACCGCACGCGATACAGCCATCCCACCTCATCGAAAGACTCGAGCCAGGCCGGGGCAAGACGGCCCACCGTGTCTTGATCGGCGATGACGAGGACGGGTGGCTCACACCCCGCAGCGGCCAAGACACCCGCCAGCCCGCGTCCGTGTCGGTCATCGGAGCTGGCCGTGGTCATGGCTTCGCCATCGCCTCGGCGATCCGTGCGGATGCGGCCGCAACGTCACCCTGCGCCTGTTCGATCGCTTGGGCGGCCACATGGCAGTGCACGAGATGCCCTGCGGCCATCGTCGCCGGCGGGTCGGTCTCCGTGCAGATTGTTTCCGCGAGAGGGCAACGCGGATGAAACCGGCAGCCCGATGGTGGCCGCGACGGGCTCGGCACATCGCCCGCAAGCACGATGCGCGACCGCCGCCGCGCCGGCTCGACGGATGGCACCGCCGAGAAGAGAGCATGGGTGTACGGGTGCAGCGGCGTCGTGGCGAGTTCCTTGGCGGTGCATCGTTCGACGATCCGCCCCAGATACATCACCGCCACCTCGTCGGCGATGTACCCGACGACCGACAGATCGTGAGAAATAAAGAGGTACGTGAGCCCGAACTGTTCGCGCAGGTCAACCAACAGGTTGACCACCTGGGCCTGGATCGACACGTCGAGAGCCGAGATCGGCTCATCGAGCACGACAAACTCGGGCTCGAGCACGAGCGCGCGGGCGATTGCGATCCGCTGCCGCTGGCCACCGGAGAACTCGTGCGGATAGCGCTCGAGTGCCGCGGCGGTGAGCCCCGTTCGCTCGAGCGCGGCCACCATCTTTTCCCTTCGCGCGGCCGCATCACCCATGCCGTGGATGACGAGCCCCTCTTCCAGAATGCTCCGCACCTGCATCCGGGGATTGAGCGAGCCGTACGGATCCTGGAAGACGATCTGCATCCGCCGTCGCAGGCCGCGAAGCTGGCCCCCGGAGAGGGCCCGCACGTCTTCACCAGCAAACCGTACGCTTCCGCCGGTTGGCTCGACGAGCCGGAGGATGCTGCGGCCGGCCGTCGTCTTTCCGCAGCCGCTCTCGCCGACGAGCCCGAGTGTAGTGCCCCGTGGAATCGTGAAGCTCACACCATCGACCGCCTGGACGGCGCCGACGGTCTTCCGCAGCAGTCCCTTGCGGATGGGAAAATGCGTCTGGAGATCGTGCACGTCGAGGAGTGGAGCTGTCATGGAGTGATCGCCTCGGCCTCGTGGCAGCGAACGAAGTGGCCCGGTGTGATTTCACGCAACTCCGGCAGCTCGCTCGTGCAGCGCGGCAGGCGGGCATGGTCGCACCGCGGGTGAAACCGGCAGCCGGAGGGAAAGTCCTGGGGTGGTGGCACCATGCCGGGAATCGTCTTGAGCTGCCCCTCGCCCCGGCCGGCCGCCTCAGGCCGCGATCGCAGGAGGCCGATCGTGTAGGGGTGACGCGGCCGGGCGAAGAGTTCGTCCGCCGGCGCCCGCTCCACGATCTTGCCGGCGTACATGACGGCCACGTCGTCGCACGTTTCGGCCACCACGCCGAGGTCGTGGGTGATGAGGAGGATCGCCGTGCCAAGCCGCTGGCGAAGGTCGGCGAGGAGTTCGAGAATCTGCGCCTGGATCGTCACATCGAGCGCGGTCGTGGGCTCGTCGGCGATCACGAGATCGGGTTCACAGGCCAGAGCCATCGCGATCATCACCCGCTGCCGCATGCCGCCGGAAAGCTGGTGGGGATATTCTTCGAGGCGGCGTTCGGGGTCGGCCACCCGCACGAGTTTCAGCATCTCGAGCGCCCGCGCCCGGGCCGCCTCCCGCGACAGCTGCCGATGGAGGTGGAGCGTCTCGGTGATCTGGCTGCCGATCGTGAAGACAGGATTGAGGCTCGTCATCGGCTCTTGGAAGATCATCCCGATTCGGCCCCCACGAATCTTCCGCAGCTCACCTTCAGGAAGCGACACCAGATCGATCGCCGTCGTACTCTCCTCCCCGCGGCCCAGCGACAACAGAATCTGCCCCTTCTCAATCTTCCCTGGCGCCGCCACCAACTGCAGGATCGACATGGCCGTCACGCTCTTGCCACAGCCACTTTCCCCGACGAGCCCGAGCGTCTTGCCCCGCTCGATCGACAGCGACACCCCATCCACCGCCGGCACCCGGCCGGCAGGCGTGTGAAACGCAGTCACGAGATTGTTGATTTCAAGCAGCGGCATGAAGCGTAGGGCTACCTATGCGGACGTCGCCAGTCCGCCGGCTCCCGCCGGCGGCTTGCTGTGGATTTGCAGCACCATCAACGAAAGCGACGGGCTGCCCGTGCCAAGGAGCCGGCGTATGCAGACAAGCGCAGCCAGGATGGCGAAGCGCCGTCTGCATCCGAGTGAGCGAAGGGCAGGATGCCCTGA
>CAMCYH010000077.1 GCA_945883745.1 Candidatus Kuenenia stuttgartensis
CCCTTCACAAGCGGCACGCCCATCTTGAGTGTGCCAGCCGCGCTGACGGCAAGCACCTTGTCGAAGACCACCTCGCTGCCCGGCGGCACATGACGGAAATCGATCTCGAGCTCCTGCCCTTCCATCACGCGATACTGCCTTCCGCCATCGGCGATGACGGCGTAGTGGTGGTTCGAACCCGCCATGCTGGCGGCGTGGGTTGCTGCGGTGGTGGCCATGACTCGTTACCTATCTCGTGCGAAACTGAAAAGAGAATTCAGAGAATACCGACGCCATCGCCCCGGGTCGAGTGGGCCCTAAAAAGCCCGTCCCCGACCCGGGCGACGTCGATTCACGGAAACCGGACGGCTCGGCCGTCGGCATCCCGGGCCTCGAAAACGAGGTGTTCGGGTGACACGCCGTCCTTGCCGACGACATGCAGTTGGATGTGCGTCATGTCCTCGAATTGGGCCATCTCCCGCCGCTTCCGGTTGTTGATCCAGGTGGCCACGTCGTCGTGCACCGAGATGTCGAGACGGGTGACATCGTCCCGCGTGGCGGAAAGATGCAGCGTCCGCATCACTTCGATCGCCATGCTCTCGGCCGTCTTCACCATGCCCGTCCCGGTGCAGGTGGGGCAGTCGCGGAAGATGCTCTTTCGGAGCGACGGACGAATCCGCTGCCGGGTCATCTCGATCAGGCCGAAGGGGCTTGTCCGCAACACCTTTGTGCGGGCGCGATCCCGCTTGAGTGCGTCATGCAGCGCCTTCTCGACGTTGCGACGGTATTTTTCCTTCCGCATGTCGATGAAGTCGTTGACGATCACACCACCGAGGTCTCGGAGCCGCAGCTGCCGGGCGATCTCCTTGGCCGCGATCAGATTCATCTGGTAGGCATTTTCCTCGGCGCTCTTCTCGGTGCGGAACGACCCCGAGTTGACGTCGATTGCCACCAGAGCCTCCGTGGTGTCGATCACGATCGACCCGCCTCCCTTGAGTGGCACCTTCCGCTGATACATCCGCCCGATCTCGTCCTCGAGGCCGTAGCGATGGAAGAGCGGCTCCTTGCCGTCATAGAGCTGCAGCCGCGAGGCATATTTGGGCATCACGAGTTCGAGAAACTCACGGGCCCGCTCGTAGGCGGCCGGCTCGTCGATCAGGATCCGTCCCACGTCTTCCGTGAACATGTCACGGATCGTGCGGATGATCATGTCGCTCTCCTGGTAGATGTCGATCGGCGCCGAATACTTTCGCATGCGGCGGACGATGCTCTTCCAAAGGTTGAGCAGATAGGCCATGTCGCGGGCCATCTCCGATTTGGTCCGCTCGGTGCCGGCCGTCCGCACGACGAACCCCACGCCCTTGGGCGGCTGCAGGTCGAGCATGATGTCGCGTAGGAGCCGTCGCTCCCGCTCGTCGTCGATCTTCTTCGAGATACCCACGCGACCCAGCGGCGGCATGAGCACGAGGTAGCGGCCGGGAATCGAGATGTAGGTGGAGAGCGTCGGCCCCTTGGTGCCGAAGCCCTCCTTGATCACCTGCACGAGCACCTCGTCGCCCCGTCGCAGAATGTCTTGAATCGGCGGCTTGACCCGCGGACGGTCACCGATCCTCGGCTTCCGCTGGCCCCGGCGGGGCCCTTCCCCCTCGCCGTCGCCGGCGGCCGGCCGCCCGGCTGGCTCAGCCACCTCGAAGGCCTTGTCGGGGTCGAGTCCACCCTGCCGGTAGTACTGCGGCTCGATGTCGCTGATGTGCAAAAAGCCATTGCGGCCCACGCCGAAGTCGACAAACGCCGCCTGAATCGAGGGCTCGATGTTGACGACACGCCCCTTGTAGATGTTGCCGACGTAGTTGTCGGCGCTGGTCCGCTCCACATAGAGCTCCTCCAGCACACCGTCTTCCATGATCGCGATCCGGCATTCTTCCGGCTGCGACACATTAATGAGCATTTCCTGTTTCATGGGTCTTCCTCATGGTCCCAAGCCGCCCGCTGGGCGGCCCCCGCCGTCAGGCGGTCTGTTCCGAGAGCAGGCGACGCACCTGGTCGCGCAAGAAGGCCTTCACCTCGCGCGCTCCGTCCATCGCGAGCACCCGCTCGGCGATCCTGCGGCATTCGGCGACCGAAACACTTCGGCACACCTGCTTCACTTCCGGGATGGCGCTGGCCGGCACACTGAGCTGCCGCAGACCGAGCCCCAGAAGCAGCTGCGTGTACATCACGCTGCCGCTCATCTGTCCACACACCGAGGCCGGCACACCGGCCTCACGAGCCACATCCAGCGAATGCCGCAGAAGCCGCAGCACCGCCGGATCGCATGCGTTGTAGAGGTCGGCGACCTCCTTGTTGCCCCGGTCAACCGCCAGCGTGTACTGGATCAGGTCGTTGGTGCCCACCGAGACGAAGTCGACCTCCTTCACGAAGGCATCAAGCATCACGGCCGCGGCCGGGGTCTCCACCATGATCCCCACCGGCATGCTGCGGTTGAAGGGGATTCCATGTTCGGCAAGGTCCTCCATCACGTCGGCCAGCACCATGCGTGCCTGCCGCAGCTCCGTGATCGTGGAGATGAGGGGAAACATCACCCGCACATCTCCGAGGGCGCTCGCCCGAAGGATCGCCCGCAGCTGCGTGCGAAACATCGGCAGCTGCCGCAACGAAAGGCGGATGCTTCGCAGGCCGAGGCAGGGGTTGCGCTCCTCCTCCGGCGTCGTCTCGGTGAGCATCTTGTCGGCTCCGAGATCGACCGTGCGGATCACGACCGGCTTGTCGGGCAGCGCCTTCACCACTTCGCTGTAGGCGGCGAAGTGGTCCTCCTCAGTCGGCTCCCTGCGGCTCGTGAGATAGAGAAACTCGGTGCGGTAGAGGCCGATCCCATCGCAGCCGCGGCTGATGCACTGCTCCACCTCGCTGGGAAACTCGATATTGCCCATGATCTGGATCGACACACCGTCGGTGGTCTCCGCCGGCAGGTCGCGGAGCCCCTCGAGCTTCGCCTGGGCCGAATGGGCCGCCTCGACCTCCAGCCGGTAGCGGGCGATCGTCTCCTCGTCGGGCTGCAGGATGACCAGCCCTTGATTGCCGTCGAGGATCACCGGTTCGCCGCCGGAGACGTCGGAAAGAAACGGCCCCACACCCACCACGGCCGGAATCTCGAGCCCCTCCGCCACGATTGCGGTATGGCTGCCGGGGCCGCCGAGTTCCGTGGCAAACCCCTGCACGAACCGGCGATCGAGGTTGGCCGTCTCGCTTGGCGTGAGGTTGTGGGCCAGCACGATCACCGGCTGCGAGATCGCCGCAAGCGTCTCCCGCCGCTGCCCCAGCAGGTTGCGAAGCAGGCTCTTCTCGATGTCGTAGATGTCGTGAGCCCGATGCGAGATGTGGTTGTCGAGGCTTTGAAATACCTTCGCATAGCGGCGGAGCGTGCGGCTCACCGCGTATTCAGGCCACCAGTTGCGGTCGCGGACCGCTGCGGTGAGTTCCGCCTGCAGCTTCGGATCGTGGAGCATCGCCAGGTGGGCGTCGAAGATGGCGGCATACTGGCCGCCGAGTTCCGACTTGATGGCGTCCCGGTCTCGCTCGATCTCGCGGGTGGTGTCGGCAACGGCGTGAGCCAGCCGCTCAAGTTCGGTATCGACCGCGCTCCGGGCGACGAACCGCCGCGGGATACGGAAGCCCTCGCTATCGAGAACGAGCGCCTCGCCGATCGTGACGCCGGCGGAAACGGCGATGCCCTGGAGTTTCAGCATGGGGGCGCATTCCGCGCGCCGGCTGCGACATCACAACTGAAGAGATCGCCTCGCGGTACACCGCAGCGATCGGCATCTTCAGAGGATTCGCGCCTGGCGGGTCGTTGCGGCTCCTGTGTCTGGGATAAAAGGTCGAAAAATACGGTCAGGATTGGGTCTGATGTTCTGAATCGTTGAAATTGCGGTCGAAGAGCCGACCGATGGCCGCCACCGCCTCATCGGCATCGGGCCCGGTCGCCTCCACCACCAGTCGCGTGCCCGCCTCGGCGGCGAGCGTGAGCAGATCGAGGATGCTCTTACCGTCGACCCGCTGGGCCGAACCGACCACCTCGATCCGCGATTGCCACCGCTGCGCCTCGCGGGCGAGCAGGTCGGCCGGACGGGCATGCAGCCCTTGCGGGATGCCTACCACGACCTCTCGGGAAACGGTTTGTTGGCTCATCGTCATGCTGTCGTTCTTGTCGGTCTTGTCGTCGGTCGCGATGCGGATCACGACACGATCCCGTGGCTATCGGCTTCTTCCAGCAGGTGCTGAATGTCTTCGGGCGTCTTTGCCGCCTTGAGGAGCCGGCAGAAGGCGTCGTCGCGCAGCTGCCGGGAGATGTTTTCCAGTGCCCTGAGATGGTCGCCCGGTCGGTCTGGCGGAGACACGAGCAGAAAAAACAGGTGTACTGGCTCGCCGTCGAGGCTGTCGAAATTGATCCCTTGCTGGCTCACGGCGACGGTGCCAACAAGGCGGTTGACGCTCGGGTGCTTCGTGTGGGGAACGGCCACACCGCGGCCAATGCCGGTGCTGCCGAGATCCTCCCGCTTCATGATCGCCTTGATGATCCCTTCCATATCGTCGACCGAGATCCGGCCGGCGGCGACAAGGGCCTGCACCATCTCGCGAATCACGCCATCCTTGGTCGTGGCGTCGACATGCGAGCGAATGGCGTCGAGCGTGACAAAATCTGAAAATTTCATACGGCAGTGCGGTTCTTTCGGGATCAGGACCGTCGAGCAGTGTCGGCGTTTTTATGGTCGCGGACTTTTTCCTTGTGCTTGCGGAGTTGCTGCTCGAGTTTCTGAACGGCACCGTCCACGCTCCGCCACAGGTCGGCCGAGGTCTCGTGGCTCACCATGTCGTGAAAGTGTTCGGCCTTGGCGACAATTTCCACGGTGGGCAGCGTTTCATGCTCGAGATCGACCGTGACATCGAGGGCAGTCAGGCGGTCGAAGTACCGTTGGAGCCGCGACACCTTGGCCGAAATTTTCGACTGGGAAGCCGGGCTCAAATGCCCATGACGGGCGGAGACATTGATTTGCACTGGCGATCCTTTTGAGAAGCGGCGGGAAGGCCGCCCAGGGGCTGCCTCTCCAAGCGGCCCGGGCAGCCTTCGAGCCGGATCCGGAGCATATCACCCAACGCGACGCTTCCACAAACGCCGGCCACAATCCTCGCGTGCAACGCCCGTCCCGCCCGCTCACCGGCTGCTGTTTCGCCGGATGGCCTGTTTCTCCAATTGGGTTCGCCACCATGCTGCGCCCTGCCGGCGCATCTCCTCCAATCCATCCGGTCGATACCGAATGCGGTCGGCGGCCGGCGGCTGCACGATCTCGAACAGATTCTTTGCGGCATACCGCCGCACCACGAGGTCGGGGTCAGTGAGCGCCTCAACGAGCATGGCATCGGCCCCGGCAGCGAGAGCGGCATCGCTGAAGCCGCGGGCCAGCGTGAAGAGCATCGCGCCCTTTCCCGGTGGCCCGCGCTTTTGCAGCGTGGCCTCCAGTTTGGCAGCTGAGTTGGCTCCGCGTGCCAGGGCCAGCGGCACCGTCGCCGCCTCGAGGGCCAGCCATTGGGTGGCTTCCAGTTGGTCCCCCGGCCGATCGGCCGAGAGCAGGATGACGAGTTCGTCATACTCACCGAGCAGGGCGAGCGTTGCCGCCGCCATGGTTCGGTTTTCAGCGCGATGATTGATCGCCATGTCGTGGAGCGAATCAAAGAGTGGCCGGGCCTGCTGCAGTGCGGCCGCCAGCGACTCGGCAGCCCGACGGGCGAGCGGGTCGATCGGCTCTGCGCCGGCCGCCCAGCCAAGGCTTGTTCGCCGCTCGGTCACGGCACGATCGGGCCGGGTGCTGTCCCATACCAGCGCCGAGCGGGCTTCAAGCATGCCTTCCTCGGCGATGCCGCCGAGGAGACCGGTCGACTGATCATCCGGACCAGCCATCGGCTGCTGCCGCCAGCCAAGGCCGCCGGTCGTCGACATGATCGTAGCTACCATGCGGGCCGGATCGACGGCGGGGTCATCGCCGGGGCGACGCTCCAACTCCACCGCTGCGGCTACCGGCTCGGTGAGGCCGGCCGTAACCATTCCATGCAGCCGACCGGCGGTGATGCCGAGTTGTCGATCGGCCGTCATCCCGCGGGCGATGATGCGACCGATCACGACCGTGATCCTGGGCGTGCCGTCGGAATCGATCGACAGCGTCGCCTGGGTGCCGCGGAGAAGTTTCACACCGATGCCGCCGACATCGATCTCGGCATCGCCGCCCGGTGGGACCACGAGGTCTTCCCGTTCTGCCAGCGGTTCCCCGGCCGGAAAATAGGCCCACGTCTGCCGACCGGCCCGCAGCACACGATGCAGCAACACACCTCCTGGCCCTACTACCCCGATGTCAGCGACGTCGTCAGCGGTAGGAGCCGGCGGCGACTCGGCGGAACCGTCTCGCTTCGGCATGGCCGTGGTGGGCGTCGCCGCAATGGCCAAGGCATCACCCTGAGGCACCCGTGGCTGCTCGGCCAGCGGCAGCGAATCGACGGGCACGATCACCTGAGCCGTCATTTTTTGGGCCGCATCGCCCGTCGCTGATGCTGTATCACTCGCCGCCGGAATCGGTTCTGCGACCGGCTTGGCCCCCGGGACCATGGGCTGCTCGGCAGGAGGCTTCTGTCCGGCTACCACCGCTGCGGCTTCGGCTGCGACCGGCATGTCCGCAGCGCCGCGTGGTTCGGCATCGGTCGCTTCCGGCACCGCGAGGGGCTGCTGCGGTTTGTCTTCGGTGGGCTGTTCTCGCTCTGCGGGCTTCGCGGCCGCCGCGGGCTGCTCAACGCGTTTCGCGGCCACCTCCCTGCCAGCACCAGTGACCTTCCAGACCAGCACACCGCCGGCCAGGAGCAACACGAGCAGGGCGACTGCAGCCGATGCCCAGGCCAGCCAGGGGCGATTCGACTGGGTTTCGAAGCCACGGCTACCGACGGGAGTATCGGTTCGCGGTGCATGCCGTGCCTGCGCGACCGCCGCCCGTACCACGGCCGCATTTTCCCGCGCCTCGTCTCGTTCGGCCGCGGTCGCCTGCACCGCGGCGCGATGGTGGAAAAGCTGGAGCAGCCGCTCATGGCTGGCAGCATCGAGCGGCCTCACGGGCGTGTCGTCGCGGGCGACCTCGGCGAGCAGTTCATGGCAGGCGGCCACCTCTGCAAGATGCAGGTCGGATTCAAGGCAGATCTTTTCAAACGCAGCCAGGCGGTCTGCCGGCAGCGAGTTATCCAGAAACTCGGCGACGGAATTGGGGTCGTCGGCGAGACCCCGGCCGAGGGGTTTTGGCGCGGGAATCTCAGGCCGGGCCACCGCCCGCCGGATCCGCCTGATCAGGCTTTCGGCGGTTGCATTGCCATCCACCTGACTCGCCAAGTCGGCGCGGGCTGCGGCAGGCAGGATGCCATCGAGGTAGGCCAGGAGGGTACGGAGCGTGAGTCGCATGGGTATGGATCAGCGGCGGGGCAAAGAATCGACGGAAACGAGAGACGCCACCAGAAGAGTGGCGCGATCGGCCAGTTTTCGTAGAAAAATCTGAATTCAGCCGAAAAAGTCGCCGCCGCGACCCAAATCTCGGCAGGCTGCGTATAAAGGGTTGGTATCACGGGAGTTCGGTAGGAGGCGCTGATGACTGCCATGTCTAGCCATCGCCGTCAGGCGATCCTGCGCGAAGCAGCAGGCTATATAGAGCTCGGCGAACTGCTCGTGCAGCCCGACGTGCCGACACCGCCGCACGCCGCAAAACTGCTGCTGCGTGGCCTGGCCGCGGTCCGGCAGCTTCCTGAACCTACGCGGGCCCGGCCTGAGGCACGCCTTCTGGAGGGCGAAGCCTTACGGGCCTTGGGGCGGTTTGAAGAGGCGATCACGCCCCTGACTGCCGTGGCCGACGAGCATCCCGAGCGAATCGAGGCCTGGCTCGGCCTGGGCTGGTGCCTGAAGCGGATGGGTCGGCTCGATGCCGCAATCGACATGCTGCGAAAGGGCTTGGTGGCCTCCCCCCACCAGCCGATCCTGTTCTACAATCTCTCGTGCTATCACTCGCTCGACGGCAACGTGGCGGCTGCTGTCGAGCATCTCACCCAAGCCATCGCGCTCGATGACCGGTTTCGTGACCTCACCCAACTCGAGCCCGATTTCGACCCGATCCGCAAGGATCCCCGCTTCCTCGCCGTCACGCATATCACGGTCTAGCTTTACGTGGCAAAAGCCCTCCATGGCCTTTTGCCACTTGGCCGGTCGGTCGAAAAGCCAAGGTTTTCGACGACCGGCGTCCGCCGTATCCGGCGGCGGCTTCACGTGGCAAAAGCCCTCCATGGCCTTTTGCAGAGCTCTTGATGGCGACGTGTGCGAGGCGAGCCGATGACGAGTCCGGCGCTGCAGGAGATCGTCGCCCTGCTGGGGTGCCCCGCGGCGGGCAACCCCGCACAGTATCTCTTCGAACGGGCGATCGAGGCAGCAGGCATCGACTGGCGGTTTGTCACGTTTGATGTCGCTCCGGCGAGGATCGGTGAGGCCATCGCCGGAGTTTCTGCCCTGGGCCTGCGTGGCTGCATCCTGGCAGGCCCGCTGCAAGAGGCAGCCGCTCCGCACATGGCAACGCTGACACCAGCAGCGACGTTTTCCGGAGGCGTGAGCCTTGTCGATCGTCAGCCCGAGGGCCTTGTCGGCCACATGACTGATGGCCGTGGTGTCGTGGAGGCATTGCGATCGCACATCGACCCGGCTTCCGCGCACGTCCTCATCCTCGGGGGTGGACCGGCAGCACGGGCCACGGCACTCGAACTGGCGCTCGCGCGGTGCCCGGGGATCGTCGTATGCGATTCCCAAGCGGATCGCGCGGAGGCGACCGTCGCCGCGATCAACGGACTGGGCGATGCGGTCGCCGCGATGCTGCCCTGGGAAGTGACACTCGAGATTCCGGCCGCGGTCGGCATCATCGTCTCGGTGCTCCCGGCCCGGGGATCGGAGAGCCTTCCCGGTCTGATCGGGCTACGGGGCGACATGGTCGTGGCCGATCTCCCGCTGGTGCCGCGGCCCTCGCCGTTCATCTCGTTGGCAACTGCTGCAGGGGCCTGCACGATCGACGGGCTCGAGATTCACGCCGAGAAAACGGCGATCGATTTCCAGGCCTGGACAGGCGTGACGCCCGACACCGACATGCTCCGCGAGGCGCTCGATGAATTTCTCGACGCCTAGCAGGCGGGGTTGCCTAGGCTGCCTTCCGTAGCCGCTCGATCTTCTTGAGCAGGGCAGCCGCGCTCGATCGCACGTCGCCGACAGGATCCTGCTCGAGGGCTTCGATCCGCTCCATGATCACCGCCGGTGGCGGCGTGCTCGTGGCATCGACCAGCGCCGCCACGCCCCGCAAGGCGTTGATCACCACCAACGCCCGCTTGTAGCGGCGGGATTGGGCGACGGGATCATCGCTCCCAGGCGGCGGAGCGACATCGGCGAGCGCCAGCATCTCGGCAAGCGTGTCGAGCGACTCGTCGCGGCCCTGCCGCGCCAGCCCAAGCGCCGCGTTGAACCGCACGTCTTCATTGTCGTCGGCCGCCAGTTGCACGAGCCGCTCGATGCCGGCGTCGCTTCCCACCACGCCGAGCGTAAACGCGGCGGCGCCCCGCAGCGGCGCGTCGTCGCTGCGGGAGGCAGTGACGACGGCAGGCACAATCCCGTCCGGCGCCTCGGCACCGCGGCCAGCGGCCAACAGGTTGGTAGTGAGTACGGCGAGAGCCTCCACCGCGGCCCGTGATGTCTGCGGATCGGCAGCCCGCGTTGCCTGTTCGATGAGTGGCCCGGCTGCCGCCGGAATCGTGAACTCACCCAGGGCGCGGCAGAGGTAGAGCCGGAGCGTCTGCGACTGCTCGCCTGTGCGACCGCTGCTTACCTCCTCAGAGAGGATGCGGCCGAGTTCGTCGGCGAGGGTTTCGTCGGTCTTGAGCGCCGCGCCACCAGGGCCGCGGAGATCGTTGGCTAGATTGAGGGCCGCCTGCCAACGGCCCTCGTTGCTGCGGCGGAGCGTGCGCACATACGCCTGCGGGTCGTTGCCAAGGTGGGCGAGCCAGTGGAAGGCCAGCCACACGCACACGATGATCGCCACGATGATCGCCGGCACCAGAAACAGCTGCACAAGGAAGCCGGCGCTCGGCGGCTCGACCGGCGGCAGGGAATCGTTGGGGGCGATCGGGCGGGGCGTGGGCTGTGACATGATGAGAAGTGTAGGCTGGAGGGCTCGCCAGTCAACGATCGCCGGGCGAGGATACGCCCAAGGCTCGTCGAGCGTTCGCCGACCCCCGAGCCTCCGTTTTTCTGGTCGCCAGATCGTTCACCATGCAGTTGAAACCAAACGCCGTCTGGCTCGATGTCGATCTTCCCAGCCCAGTAGCGCACCTGGCGCTGGATGAGGCCCTGCTCGAGGGGGCGCATGAGGGGACCGTTTCCGAGGTCGTGGTGCGGGTCTGGATGGCAGCAGAGCCGGTCGTTGTGCTCGGGTCATCGAGCTGCGTCGACGAGGAAGTGGATCGGGGGGTGTGCGCGGAGCGCGGCGTGGGAATTCTGCGGCGGCCCAGCGGCGGGGCGACGGTCGTGCTCGGGCCGGGCTGTCTGATGTGGTCGGTGGTCACGCCCCATCCGGAAGCCGCTCCGCCGATCGAACAGATTCATGCGGCCATGCTCGATCCGCTGGCGGAAGCGCTCACCAAGCAGACCGATCTGCCGGTGGTTCGCCGCGGACTGAGCGACCTGGCAATCCAGAGCGACGACGGCGAGCGAAAAGTTTCGGGAAACGCGCTCCGGGTGAAGCGGCATGGTGTGCTCTACCACGGCACGCTCCTCGACAGCCTCGATCTCGATCTCGTCTCGGGTGTGCTGCGGCATCCGCCGCGGGAGCCCGACTATCGGGGGCGGCGGCCGCACGGGGCGTTTTTGGCCAACCTCAGTCTGGGGCGGGACCGGCTGGCGGCAGCCGTCCGCGAGGCGTTCGGAGCGGCGGCGGCGAGGGCGGCCTGGCCGGAGGCGGCGGTCGCCCGGCTCGTTCGCGAGCGCTACGCCGATCCAGCGTGGATCTACAGGCTGTAGGGTTTTGGCAACGTGGCGAATCTCACCGGGTGGTGAGGGTTGGGGAGACTGCCGTCGCGGACGTGATTCCCGGCGATGTGGCTGGTCGATCTCCCTCATGGCGGATGGATGGGGCGTCGGACTGGATCCGGCAAAACAGCCTTTCGCTGACGGCGGTTCGCCAGTACGTTTCCGCCCCGTTCGACAGGAAGTCGTTCGAAAGACCGCAACAGGAGGTTGCTTGCCATGCGCATGCACATGCACGCCGCGGACGTCCGAGAGCTTGTCACGCGGTATTTCCTCGATCTTGGCGCCGACGCGATCGACGTTGCCGACGTCCAGGAGAACATCCGTATCGACCGGGGCCGCTGCGTGGCCCGGTGCTACCGGGTGACCGAGATGTTCGCGATGTGGCTGATCGATGTCGGCGTACTCCAGTTTTACGATGCCGACGGCGAGATGCTGCACACGATCAACCTATTCAACGAATTGCAGCCGCACCGGGCGGCCGCCTAACAAGGCTGCCGGCTGGGCGGCAAGGTCTGCCGTGAGTTTCGGCGCGAGCATCCTGTACCAGGGTGTAGCGTTTGGTTTCGTGCCAGGTTTCGCGCTGGGGGAGCGCACCAATGCCACATGTCATGCACGCCATACCGCGGTTGTCGATCGTCATTCCGCTGACGACCGACGTGAGCGATCTGGAAGACACGCTCGTGAGCGTGCTTGAAAACCGACCCGACGAGTCGGAGATCGTGGTCGTGCTGGCCCGGCCCTACGCCGATCCGTGGAATATTCGCGATGAGGTGCGGTTTGTGCAGGCGCCGTCCAACGCGAGCCTCGTGTCATGCGTGAATCTCGGCATCGCGGCGAGCGAGGCGGCGGTGATCCATGTGCTCACCGCGGGCTGGCGGGCCACGCCGGGCTGGACCGACACGGCGCTGGCGATCCTCGAAGCGGGCGAGGCGGGCGCCGTGGTGCCAGTCGTTGATGATGCTGGCCGCACCATTTCCACCGGGGTGCGCTGTGGCCGTGGCGGGCGACGACTCGCGCATGCTGCAGACCCGATGGCGCCGTGCCTCGAGGTCGGCTTCTGGCGGGCCGACGTGCTCGACATGGCTGGCCGTGGGTTCTCCCTGGTCTGTGGCGATGACTGCGCCGACACTGACATGGCCGTGACACTCGACCGCATCGGCTGCCCGGTGATGGTCGAGCCGTCGTCGCGAGTTGAATGCGGAGTGGAGCGACGGCGGACGAATCCATTCATGGCCGGGCTGCATGCCGAGCGGCTGTTTTGGCGATCGCTCGCAGGCGAATCGCTGCTGTCGGGATTGCCGCTGCATCTTTACGAAGTGGTGCGGCACTCGCTGGCGCGGGCGCCGCTGGGTCTGGTGCCGGCGTTGGCCGGTCGCCTTGTGGGCCTGCTGCAGTTTGGGGCGTATCGGCAGCGGTATCAGCAGCTACGGGATTTGGCGGCAGCGGCAGCCGAGAGTGGCAGTGGTGAGGAGCGGACAATCCGCATCGACGGGCCGCATGGGTCGCTCAGCCGGCCGAAGGTGGCCGACGTGGAACGCGCCGACGAACCGGCGAGCCCGCTGCGTCGCTCGGCATAGCGGTGGCAGCCGCGGCTGGAGGCTCCTCCTTCACCCAGCGGCCGGGGGTGGTAGAATCAGTTTTCTATGCCCTCGTAGCTCAATTGGATAGAGCGTCAGCCTCCGGAGCTGAAGGTTACAGGTTCGATCCCTGTCGAGGGTACTTCTTAGAAAAGGGGACGCAGTTCTTTTCTCGCCCTCGTTCCCCACGCTCGTTTCCGAAGGCGGTCATCATGGACATCGTGTGGTTTCTCCTGATCGGCCTCGCGGCCGGGTGGCTCGCGAGCCAGATCATGAAAGGGGGCGGGTCGGGCCTCGTCACCGATCTGATCATGGGCGTGATCGGCTCGATCCTCGGCGGGTTTTTGTTCGGCTTGCTCGGGCTTTCGGCCGATGGTGCGATCGGCAGCCTCGTGACGGCCACGGTCGGCGCGATCGTGCTGATCGCGGGGCTGCGGATGATCAACCGCTCGCGGATCTGAGCGGCCGGGTTAAGCCCGGTCGTCGTTTTCCCGCGGCCGTTCGCGAAGAGCCGCTTTCATGGCATCGAAGGGCGGGCCAGTTCTCGGGGTGCTCGTCATCCCACACGGCGTCGACAAGCCGCAGACGTTCAGCCGGGCTGAGCGTCCGCGCTGCGTCGATGATTTCCTGAAGCGTGGTCATGGGCATCCGCTGATGCGTAACCGGTTGTCCTGCCGCCGGCACAAAGTCGATCAACACATCCGTGTCAATGAGTTCCATGGCCTCGACCTCAGCCGGCCATGCGGCGTTGGGCCGCCTCACGGAGACGGCGGGAGTGGACCTCGGCATCGGTGATGTCGGTCCGATAGCCGATCAGCCCGAGTTCATCCCAGAACAACTCTGGGCAACTGCCTATGAAGCAATTGTCTTCGTCCGACCACTCGACCACTTTCACGTATCGGTCGCCTTTCGCCATTGGTTCACCTTGTTGAGGGCCCTTCGAACCGCTTTCTATTGATACCGCAATCCGCTTGGTGGCTGCAGTTGCCCGTCCTGCGTGCGGCCTGTTTTCCGCCACTGGCTTCAGAATGCGCCTTCACTGGGGAATGCGGTCGATCCAGTAAAGCGGCCGCCGGCGGGCATGGCTCACGGCAACAACCGTCACTGAGTCGCCTTCGATCCAATACACGATCACATACGGGAACCGCCGCAGGCAATACCGTCGTACCTCTCGTTGGGAAGGTGTCCAATACTCAAGTGTGGCGCACAGCCTCGGCTCGGTCGCAACTTGCGCGAACACTTGCTGGATTGCATCAAGGAACTCAGTGCCGAGTCCAAGGCGGATATCGTCATACCAAACAGCCGCCTCGATGAGCTCTAACTGAGCGGCCGGCGCAATCGTGAAACTCACGACGCCACTCGTCCGGCTCTCCGGCGCTCAAGGTGCTCCCGTGCCTCGCGGAGGGCGACATCAGCGGGCAGCGGCTTCACGAGGCCTTTGTCGATCATGTCGATCCGTCGCTCCACCTCGTCCGCCCAGGCCTGAGCCAACTCGGGGGTAGCGAACGGGCTGTGGGAGAATCCCGTCTCTTGTTCGAGCGTTTCGTCGATTCGCTCAGCGATGAACTCACGGTCAGCCGCAGGCAACGCCAGCACCTTGGCCAGAAGGTCGTCGCGGGCTGCGGCTGAGGACTTGGATTCGTTCATAGCTACGTCCGTAGGGTAGTGGGGAAATCAGCCGATCTTCGATGAGTATACGCCCGTACATTCCTGCGTCAACCCCTTTGTGCCGGGATTCTTCGGCCCAAGCCCGCCCCGGACCAAGGTTGTCCCCCCGGTTTGGTAGGATCATCGCTTATGCCAGGTCCACGCACCACCGCCGCCTTCTATGCCGCGCCGGTGGAGGCGTTTCTCTCCGCGAGCGAGGAGGAGGTCTACGCGCCGCTCGCGAGCCCTCATGGCTACACGCTCGCCCCGGAGCAGCAATCGGCCTGGCGGCTGCAGCTGCCCGTCCTGCGTGCGGCCCTCGAGGAATTGGTCGCCCCGGCAAAAAGGTGCCAGCCACCATTTGCCGGTCGCCGCAGGCGACACGGCCCCGGCCGGAGGCCGGGGTCTTGAGACAAATGGTGGCTGGCACCTTTTTGCCCCCGCCCCCTGGCTCCACCTCGAGTTCGACATCCCGCGGCTCGGCCGGCGGGTCGATGCGGTGCTCGTGACACAAAAGTGCGTGATCCCGATCGAGTTCAAGGTGGGCGCGAAGAAGTTCGAACGGCTCGACTACGAACAGGCCTGGGACTACGGCCTCGACCT
>CAMCYH010000078.1 GCA_945883745.1 Candidatus Kuenenia stuttgartensis
TCGCGCATCGCCTTCCAAAGTTTGGCGCAGTTGCGGCCATAGAGGTCGGCCGCCGCGACGACCTTGACGCCCGAGTTGATGGAGAGCGAGTTGTCCATCGCGCCCGTACCGCGGCCGCCGCAGCCGATGATGCCCAGCCGGAGTTCCCGCTGCTCTTCAGCGGAGGTACGGGACGAATGAACGAGCGTCGCGGAAAGTGCCGCCGCGGTGGCGGTGAACGCGCGACGGGAAACAGGAATCATCGGGAGTGGTCCGGGGGTCATGGTGTGTCTTTCGCTCTCAAGAAGGAAGGAAGAGGGATATCTTACTGCGGTGATTGCTGCGTTAGTTCATGCGATGTGGCTCCGAAATCACTCGTGAATTGCCGAACAACCCCGGACCAATCGCCCGCGAAGGCGTGCTTGCCGTCATAGGAGAAGGCCACGCGAAACGCTGATCCCACGAGCCCACCCGTCTCACACACCTTGGTCCCATCGGCCGACCAGACCCGCGAGGAGGCGTTGTGGCCGCCCGACACCAGCCGGCCGTCAGCGGCATAAGCGACAGCGGTCGTGCCGTTTTCATGGGCCTTCCACTTCGAAGCGATGATCCCTTTTGTCGGCTCGTACACGAGCACATTCCCGTCTCCCGTCGCCACGGCCAGAGCTCTGCCGTCGCGACGCCAGTCGACGTCAGCCACGCCCCCGACGACGCCATCGAGCAGCCTCGGACTCGAGCCGTCTGCAGCGGCGGAGAGAAAGAGGCCGCCCGCGCGATCGCCGCTGGCAAGCGTGGTGCCGTCCGGAGAAAACTGCACTGCCGTGACGAAGTCGGTATGTTTTTTGATCGTATAGGCCACCGTGCCGTCGGCCACCTTGTACACCCGCACGAGCTTCTCGGGTCCGGCAAGGGCCACGAGTGACTGATCGGGGCTGATGTCGGCCGCAAGCACGATGTCGAACTCATCGCCAAGGCTGGCGATGATGGTGCCCGTACGGACGTCGACAAGTACCGCGTTGCCGGACACTGCGGGCTTGCCACCGGCCATGAGGAGCACCTCACCGCTCCTGGAGAATCGCAGTGCGCGAACTTCGCCTTGCGGGAAGGGAACCGCGCCAAGCCGACTCCCGGTGGTCGAATCGAACAGCACTGCGTCACCGAGTCCACCCACGGCGACGAGAGGTGCCCACGGGTTCGCCGCCAGTGCCATGATCGGCAGCGCTCGCGCAGACTTCAGCGGCGTGGGCGGTGGTAGCGTGGCCGTCACCTCAATCGGCTTCTCAGGCCCCCGGCCGAGAGCTACCGGATCGACCGCGATGTCTACAAGTTGCTTCTGTGCCTTGCCGGCGTCGGCGCTGGTCAGCCTCAGGCCGCCACTAATCCATGCAGCCACGAGGGCGAGTTTCGCGTCGGCGACCTTCGGTGAGTCAGGAGGCATCGGCGATTCGCTGCCGATGTGAGCCATGGCACGGTAGAGCGGGCTGTTCTCCGGCACGCCGGCCACGACCGCTGGTCCGGAATCGCCTCCCCTTTCGAGTGCCGCGAGGCTCGTCACATCGAGCCCCGCGCTCGTCTTGTCGGTGCGATGGCACTGCCCGCAACTCTCCCGCAGGATCGGCAGGATGTGCTCCTCGTAGTTGGGGGCTTCCTTTGCCGTCGCCCCGGTCGTGAGCCCAACCGCGATGGCAGCAGCGATGAAGAACTGTTTGGCACGCATGATGGAGTTCAATGGTTGAAAAGAAATTCGGAACTGTTGAGCACCGCCCAGCAGAGATCCTCGAGAGCCTCGATCGGCTTATCGGGCTTGGCCGCCAGCCGGTCCTCGAACGCCGCCACTTCGTCACTGCTTGGGTCACGGCAGAGAGTCGTCTGATACAGCCTGCGGGCCGCAGCCTGTGGCGAGCCCTCGCTGGCCAGCCACTCCCCCATCCGGCCGCCGTTGACGATCGCTCGTGAGACGTCGTCCCCGTTGACCAGTTCGAGCGCCTGCGCGAGCGTCGGCTGGGTCTTCACCTCGCAGGTGCAGGGCGTCTGCCGCGAAGATCTCCCAAACGTCCGTAGGAACGGCGTCATGTTTACGTCCTTCAACTGGACGGCTCGCGTGCCTGGACGATGCATGGAGAAGTTCGCCCGCTGGCCGGTGACCTGGGCAAGCATGTCGAAGACCACCTCTGCACCAGGCCGCCGCGGCAGACTGCGGGAGTAGTTGCGGCGATCACCGGCATTGGTGGCGTTCGGGACACTCGAAAGTTGGTAGGTGCGGGAATTGAGAATGTCGCGGATGACCGCCTTCTGATCGAAGCTCGTCGCGCGTAGCCTGTCGACGAGCGCGTCGAGGAGCGCCGGGTTCGACGGCGGGTTTGACACGCGGGCGTCATCGATTGGATCGATGATTCCGACGCCGAAGAAATGCTGCCAGTAAATGTTCGCGATGTTGCGAGCGACGAGGTCGTTGTCGGGCGACGTGATCCAGTCGGCGAGCGCTTGTCGCCGGTCTCGGGGTCCAGTCGTCGGCATCGGGCCGCCGAGGAACTTCGGCGGCATGACCGCACCTGTCACGGGATGAGTCGTCTCGCCCGAAGCCGACTCATAAATGCCCATGTCCTGCGGATCTTCCATCCTCTTTTTCCGCGTCCGTGCGAAGAAAGCGACGGAGTGGTAATAGTCGTTCTGCGTCCAGCGGTCGAAGGGATGGTTGTGGCATTGGGCGCATTGCACGCGGGCCCCGAGGAAGAGCTGGCTCATGTTCTCCATAAGCACCTTCGGGTCTTTTTCGCGGTAGAAGTTGGTGGCTGGATCCTCCATCCATGTGCCATTTGAAGCGATCAGGGCGTGGAAGATCTGGTTCATCGGCACGCTCGCGGCGAGCTGCTCCCGCATCCAATCGTTGTATTCGATGGTGGCCTTCTGCAGGGCTGCCGAGGCAGCGACGATCGAGCGGGCCTGGAGTCGTTCCATCCACTTCATCGTCCAGAGGTCGATGAACTCCTCACGGCCGAGCAAGGCGTCGATGAGCGCAGCCCGTTTGTCAGGACTCGCATCCGCAAGGAAGGCTGCGGTCTCCTCGCGGGTGGGTAGCAGGCCGATCGTATCGATGAATACCCGACGGACGAACGTCTGGTCATCACACAGATCACTTGGGAGAATCCGCAGTTTCCCGAGGCGGGCGAAGACGTGCTCATCGATGAAGTTACTTGGCGGCGGATAGTCGAGCCGGGCCTGGGGCGCCGGCACGACGTCAACCCGCACTCCCGTGATGAAGGCGGGAAGCCGGACAGACAAGAATGCCTCTCCCTGCGAATGGCTGTTCACGCTTCCTTGAGCGTCGACCGTGACCACGGCTGGATCAGACGTTTCGAGAATCGCCAACTGCGTCACATCCCGCCGCGAGCCGTCGGAGAAGTTCCCGATGACGACGATCGCATGGTTCTGCTCGGCGGCGTCGAGTGTGAGCTCCGCGGGATAGACTTCCACTCCCGTCATTTTCGGTGCTGCCGCGGGCTCACGGTCTGCCCCCTCGGTGATCCACTGCCGCAGGAGCATGTAGTTGGGATCGGCTTCCTCGATTTTCTTTCCGCCGCCGTGCGGCACCGTGGCAATCGCCTTTTTGAGCAGGAGGCTGTCGTCGGGGTCGGCGATGTTGAGCCGCCGGTTTACGAACTCGCGGGTGAGCCGAAAGTGGTCGCTGTCCGGGTCGTAGCCAAAGAGTGACAGCCGAAACCCCTGCTTGCCCCGCGAGGCCCCATGGCAGCCGCCGGAGTTGCAGCCGTACCGCATCAGCACCGGCACGACCTCCGTGTCGAATGATACGCCGTGTTGGATCTCCGGCATGGCCTGAACCGCCGCGGTGGCGGAGAGGCCTTCATACGCTGCCGTCACGGTCGTCCTTCCGTCGCCGTGGGCAACCAGTCGCCCGTCTCGCCACGCGGCAACAGTGTCGTCGACTGACGTAATCCGTGCGTCCGCCGTGACGTCACGCGTGAAACCGTCGTCGTCGGTAAGCGTGACGACGATTCGCTGCGCTGAGGCCCAAGGGCCAATTGACACTTGATCAGGCGCGATCCGCAACTCCGCGGCATGGGTTGCCGCGGTCACCAAAGCAATCAGCCAAGCAGCGGCAAGCAGTCCTGTGAATGGGGTGTGGGCCCCGTTGTTGGAAAAAACCGTCGTCATGGTTTCTTCTCCACTTCAAGGTACGTGATGCCAGATGACGCCCAGGTGAGACCGTGCGTCTCTCTGGCCGTGTTGTTGTCGGAGTAGTAGGGCCAAGCATGGGTCCGCAGGTGTGGCAGGTCGCTGTCGGTGGCGACGGCGACGAGGGGCCAACGTCCGGGCGGGCAGCCAGCGGGAACCTCGAGCGTTGCCGTCGCCTGACTCTCCGCCGGTTCCAGATGCACCATACCGAGCGTGGCCGTTGGCGGGAGACAGGGAAACATCACAGTGACCGGACGCTCCCAGGAAGAATCCCGGCGGATCGTCACCAGAAGCTTCGCCTTCTCCCCGGCGATTGTCCGCGGCGACTCGCAGGCGAGATCAATCGCGAAGGGGAGCGGATCAACGACCGCGACCGCAAGCGTGTCAAACATCGCAAGATGCCACGCCGTCTGGGCCGGGTGGCCGTAGATCATCCCGATCTCCTGATGAAACTCGATGAGTGGAAATGACTTCTCGGTGCTGGCTCGGACCGTGGCCGTCGGCCTGACAAATCGTGCGGAGCGAACCGCATCGTCAGTCGCTGAGAGCACAATCGGCAGCCGATCCGATCGGGATGGCACGCTCCCCACTTCGGCGACGACGCCCGGCGGGAGATCGGCAATGCTCGGCTCCAATGGCGGAAGGCTGCCTCCCTCTTCGAGCACTTTCAACAGCAGCAGCATTCTCCCGCCGCTCGGCACCGCGACCTGCTGCCCCGTCTTGAAGAGCGGAAGGTGCGTCAGCGTTTCCACCGGCAGCGTCGTGAGGACGGCCCGCGGACGGGCCTCGTCGACAGTCAGGCGATAGGCATAGTCGGCTGCACCCTGTTCCCGAGAGTCGGTGACGCTGACCAGGCAGCCCTCCGGTTTCATGCGGACCTTGACGCTCGAATCGACTTCGTAGCCCATGCGGTCGTCGTTCTCTACTGGGATGCCGTCGAGGCCGGCCGGGTAGGCCTTCAAGAGCGGGTCGAGCGGAGAACGGAGCCGCCGTGCGAAGACCTCGATCACGTACTCCTTGTCTGGTGTTCCCTGGATGCGATACCAGTCGACCTCACCGGGCATCGCGATCGTGCCATCCACGGCGACCGAGCCAGCCGGCAGTGGCTGGGCGCGCTCGGCATCGGAATGCTCCGACTGCTCCGCGACAGCTGCATGGTCGCTGGCCATGAAAAAGAGCGGTCCAGTGCCGAGCACCTCTTTGCCGCTCGCATCCCGCCGCAGCGGGTAGAGGGCGTCGGGCGGTCGAAACGGCCAGACACCGTGGAGGGCGCCGACCGGCCCCTTACGAAACGTTGGCTGACTTGGCAGCCGAACGACCTGCGACCACGGGCCGTCGAGGTCGCCTGAAAGCATGAACGACACGTCCGTGCCGCAGCGACCGCCCAAGGGAAAGAGCCACCGCGGTTGCGGAAAATCACCGGCATGCAGGACGTAAAAACAGTCGCTGCCAAAGCCGTAGCGGGAGTCATCCTGATCGATCCCATTGCGGGTTTCGTCGATCGAGACGATGTGCCTACCGGCAGCCTTTGCCCGAAACCCGCAAACGGGATCGTGGTAGTACGTCGGAGACGTATCGTCCTCGGCCAGCAGGCGGCCGTCGGGCGCGAAGACGCGGATGCGGGCGTCGAGATAGGTCGGCGAAATCCGCAGGCCGAGGAGTTCCAGGTTGACCCGTTGCCCGGCGGCGAGGTCGAGGGAATACCAGTGCGTCTCGTTGCGAGGCAGATTGGCCCACAGCGTGTGCTCAAGAGGCAGGGACTGCGGATGGTCGCGGTCGATGTTGCCCTGCTGTCGGGCGACGATCGGCAGGCGGTTTACGTGGAAACTCCGCGGATTTGAGAGCCCCGTGCGGGTGCGGACTCGCAGATGCACGTTGCCCGGGGGCGCATCACCCGGGATCTCGATCGCGGCCCGCAGGATTTCTCGCCGCCGCGGGCCCTCGCCACCCGGCTTCCATGTTTCAGCAGGCCCGAGGATTTCAACCTTTACGCCTGGCTCGTGGCAGAGGATTTCCTCCACATCCCCCAACCGAAAGCCTCGCAGCACAACCTCCTGCCGCGTGCCTGACTGGCCGCACGGCGGCTCGATCGCCAACAGAATCGGCGCATCGGCGTGCGCAAGGCGGCTGAGGACCACAAGCAGGATGGTGACAATGATGCGACTCATGGTGATGCAAACGAGGTGAATGTGATCTCACCGCCACCAATCAGGCGAGGATCTCTTTGATCGGCTCACCGTCACTGATCGCGATTGGGCGTGTCCCTTGCGCCATGATTCGCTTTTCCGGCGCGATCCCGAGGAGATGGAAGAGCGTGGCGGCGTAATCCCTCGCGTGCACGGCGCCGTCGAGCGGCTCGGCGCCCGTGGCGTCGGACGTCCCGTGGACGTGGCCAGGCTTGAGCCCCGCGCCTGCCAGGGCGACCGTGAAGCATTTCGTCCAGTGATCCCGGCCGCCCTCCGTGTTGAGCCGGGGCGTTCGGCCAAAATCGCTCGACACCACGACGAGCGTCTCAGCGAGCATGCCGCTCGATTCCAGGTCGGCAATCAAGGCGGCGAACGCCTGATCAAAGGGGGGCAACCCGGCGGTGATTCCTGACTTGAGATTCGCATGGTGATCCCAGGACCCGTACTGCACGGTCACAAACCGCACACCGGCCGCGACGAGCCGGCGGGCCAGTAGAAACCCTTGACCGGCAGAGTTGCGGCCGAAGGCGTCGCGCACCGCAGCGGTCTCCTTATCGAGGCTGAAAGCGTCGCGGGCCGCGGGCGAGGCGATCATGGCGTAGGCGTCTTCGTAGAACTGCCCCATCGCGGCGACAGGGGGCTCGCCGCGTGCAGCCGTGAACTGGCTCTCGACAGCCGCACGAAGCTTCTGCCGGTGGGCGAACCGCTCGGCATCGACGCCTTGCGGAAGCGCGAGGTTTCGCACCCGAAAGCCAGGCTGCGCGGGATCACCGCCAATGGAAAAGGGACCGTACGTGTCGCTCAGATAGCCGGCCGTGCCGAACGTATCGGGGATGCAGACATAGGGGGGCAGGCTGTTGCGCACGCCAAGTTCATGCGACACGATGCTGCCCATGCAGGGGTAGGTGATCGCGGGGCTTGGCTGCCAGCCGGTAAGCATCGTCTCGACGCCGCGTTCGTGGGCACTCTCGCTGTGCCAGACACCGCGCAGGAGTGTGAGCCGATCGGCGACCGCCGCGGTTTTGGCAAGCGTTTCAGAGAACAGCACGCCGGGAATCGCGGTCTTCACGGGGGCGAAGTCACCGCGGACGGCTGACTCGGCCTCGGGCTTGGGATCCCACGACTCGTGCGTGGAAAGCGCGCCGGGCAGAAAGATGTGGATGATCGACTTCGCCTTTGCCGGTGGCACAACGAGCCCCGGGTTCAACGGATCTTCCCCTGCCGTCGCGGGCGGTGACGCCAGCGCAGCCTGGGACCGCATCGCGAGGAGTGCCGGCAGGGAAAGCCCGAAGCATCCCGCTCCCAGCCTCAAGAGCCGCCGCCGACCAAACGACCCTGCCTGGATGGCTTCGCCGAAAGCGAATCGATGAGTGTCACGAGGCTCCACGGCACACTCCTTTACTTGACCGCCGGCTTGCCGGTCGTGAGTTCGAATCGAAACACGTTGTCGTTCTCCGGATCGACAGTCGCCCGAAGTCCTCCGGATGAGTCGCCATAGCGCTGCGGAAGTCGATTGACTTCACCGAGGGGATAGCCCTCCGGGTCATAGCCGGTTACCTCGACCTTCGTGATGCGCACACGATGTTCACCGGCCACGATGCCATCATTCTCCGTGAATGTCTTGAGCACGAACCTGCCTTCTGCATCTGTCCGGCCGACGGCTGTCAGATTGTGTTCCACAGAGTCGAATGCGACGACGGCACCTTCGATGGGCGCACCGTCATGGGTGACGATTCCCGAGCCTGGAAACGTGGCGGGGCGGCGTTGCTCCCACTTGTCGAGCGGCCTGGAGCAGCCGCTTGCGGCAGAGAGGAGGATTGCCAGGATGCCCATGGCACGCCAGCCTCGCTGGTTGCCGACCGGGAGCGGCAGCCCGTTCGGCAAGCCGTGGATTTCTTGCTGCCCGCCGATCACAGCGCATCTCCAATAAGGTCGCCGCTGGCTCTCGTGCCCAGGGCTCCCCACACTCCATAGGGACTCGCTCCATCCTCCACTTTTGTCTTTTCAGTCACCCTGCTGCCTGCTTCGATCGTATCGAGCACGAATCGCGTCGCCCCGTCGGCAATCGCCACGTTCACGCCACCCGGATGCCTGCTCCGCGGCGGCTGGATCCCGGTCTGGGCGCTATCGCTCGCACAGACCGGGCCATTCGGTGGCAGGATGGTGTTGAAGACGGCGTTTCCTGGGTACCCGAAAATCATCGCCCTGCCCGCATGGCGAGGAACCGACAAGAGGTTTGAGGCCGTGTATCCATTTTGGGTCCAACGGCTCCAGCAGCCGGATGGGCTATTCGTGCTGTCTGCAATCTGAGCGGCTCGGTCGTTGACCGGAGAGAGTTGTGTTGCCGTGCACGTCGAACAGGTCATCCCGGTCACCGTCGTGGCTCCAGCGTCCAGAGGCCGAATGCACTCGGAGAGCATGAGCGTTTTCGAGAGTCCATCGGTGACGTCGTTGAACCTCGTACCACTTTGATAGCCGAACAGACCTCGAAGGTCTGCCTTCGCCGGAGATGTCCCGTAGGTGTATTTGTCGCCGGAAGAGAGCAGATAGTTCTTGATGCCGCGAGCCACTGGTGGACTCGTAACGGGATCGCTGGGGCACAACAGTGCGGCGATCATCGTTGGCTCACCGGCTGTTGTATGAGTCGAGTTGTTGCGGACAGGGTTGACGCGGGTGTACGTCTCTTGCTCCTCGATGAATGGAAACGTGTACAAAAAGCCATTCCATTGCCAGATATGTCCTGCAGTGGGTGTAGGTGTTGCAGTGGAGGTGTTGACGGGCACCTTCCAAGGGGCGGCGCCGTGCAGTCCGAAGCCAAACGGCAGGAAACCGTTGGAATCATGATAGGAGTGCATCGCCAAGGCGAGTTGTTTGATTTTGTTTGCACACAACATCCGGCGGGCCGACTCCCGGGCCGCTTGGACGGCCGGCAGCAGCAGGCCGACGAGCACGCCGATGATGGCGATCACCACAAGAAGCTCCACGAGGGTGAAGCCTCGAAGATGTTTGCAGCGAGGTTGATGACACGTGGAAAACGACACGCTCATTGTTGAGCTCCTACAAGTGGTCGAGGCTTGGTTCCATTTCAGGTGTCGCCTTCTCTCACATTCCTCAGCCTATCGGGCACATTCGGACTCCGGCACTGCTAATTTGAGGATCAATTTCTTTCGATCCATGTGGGGTGCTTTTCGATTTTATTGAGTCGCGCGCGTACGGGGCTTGGAAAAAAGCGTTTCTGCCCCGGGTATTGTCTTGTTTTACAACGCTTCGCGCTCCCGATGCCCCAAAGCCACAATGAGAAGGATGGTTCGCTCCACTCGCACCCGGCAGGCCCAGCCGCCCGAACGCCGACACGACGATGCCCTCGTCGCAGTCGTGGTTGATTTCTCGTCGCCCTATGACCGTGCGATCGCCTTGGGGGCGGCGCAGTATGCCCGCGAGCGAGGTGATTGGCGGCTCTATGTGGAGGAGGAACAGAATCGGAGGCTGCCCGACTTCAAGGACTGGCCGGGTGAGGGAATCATCGCCTCGTTTGACGATGCCGAGGTCGCGCGGGCCGTGATGGCGTCGGGCCTGCCGGTGGTGGGCGTTGGCGGCGGTGGCGGTGGCTTTGATCCAGCAAGCTCGATTCCCTACGTCGATACCGATAACGAGCGGATCGCCTGTCTCGCGGCCGAGCATCTGCTTGACCGAGCCTTGGAGCACTTTGGTTTCTACGGCCTGCCTTCATCACCCATCACCGTCTGGTCAGAGGCGCGATGCGACGCCTACGTCGGCCGCATCAAGGCCGCCGGCCGTTCATGCGCGCCGCTCATTGCCAGGCACGAGGCGACCCAGTGGATGCTCCTCCAGGCGGAGCTGGGGGCCTGGCTGGAGGCGCTCCCCAAGCCCGTCGGCATCATGGCCTGCGACGACGTGCGGGCGAGGCATGTGCTGGAGGTGTGCCGTGCGCTTTCGCTACGGGTGCCGCACGATGTGGCCGTGATCGGCGTTGATGACGATGAGTTTGTCTGCGAACTCACCGACCCACCGCTCTCCAGCGTCGCCCAGGCTGCCCGCCGCGTGGGGTATGAGGCGGCGCGGCTGCTCGATGAGATCCTCCGACAGAAGCAGTCTTGCTCGTCGTCGGCAGGCAGCACCGCCCAGCCGGCCCGAATTGTTGTGCCGCCGATCGGCGTGGTGCCCCGGCGATCGACCGACACCATGGCCGTAAGCGATCCCCTCATCGCGCGAGCCATCCAAAGGATTCGGGAACAGGCGACGCGAGGGCTGACGATCGCGGATCTTGTGAACGAGTCGAGGCTCTCCCGGTGGCAACTCGAGGAGCGCTTTCGGCGGGCCGTCGGCCGCAGCATCCACGACGACATGCTTCGCGTCCGCCTCGAGGAGGCGCGGCGACTCGTGACAACAACCACTTTGCCGATGAAGTCGATCACGCCGCGGGCCGGCCTCAGATCGGTCGCCTACATGACAACACTCTTCCGCCGCCACTTCGGCATGCCACCCGCCGCCATGCGGGTCGCCAGCCGTGGGCGGGCATCTTCCACTCCGTTGAACCCTGAGACCTGACGCCATGCCCGATCCCACGGTGCTCGCCATCTTCGCCCACCCCGACGACATCGAGTTTGTCGCGGCAGGAACGCTCCTGCTCCTCCGCGATGCCGGCTTTTCCATCCACTATCTGAACCTTTCCGGTGGCGACTGCGGCAGCATGACGACAGGCCCGGAGGAGACGCGGGCGATCCGAGAGCGGGAGGGGAGGGCGGCGGCGAAGCTACTCGGGGCAACCTTCCACGAGAGCCTCGCGTCGGACCTCTGCATCGTGTACGAGGAGCGGCTGCTGCGACGGCTCGCGGCGGTGGTCCGCAGGGTGCAGCCACGGATCGTGCTTACCCACTCGCCTGAGGATTACATGGAAGACCATATGAATACCGCCCGGCTGGCTGTGACCGCCGCCTTTGCCCGCGGTATGCCCAATTTCACGACCGATCCGCCGATTGCACCGGTCACGGGCGACGTGGCCCTCTATCACGCGATGCCCCACGGCCTCTGCGACGGGCTGCGGCGGCCAGTCGTGCCCGACCTATTCGTCGATACGACCGCCGTGCAGACCGTGAAGCGACAGGCACTCGCCGCCCATGCGAGCCAGAAGCAGTGGCTCGACGCCACGCAGGGGATGGATAGCTACCTTGATGCCGGCGACGAAGCGGCGCGGGCGGTGGGGCGAATGTCGGGCCGCTTTGCCTATGCAGAAGGTTGGCGGAGGCACCTGCATCTCGGCCTCTCGGCCACAGACGATGATCCACTCGCCGCTGCCTTGGGAAGTACGATTGCCATCCCTGCGGAAGTCGCGTAAGCCATTAAAGTGAAAGTGTGCCCTTATGAATTGAAAGAAATCGCTTCTTTTCGCTAGCCAGTGGAGGTGCGACAACAGATGGCCTCCGAATTTCCTCCCCCTCAGCCTCAGGACCATCCCGCCATGCCTCGACCCCTCAGCCGCATCGCCCCCGACTGGTGGGACTATACGACCCTCGACGCCGAACTGATCCGGGATGCCGCGGCGCTCACCGAGGCCGACCTCGCCGGCCTCGCGCGGCCCGGGTTTCGAGTCGTTTTCTACGACACGCTCGAAGACTTTTACCTTGCCGAGGCGCTTGAATACATCACCGCCTGGAAGCAGGCGACGGCCGACGAGCCTGTGGGCATCTGCGGGCCGATTGGTCCGACCGAGCAGCTGCCGCTCGTCGCCCGGCTGGTCAACGAACTCGAACTCGATCTGCGGCACGCTCATTTCTGGGGCATGGATGAGTGGTACGACAACGGCCGCGAGGTGCCTGTCACCCATCCGCTGTCCTTCGAGAAGGCCGATCGCGAGCTCTGCTTCGACCGCATCCGGCCTGCGCTGCGGATGCCGGAGGCCAACCTCCACTTCCCGAAGGCCGATGTCGGGCCGTATGTCGCCAGCTGGGGGACAGCCCGCTGCGCCGTCATGCAGGGGGGGCAGGGGGACATCAAGCACTGGGCGTTCAACGATCCGCTGCGGCGGGAAGGAAAATATAAAGATGCACCGCCGACGCCCGCCGAATACCGAGCGCTTTCAACGCGGGTGGTCGATCTCCACCCGGTCACGCTCGCACAAAATGCGCGCACGAGCGGCGGCGGCAACATCACCATGGTGCCGCAGCGGGCGATCACCGTGGGCCCCGTACAGACCTGGCAGGCGGAGAAGGTTTCGATCTGGCAGGCGGGCGTGCATGACAATCCGCTCGGGCAGCGGCTTACCGCGCTGATGATTTCGAAGGGACTCGCCGATGCGAGCGTGCCAATGTCGCTCCTGGCTGATCACCCCAACGTGCAGTTCAACTACTACCGCGGCGGCCTCGGCACCTGCGCCGTCGAGATGCATTGATCGCGGATGGCCTCGCTCCCACTGTGACGACTGTTTTTTACGTCCGGAGCAGGCCGCGTTCGTAGCCGTGGATGACGGCTGCGGCTGTGGTGAGAGGGGGAGCGTCGGCTGCCGATAGGCGATCTGCGGCGAGCACGTCTGCTGTGACCGCGACGGTCACCAGCCCGCATGAGATCGGCAAACGGTGCAGGATCATGGCTGTGAGGGAGTGAACGGGCCGCGTGGAAATAAGCGCGCCGCCAGAGAGCATACTGTGGACGCGTTGCAGAAAGCCGCCAAACGCAAGCCGGCGGGCTGACGCGCTAACCAACGCAGCCACACGCAGCCTTACAGCACCTGGCGGAGAGTGTCTTGCAGCACGCCGGCACTGCGCTTGAGGCCCTGCATTTCCTTGGGCCAGAGCTCGAGCTCGATGATCTTCTCGGCGCCCGCCCGGCCGACCACCGTGGGCACCGAGATGCTCACGTCACGGAGACCGTAGGCTCCCGTCAACACGGTCGACACCGGCAGGACCCGTTTCGAATCGAGTGCGATCGCATGAATCACCTCGGCGATCGAGACGCCGACGGCAAATCCGGCCCCCGTCTTCTTCTTGATCATTTCGGCGCCCGAGGTCTTCGCCCGCTGAAACACGTCCTCGCCCAGTTTCGGCGTGAAGCCGGGCCATTTCTCCAGCGGCAGGCCGGCAATGCTGGCACTGCTCCAGACCGGCACCATGCTGTCGCCATGCTCGCCGATGATCATCGCCTCGAGCTGGGTGGCCGGAGCCTTGAGGTTCATCGCGAGAAGGCTGCGGAAGCGGAGCGTGTCGAGCAGCGTGCCGAGGCCGATCACGCGGCCCTTCGGCAGCCCGAGCTCCTTCTCGGCCAGATAGGTGAGGATGTCGACCGGGTTGCTCACCACGAGGATCATGGCGTCGGCCTTCATGCCGGCCGACTTGATTGACCCGAGAAGCGTCTTGAAGAGCTCGACGTTGCGGTTGATGAGGGCGAGCCGGCTCTCATCGGGCTTTCGCCGCAGGCCAGCCGTGATGCAGATCAGGTCGGCATCGGCGAGCCGGTCGTACCCGCCCGCGTAGATTACCTGGTCGGAGATCGCCGCCGTGCCATGGAGCATGTCGAGCGCCTGTCCGTCGGCCAGGTCGGCATTGGCATCGACGATCACGATCTCGTGCACGATGCCGCCAAGCTGCAGGGCAAAGCCCGCCGAGGAACCGACGATTCCACCGCCACCGATAATGCCAACCTTCATGCTTCTTTCTCCCAAGTGGAACAGGCTTCAGCCTGTCGTCCTCACGCTGCCGTGATACCAAGCTGTTTGCAGACCTGCTCCGTGACGACCTTTACGAGCGCTTCCTGATCGAGGGCGGCCGGGATGGTCGATCGCGAGGCGTTCTCCGGGTCGGCGCCCATCGGGGGGGGCGCGTCGAAGGCCTTGCGGGTCACGCCGGTGGTGCCCCAGCTCGAGCGAAAGACGTCGTTGGCACAGATGTCGCAGTTTTCCATGTCCTTCTCGAGCCGCGGGTCGGTATAGCCCCACTTCGCCTTGAGGTCGAGCAGTTCCTTCGTTTCCTGCTTCGTCAGGTAGGTGACGCGGCCAAGATCCTTGGCGAGCATGAGAATCCGGCAGTAGGCGTCGAGGATTTCCGTCCACCAGTAGGCCTTTTCGACCGTCTCGCCGAAGCTCACGGTGCCGTGATTGGCGAGGATAACGACGTTGGACTTCTCCACGAACGGCTTCACAGTGTCGGCAAACTTCTGGCCGCCGGGGGTCTCGTAGCGGGTGATCGGCACATCGCCAAGAAACACCTCGACCTCGGGCAGCACGCACTGCGGGATCGGCTCCCGGGCCACCGCAAACGCGGTCGCGTGCGGCGGGTGGCAGTGCACCACGCTGTTCACATCGGGCCGCTCCTTCATGATCGTGAGGTGGAGGAGAATTTCACTGGACCGCTTCCGCTGGCCCTCGAGCTGGTTGCCGTCCATGTCGACGATGCACAG
>CAMCYH010000079.1 GCA_945883745.1 Candidatus Kuenenia stuttgartensis
GACGAAGCGAAAACCGCCTGATAGCCCGCCGGCTGTGTGTGGGAACGACACCACCTAGCCCCGGGCGCCAGCCGGGGGACTGCTGCAACGCTGGCTGGCGGCTCATCCCGCCGGCTTGCGCCTGGCGGCTGAGTGTGGGGGCGTCACGCGCGTGTGTGGTGCCTTAGCTAGCCCCGGGCGCCAGCCCGGGGGCCCTGCCGCGACTGCCGCTCCCTGCTGGCGCCTCCACTACCGCGAGAGGTGACCCCGGAGCCGGTCGAGGGCGGTGTCGTCAACAAAGCCCGACACATCGAGCTGGAACTCGGGCTGGCGAAGCTTCTCGACGGCCTTGGCCTCGATCTGCCGCACCCGCTCGCGTGTCACGCTGAAGATGGAGCCCACCTCCTCGAGCGTGTAACTGTAGCCGTCGGCAAGGCCGAATCGCAGCCGAAGGATCTCCCGTTCCCGGTAGCTCAACCCCTCCAGGGCCCGCGCGATGCAGGATCGCAACGACTGCTGGTTGACGTTGCGGAGCGGGTCATCTTCGCGATGATCCTTCACGAAATCGCCCACTCCGGCCTCGTCTGCGTCGCCGAGGGGCTGATTCAGCGACACGGGCCGCCGCGACATTCGCTCAATGCAGGCTGTTTCTTCGAGCGACAGCCCCGACAACTCGGCCAATTCCTCGATCGTTGCATCGCGGCCGTGATGCTGCAGGAATGCCTTTGACACATGCCGCAGCTTTGTCATGGTGTCGATCATATGAACAGGCACCCGGATCGTGCGACTCTGGTCGGCGATCGCGCGGGTGATGGCCTGACGAATCCACCATGTGGCATACGTGGAAAACTTGAAGCCACGGGCATGCTCGAACTTGTCGACCGCCCGCATGAGGCCGGAATTTCCCTCCTGGATAAGGTCCAAAAACGAAAGGCCGCGGTTGCGGTAGCGTTTGGCAATCGAGACGACCAGTCTCAGGTTGCCGGCAGCCAATTCTCGCTTGGCGGCATCGTATCGGGACTGCAGGTCGTGAAGCCGCTCCAGCCGCCGCCGAAGCGTGCGGCGGCTCTCGCGTGTCGCGAGCAGGATGCGACGGGCCTCGCGGGTGGCCTCGAAACGGTCCGCCGTCGAGGCGTGAGACCGACCGGCAAGGCAGGCGTCGTAGCGGCTGCCAAATTCGCGGAGCTGCCGAAGAAGCGGATAGAGCTTTTGAATCCGCAGATTCATTTCCTCGACGAGCCGTACTGCCTTGTTGCGCTTGCGGATCAGTTGTCGCCAGGCCGCACGGCGGCGGGGCATCGCCACACTCCGCGACATGGCGGTGCGGAAGAGCTCCCGTTTTTCGATGTCAAGCCGCTGCAGCGTTTCGAGGTTCGGCCCAAGTCTTTTGAGCAATCGCTTCTTCTCCGCCGTATTGGTCACCGACACCTCAATCGTACGATCGAGCCGGAGCCCACCATCCCGCACCTTTTCCAGCAGTCTCACAGCCCCGGCCAGCACAAACTCATTGCCCAACAGCGTCCGGCGAAACTGGCGTCGCCACCGTTCGATCTTCCGGGCACTGGCGACTTCAGTCTCGCGGGTGAGTAGGGGGATGCCGCCCATCTGAAGCAGGTAGAGCCGCACCGGGTCGTCGATCGCCCCCAGCGCTCTTGGGGCAGGTTTTTTGGCCGGTGTTTTTGCCGATCGCACCAGTCCAGCACCTCCGGGCTTGGCCCGCATCGAAGGGGCGTGTTCGACGGTGAAGCGAACATGGCGAGCAGCAGGTGCGATGACGGTGGCCATGGAATTCTCGGGGGGGTTCGAGGGGCGTGCGACATGCCGTCCGGGGCATGCCTGCCTCCCTCGGAGAAGCATTTCCAGTGCCAGCCGCTCGTGATGGCTGTGTCTGCGAAAAGACCATCGAAAAAAGGGCTGCGGCCCCCAAAAAACAACTCCGCGACGGCAGCACCCGTGTTGCCTGGCGGCGACACCGTGGGGCAACCCGCTGCCGGCGGGCAACACAACCCACGGCCGATGACCCGCCGTCCAGCCGGCAAAACCGATCAAATCGGCCTCGTCAGAACAGGGTGGGGCGTGTCTATACTCGTGCCAGTTGGTCTGTAGTCGGTCGTGCTTCCCGCATCCCCGTCGTCCCTGTCTATCACCCTCGCATGGAAATCATCCCGCTGGCCATCCTGGGGATCGTGCTGCTGATCGGCCTTGTGGCGTTCGGGATTGGCCATAAGGGCTGGAACTGGGGTACGGTCGCCTTCAGTTTCCTGGCGGTCTTCGCGGCCGTCGGCTTCGTTTACCTCGCTGCTCGAGTCGCGGAGCGAGAACGCGTTTGGCGAGAAAAGGTACGGCGGCTCGAGGCCGATGTTGTGAAGGCTCGCGACGGCATGCAACTCGACGACAACGGCGAGCCGCAGCCCATCCCCGGCGAGTCGTCGCTGGCCGCGCTCGCTGAGCAGAAGGCGCGGTGGTACCGCGCGTTGGAGCGGGTGAACACCTGGCGGGGTCGCTCATGGAGGAACGGCGTTTTTCGGCCGCCGCAAGGGGATCAGGATGGCCAAGTTATTTTCCAATTGCCGGAAAACGCCGCCCCAAACCCGTTCATCAATGTCGGTTCGCAGCTCTACCTTTTCGACAGCGAGTCGGCCGACGTGGGCGGCCGCTATCTGGGTGTGGTTCGAGTACGTGAATCGGCCGTGCAGGAGAAGGAACTGGTCCTCTCGGTCTCTCCCGCCGCCCCGCCCACCGATGTCGACAAGAAACTCTGGCGACGGGAGTACGACAGCGTGCAGGCGTTTGAGGGGCTGCCCGTCGATCGCTGGCTGGCCTTCTCCCGCACCCGCCTGCCCAGCGACGAGGAAGAAGAGGGCGATGACGGAGATGCTGAAGACCGCTCCGAGGTGCCGCCCTATCCGGTACTTCCTGGCCTGAGAAAGGCGGGAGCAGGCGATGAGTCGACCGCCGAGGACCTTCTCCTCGATCTCGAGGACCAGCTTGACCGCTTCGAGAAGCATGAAACGCCCGTGCCCGAAGACGAGTGGCGGCCCCTCGTCGAAGCCGACGCCGTACCTCCTGGAGAATACTGGGCGGCAGTGCGGTTCATATTTGCCCACGCGTTAAACACCGAGGCGGCCGGCCCCGAGCCCGCGACGATCCAGTTTGAGAAGGGAGATTCGGCCAACCTGCCGCTCGACACGGCCATTGAACTTGAAAGCGACGGTCTCGTAGAAATTCGCAGCGTCTTCTACCGCCGACCGCTGCTCGATATGGGCATCGCGATGGAAGGCAACAAGGTGCTGGGCAAGACCGAGCGTGACGGACAACCCCTGGAGGTCGAAGTGCCTGGCGGCTATTTCATTCATGGTCGGCTCACGAGCCAGATCGGTCAGCTTGAGCAGTCGCTCCGCGACCTCGACCTGGCCAAGAAAAATGCAAACGACACGATTGTGACGGTTCGCCGCGAAGAAGAGCAGCTCAGCGACGACCTGCCTCGCTGGGGGAAGGACGCGGCGGTGGCCACCGAGGTTTGCGCGGGGGTGGAGGAGCGGCTGGCCGGCGCCCAGAAACGACTCGATGCGGCCTGGGAAGCCGTGATCCAAATGGGCCGCCAGTATGACGGTGAAATGGTCCAGCTTGAGGCCGACGCCGAGAAGCGGCCGGCCGGCCGGCAGTAACCGGCAGCCATCGACGCTCGTCCGCGGTCCGGGTAGACTCGGGGGTCGCAGATCACCGGTTTTCACCCGGGTATGGACCGTTTCTCAGGTTCTCACGATGCCGACTCTCGCCGCCCGCTCAGGCAATGCCGTTCGTCTCAAAAAGGCCGTTCATCACCATCGGCTCGCAAGTCGACGGGGTGTTCTCGAGCGGATGTTCACGCTCTGGTTTCAGGGCTTCGTCTACAACCAGATTTGGGAGGATCCGCGGGTCGATGCCGCTGCCCTCGGCCTGGGCCCGGAGTCGAGCCTGCTGACGATCTCCAGCGGCGGCTGCAACATCCTCAACTATCTCGTCCATCAACCGCGGAAGATCGTGGCGGTCGATCTCAACGCCAACCACATGGCGCTCACGCGGCTGAAGCTGACGGCATTGGAGCGGCTGCCTGATTACGAGTCCTTTTACAACTTCTTCGGCTACGGGCGTCACGTCGACAACCTCCCCAAGTATCGCCGCTACATCCGCGACCATCTCGACCCCGACACGCGACGATTCTGGGAGACGACCGATTGGCTCGGAAATGCCATCGGCCCCAAGCGGATCAACTACTTCAAAAACGGACTCTATGAGCGGGCCAAACTCGGCCAGTTTTTTCGCATCGTTCACGGCATTGCCAAGACAATCGGCCGCGATCCTTCGCGGCTCGTGGCGGCCAAGACGCTCGCCGAGCAGGAGCGAATCTTCGAGGAAACGTTCGGTCCGTTGTTTGACAACCGGCTCATCCGATGGCTGGGTCGGCAGCCTGTCGCGGTCTACAGCCTCGGCATCCCGCCGAGCCAACATCAGGCGATGCTCGAGGAGCACGACAACGACGGCCACAAGCTCTTCGATATGTACAAGCAGCGGGTCAAGCGACTGGCCTGCGGATTTCCGTTGGAAGACAACTACTTCACCTGGCAGGCGTTCAGCCGGCGATACGACCACGAGGGCCGCCGCGGCCTTCCCGATTACCTGAAGCGCGAGAATTACGAAACCATCAAGTCGATCGTCAACCGTGTCGAGACGCATGTGTCGTCATTGGGTGACTACCTGCAGACAGCTTCGCCCGGCAGCCTCAACGGCTTCATCTTCCTCGACAGCCAGGATTGGATGCCTCCGCAGGTCATCGAGGATCTCTGGACGGAGGTGGTGCGGGTCGGAGCTCCGGGAACTCGAGTGATCTTCCGCACGGCTGGCGAGAAGTCGCCGGTCGAGGCGGCCTTGTCGCCGGCAACCCGCAGCCGGTTTTTCTACAACACCCAGCGATCGGCCGAATTGCACAAGCAGGATCGCTCGTCGATCTACGGTATGTTCCACCTGTACGAGATGCTCGATGCCCCGGCGGCGACTGGGGAACCCATGCTTGCGGCCCAGCCGGCGACATCATGAGCGACTCGCCCGCGGCTGGCCGTCCGGTATCTTCAAACCCGGCCCGCACAGGTCCCTCGGATCAGGCCGTTGCGATGGACCGGATGTACCGGCTCACACGGCACATCTACGACCTCACGCGTGCCTACTACCTGCTCGGCAGGGATCGGATGCTGGCGAAGGTGGCGACGGGCCCCAACACCGCGACGGTCGAGGTTGGCTGCGGAACGGCCCGCAATCTGATCAAGCTGGCTCGCCGGCCGGCGCCGGGCCTGCTCTATGGGCTCGACGCGTCTCACGAGATGCTGGAGACAGCTGCTGCGAGCATCACCCGGTCGGGCGTCGGGGCAGGGGGGCGGCCGCCGATCGTGCTGCGGCAGGGGCTGGCCGAGGAGCTCGACGCCCGCAAGACGTTTGGCCGCGAGGAGCTGTTCGACACGGTCTTCTTTTCGTACTGCCTGTCGATGGTGCCGACGTGGCCGGGGGCACTGGAGGCGGCACTGGCCAACCTGCGGCCGGGCGGCACGTTGCTGATCGTCGATTTCTGGGACCAGCAGGAACTGCCAGACTGGTTCGCGATGGGCCTGAAGAAGTGGCTTTCAATGTTTCACGTGCACTACCGGCCGGAGGTGCACGACGCCCTCGTAGCCCTGGGCCGGAGCGGGCGGGCCGACGTCTCTTTCGAGTCGGTTGCTCGTCGCTACGCCTACATCGCCACGATCACGAAGACGTAGGAACGGTTCTGCCTTCACGGAAATGCGGCCATCCATGGCCCGCATTTCCTTGCCGGCCTTCCGGCCGGAAGAAAAGCGGGCCTCCAGCCCTCACTGCTTGCTTCACGGAAATGCGGCCATCCATGGCCCGCACTTCCTTGCCGGCCTTCCGGCCGGAAGAAAAGCGGACCTCCAACCCTCACCGCTTGCCCGCTCATGGCAACAGAAACACGATGCCGGTGACTGTCGCCGCCTGCACCGCGAATCCCCGGGCGCTGATCGGCACCGCCGGACAGGTCCAGGGAGCGCAGCTGCCGGGCCGGTAGTAGCCCAACGGATAGACGCATTCCCACGGCAGTTCAACGCCCATCTTGTAGGGCAGTACGGGCAGCGTCACGAAGAAGTGAGCCGCCGACACGAAGGGATCGAGAAGCCGGCCGTGTGAATGGCCGTAGCGTTCGAGGTTCCAGTCCTCGAAGTAGAGTGGCTTGTGGCAGTAGCCGGCAGCTTTCCAGGTAAACATCGTGCTGGCGAACTGGCGGGGCTTGAAGGTCTCCCCTTCGAGGCGGCATTCGCACGGATAATCGTTCCCGGGCCGGCCGCTCACACGGATGTCGAGATCGATACTGCTGATCGTGTCGTCGCGGAGTTTTTGGAGTTGGTCGCGGCATTCGTCGGCCTCATCGGCGCAGGGGCCCTTGGCCGGTTGCTCAGCCGAGGTGAGCCGGATAGCCGCGGTGTTTGCGGTGAAATCGAAACCGGTATCGTGCTCCGAGCGATCGGCTTTGAGCAAGCCCCAAAGATCGCCGACAGCCGGCCGGGAGGCGCAGGTGATGCACGCCACGAAGGTGGCGATCAGACAGGCGAATGAGCGAACGGTCTGAACGCGGTGCCGGAGTACGTGCTGCATGGAGATCCCCCCTCGCCCCACAGTATCGGTCGCGCAGCAGGCCGACATTCAGAGCATTCGGGTGACTTTCCCTCGCCGCGGCAGACCTCCCGAACTGCCAAAGCATTCGGGCCTTCGCCCAATCCTATTCGCCCTGCGAATGTTCGGTGCTGTAGTTCGGAGCTTCCTGCGTGATCACGATGTCGTGCGGATGCCCCTCCCGCACGGAGGCTGCCGAGACCTGGATGAACCTGGCATCCCGTCGGAGATCCTCGATCGTCGGCGTGCCGCAGTAGCCCATACCGGCCCGCAGGCCGCCCACGAGTTGGTAGATGAACGTGCTCAACGGCCCCTTGAAAGGCACCCGACCCTCGACCCCCTCCGGCACGAGCTTGTCACTGCCACGGCCGGTGGCCTTCTGCCGATACCGCTCGCTCGATCCCTTCACCATCGCCCCCAGCGACCCCATCCCGCGGTACGACTTGAACGTGCGGCCCTGGTACAGCACCGTCTGCCCCGGGCTCTCGGCCACGCCGGCCAGCAGCCCGCCGATCATGCAGCAGTGGGCTCCCGCGGCAATCGCCTTGGTCATGTCGCCCGAATAGCGGATGCCGCCATCGGCAATCACCGGCACGTCGGCGGCGGCCGCCTCTTGGGCCGCCTCCCAGACCGCCGAAATCTGCGGCACGCCCACGCCCGAAATGATCCGCGTGGTGCAGATCGAGCCCGGCCCGATGCCCACCTTCACGCCATCGGCCCCGGCCTTGATGAGATCGCGACAGCCCTCACGGGTGGCCACGTTGCCCGCCACCACCTCGATCTCCCAGCGTTTCTTGATCGCAGCCACCGTCTCCATCACGTTGGAGGAATGACCGTGGGCCGAGTCGACCACGAGCATGTCGACCCCCTTGGCGATCAGGCTCTCGGCCCGCTCGTAGTCGAAGACGCCCACCGCCGCCCCGACCCGAAGCCGCCCCTGCCGGTCTTTGCAGGCGTTGGGAAACCGCTTCATCATGTCGATGTCTTTGATCGTGATCAGCCCGGTGAGCAGGCCGCCGGCATCGACGAGCAGCAGTTTCTCGACCTTGTTGGCCATGAGAATTTTTTCAGCCTCGTCGAGCGACACGTTGCCCGTGGCCGTTACGAGTCCCTCACGGGTCATGATCTCGGCGACGGGCGTTTCGCCGCTCTCCAAGAACCGCAGGTCGCGGCGGGTGATGATCCCCACGAGCTTCTTGCCGTCGGCCGTGATCGGTACGCCTGAAATATTGAACTGATCCATCACCTCCCGGGCCCGGGCGACCGTGGCCGCCGGCGGGAGCGTGACTGGGTCCATGATGATCCCGTTGGCGCTTCGCTTGACCTTGTCGACCTCCTCGGCCTGCCGCTCGATCGAGAGGTTTTTATGAATCACACCCAGGCCACCCTCCTGGGCCAGGGCGATCGCCATCTCGCTCTCGGTGACCGTGTCCATCGGCGAACTCACGATCGGGATGGTGAGCCGGATGCCCCGCGTGAGCCGGGTCGACACATCGACCTCCGACGGCACCACCTCCGAATACCGGGGCACGAGGAGAACGTCGTCGAAGGTGATCCCGGTGGCAACGATTTTTCCGTCCATGACGCGGCTTTCTCCGAGGAAACGGCGGATTATGCGGCAATTGGCCGGAAGAGGGCAACGCTCGTCCCCGTTTTGCGGAAACGGCGCTGCGGGATTCGTCCGCACGGGGCAAAACCGTGTCCTAAGGTTGAGGGACTTGCAGCCACGCGGCCTGGCAAGGCAACCACCCTGCGAACCCTTCGGCCCATCCGCACCATGCCTTATCCACAGATTTTCCCCGGCGACGATCGTGATCAGCCCCTCGACGCGACGCCGTCACCGGCCGTCGCCGTCGTCCGACCCGACCGCACGACCCTCGAGGCCCACCTCGCCCGTCGCCACTACGGCGGCTTCACGCTCACCGACGCTGTCCGGCCCGGCTGGCAGCTCGATGTTGTGCCCCAGGCCGGCTACCGGTTTGACGCCTACACCGACCCCCATACCGGCTCCAAGCTTCCGGCCATCATCGCGGCCGTCTCCAGCGAACAGCTTTTCGACACGTTTCTCCAGCTGCTCGAGCCCCTTGGCGACACGGTCGACGTGGTGCTCGAAACCTCGCATGACAAGGAGTCCACCGACAGGCGACCGGCCCGCACCGAGTTTACCCGCGAAGGCATGGAGCAGCTCGTTCTCGAGAGCATGCTCTGGGACTTCGAAGACCTGCTCCTTCACGATGGCTGCTCGGGGATCGCAATCATGCACCCGGACCTGCCGATCGAGGTGCAACTCGACGAGCACAAGCTGCTGGTGGTGTACGCAAACGACCGGGCCCCATTCGAACAGATCCTTAAAGGCGGGGGCCTGGCCCGCAATGACCGGATGCGGTTTATCTCGCAGGGCGAACATCTGCACACCTCGCACACCCGCTACGCCCGCCGGTTCACGCAACTGGTAAACACAATCGGGGCGGTGTCGTAAGTCGTTGACCGCTGCAGGGCCCCCGGGCTCGCGCCCGGGGCTGAGTGATGGACCGGCCGGCGCTGCGTGGAATGCATAACTGCGCTACCCCGCACTGCCCGCCTGGAGGGCGGGCCTCCAAGAGCGAACGGATGTTCGCCAAGAAACCCGAGGCCAGGATGGAGAGGGTTTCGTGAAGCAAGCCGCAAACCCGCGGGATGACGCACCAGCCGGCGCCGCTGGCGGGGCTTTCAGCCGGAGTTTTTGGCCTTGAGCGGGGCTGCGGGATTCTCGACCATCCCGCGGCATGTTTAATGTCAGGCTCACGCTCGTTCGCATCCTCGTTGCGGCCGCCTTCGTTGGCAGCGCCGCCCTTGCGGCCGCGCAGGGAATGCTGCCCGCCCCCGTGCAGCCCGATCCATTCGCACCGCTGCCTCCCGGCGCGATCATTGGCCCGGGCGGCCCCGCACTTCCCGGGCCACCTCCGTCGCCGAGCAACGCCGTCGTCATCCCGCCAGTCGATGCGGAGGGCATCTGGCTGAAGATGGTGGATGTCACCGACGACTACTTCAAAGTGCAGTCGGAACAGCGGGTGGTCTTCGCCAACGGCGTGCCCACAGAGGGCCGGATCGACACCTACCCTCAGACCGGAGCGACGTTGCTGGAACCCTGGCGGCGAGACTCCGTCGGCTTTCGCGAGCGGCTCGAGAGCACGCTGCAATCGATCCGCCGCTCCGCCACGATGCGGCTGATCCCGGACCCGGCCGGCTGGCGGATCGAGGTGATCGTCAACAAAGAACTCGAAAACCTCCCCCGACCGATGCACACCACGACCGGTGCCGCCTCGTTTCGCAATGACGATTCGCTCTACCGCTACGGCACGCCGCTGCCGACGCTCGGCCAACAGGTCGGTGACGCGCCCCGACCGGTCGCCAGCCCCACACCCACCATCGGCTGGATTCCACTCGGCCGTGATCCACTGCTCGAGCAGAAGATGCTCGAGAAACTCGTGACTCGCCTGGGCGTGACGCCCCTCTCGCAGCCTCAGCCCTACTACGAGCCGCCGACGGGCATGGTGGGCGTACCGGCGGCGGCACCAGCCGGTCCGGTCTACGGATCACCGATACCGGCCGAGCAACTGCCGCCGGGCGCGGTCGTGGCACCGGGACCGCCCGTGCCGATCGAGGCGCTGCCTGTGCCCAAGTAGGTCACTCACAGCGTGAGCCCTGCTTCGCGTCATTCATCCGTGACGCATCCGCGGGATGCCGGAGCGACGCACCGGATGTACTTCGCGAGCATGCCCCGCGTGGCCTTCGCCGGCGGGGCCTGCCAGGCGGCTCGCCGCTTCGCGAACTCCTCCTCTGACACGTCCGCGTTGATCGCAGCTGTATCGGCGTCGATCTCCACCATGTCACCATCGCGAACCAGCGCGATCGGCCCGCCCTCCTGGGCCTCCGGGACGACGTGTCCCACGATGAACCCGTGTGACCCGCCCGAGAATCGGCCATCGGTGATGAGCGCCACATCCGCCCCGAGTCCGGCCCCGACGAGCGCCGAGGTGGGCGTGAGCATCTCCGGCATGCCGGGGCCGCCTTTCGGCCCCTCGTAGCGGATGATCACGACGTCACCCCGCTGAATCGCCCCCTGCTCGAGTGATGCGAGCATCGCCTCCTCGCTGTCGAACACACGAGCCGGACCGCGAAACCGAGAGCCCTCCTTGCCCGTGATCTTGGCGACGGCCGAGTCGGGGGCGAGGTTGCCGTGAAGGATCGTGATGTGGCCGGTCTTCTTGAGCGGGTCGTCCACCGGCCGGATGATCTTCTGGCCCTCCTTGAGCCCCTTGCTCGACGCCAGGTTCTCGGCCAGCGTCTTGCCGGTGACGGTCATGCAGTCGCCGTCCATGAGGCCCTTGTCGAGCATGTACTTCATGAAGCCGCTGGTGCCGCCGATCGAGTGGAGGTCTTCTTGCACGAACTTGCCGCTCGGCTTCAGGTCGGCGAGGTAGGGAATTCGCCGGGCCACCTTCTGGAAGTCGGCCGGCGAAAGATCGACCTCGACAGCCCGGGCCATCGCGATCAGATGCAGCACGGCGTTGGTCGAACCGCCCAGGGCCATGATCGTGACCATCGCGTTTTCGAAGGCGCGGCGGGTCATGATGTCGCGGGGCTTGAGATCGAGTTCGAGCAGCCGATGAATCGCCGCCCCGGCCCGGAGACACTCCTCCTGCTTGGCCGGGTGCTCGGCGGGGATCGAGGCGCTGTCGGGCAGGGCCATCCCCATCGCCTCGATCGCCGTGGCCATCGTGTTGGCAGTGTACATGCCGCCGCAGGCGCCGGCGCCTGGGCAGGAATGGCGGACGATGTCGCCACGCCGCGCATCGTCGATCCGGCCGGCCACATATTCGCCGTAGCACTGGAAGGCCGACACGATGTCGAGCGTCGTGCCGTCGGCGAGGTGCCCCGGTTTGATCGTGCCGCCATACACCATGAGCGCCGGTCGGTTGAGCCGGCCCATCGCGATCAGGCAGCCGGGCATGTTCTTGTCGCAGCCGGGGATCGCCACGAGGGCGTCGTACCACTGCGCGTGCATCACCGTCTCGAGCGAGTCGGCGATGATGTCACGCGACGGAAGGGAATAGCTCATCCCCTCGGTGCCCATCGAGATGCCATCGCTCACGCCGATCGAGTTGAACCGCATGCCCACCATGCCCGCCGCGACCACGCCCTCGCGAACCTTGGCCGCCAGGGTGTTGAGGTGCATATTGCAGGTGTTTCCCTCGTACCACATGCTTGCGATGCCCACCTGCGGCTTGTCGAGGTCGGCCGGCTGCAGCCCGGTGCCCAGCAGCATCGCCTGCGAGGCCCCCTGGGAACGGGGCTGTGTGATCCGGGAGCTGTAGCGGTTCAGAACGGTCATCGCGGTGGTTCCGTAGAAGGTTTTGCCAAGTTTCGGGCAGAATACCGGATGTTCCAAGAGCCTTGAAGACGCCGCCCAAAATGCCACCTGAATTCGTATTCTTTGATCTGGGCCAGGTGCTCGTGTCGTTCGATCGCGAACGCGCCATCAGGCAGGCCATTGCCACCAGTGGCGGTGATCCGGCAGTCGTCGCCGAGGTGCTGCTCGATCTGCGACTGCACGACGCAGTCGAGCGGGGGACGCTCGACTGGGGCGGGTTTCATGCCGAGTTTTGCCACCGCACGGGAACCCGACCCGACGCGGCGGCGCTCGCCCATGCCGTGAGCGACATGTTTTCGCTGAAGATCGACATGCTGCCCCTGATCTCGAGGCTCTCCCGTGCCGGCTGCGGCCTCGGCATCCTCTCGAATACCTGCGACCCACACTGGAGCCACCTCACGCAAGTGGCCAACTACGGCGTCCTCACGACCGGCTTCGATACGGTCGTACTGAGCCACGAGGTAGGCTGCCGCAAGCCGGAGCCGGAAATCTTTGCGACGGCAGCCCGCATGGCGGGCGCCCCGCCCGAGCGGATCTTTTTCACCGACGACATCGAAGCGCACGTGGTCGCGGCCCGGGCAGCCGGCTGGGACGCGGAAGTCTTTACGTCAGCCACAGCCCTCGCCGAGGCCCTCACTCGCCGCGGCCTTCCCTGCGATTTATAGGCCAGGCTGAGGCCTGACCTACCGTATGCCCAGTGCCGCCACAAGCGCTGCCTCGTCGATCCGCCCCTCCAGTACGTCGATGCCATCCACCTCGAGTACGGGCACCCGCATACCGTAGCGGGCCGCATCCTCGGGCCTCACATCGACGTCGATGACCACCGCGTCCACGGAGTGGCTGGCGAGCAGATCTTCCACCCGCTCACACAGGTGACAGCCGCGACGCGTAAAGAGCACGACGTTCATGCGTACGGTACGATACAAAGACGGTTTTCCGACTTCCACTTCCGGCTGGCTTTCGTGACCGACTCGCCCCAGACCACACCCGATTTCCTCAAGACACTCCGGGCCAGCAGCCTCGTGCCCGCCGAGAAAATCGACCCGATGATCGCCGCCTTTATCGACGAGACCGGACCGGTGCCGGAGGAACTCGTCGAGACGCTGCTCGCCCAGGATCTCATCACCCGCTGGCAACTCGCCCAGCTCCGCAAGGGCCGGTCGAAGGGCTTTACACTCGGCAAATATACGCTTCGCGAGTTGCTCGGGGCCGGGGGCATGGGGAGCGTTTATCTCGCGAGACACACGACGCTCGGCGGCGACGTGGCGATCAAAGTGCTCCCCACGAAGCGGGTACAGGACGGCACGTATCTCGAACGATTCAAGCGCGAGGCACAGGCCGCGGCACGGCTGAGCCACCCCAACATCGCCCACGTGATCGATCTCGACTCGGCGGCGGACGGCAAAATCCACTTCATGGTGATGGAGTACATCGACGGCATCGATCTTCATGCGAAGGTCAAGCAGGAGGGGCCGCTCGACGTGGCCGCGGCCGTCGATTGCGTCCGCCAGGCGGCTCTCGGCCTGCACTATGCCCACGACCACGGATTCGTCCACCGTGACATCAAGCCGGCTAACCTCATGCTCGACGTGCATGGCACGATCAAGGTGCTCGACCTCGGCCTGGCCAAGACCCGTGCCGACGATGACGAGGCTGGTTCGATCACGATGGAATTCAAAGAGAAGACGCTCGGCACGGCCGACTATGTGGCGCCAGAACAGGCCACCGACAGTCATCGGGCCGACCGACGGGCCGACGTCTACTCGCTCGGGTGCACCCTCTACTATCTGCTTGTCGGCACCGCACCCTTTGGGGCGGGATCAATCAAGGATCGGCTCAAGGCCCAGATTCATTCGAAGCCCCCGAGCCCACTCGAGAAGCGGCCCGAAGTGCCCGCCGATCTCGTCGAATTTTATTTTCAGATGATGCAGAAGGATCCAGCTGCCCGTCCCCAAACGGCCAAGGAGGTGTCTGACTCACTTCAGGCCTGGCTCGTACGGCACGGCGGGGGGCAGGGGGCAGTTTCTCCGCAGCGGCCGGCGGTGACACGGCGGTCCGGCAGTGGCTCGTCGGTGATTCGTCGGCCAGCGGTCGCCGGCCCCTCTGCGGCCGCGTCACAGACTGGTTCGAGTCTCGGGTCTTCCCAGTTCGGCTCGCGGATCCTGGTCGACGATTCAGTCAGCGGCTCAAAGATCAGTTCGGCCAGTGGCTCCGGGCTGAGCGACCAGTCGAGCGTGATCCGCCGGCGGGAAGAAGGCCCGCGGCTTCCTCCCGGCTTCGCCCAGCCACCGGGCCCCAGGCCGCAGCCTGCCGCACACCAGGCCCCGGCGGTCACCATCCAACCGGGTGGGGCTCCTCAAACCAGGCCGCGTGTGGTGATGCGAACGAAGCCATCGCGGTCTGGAAGCGGTGACGACCTGCTGGGACGGCTGAAGGCGTTCCTGTCGACCACGATCGCCGGTCAGCCCATGGCGTTTTGGGTTCTGGTGGCCGCTGGAATGCTGACCGTCATCATCCTCGCAGCAATGATTATCACTCGCTCGGCAGGCTGATCCGCGGGTCAGCGCCGCAACAGCCACCGGGCTTGCGCCCGGTGCTGGGCATGTGCAACGCAAACTCAGCCGCCAGGCGC
>CAMCYH010000080.1 GCA_945883745.1 Candidatus Kuenenia stuttgartensis
TGGAGAGCATGGGAGCCAACCCGCTCTACTACCTGGTGGTGCCCCGCTTCCTCGGCTGCCTGGTGCTCATCCCCACACTCACGATCATGGCCGACTTCATGGGCGTGCTGGGAGGCTACCTCTACTCGCACGGCATCCTCGGCATCGACTATCACCATTACTGGGCCAACTCGCGTGAGTATGTCGATGCCTTCGACTTTCTGACGGGCATCTTCAAGAGTTTCTTCTTTGGCGCTGCCATCGCCCTGGTGAGTTGCCATCATGGCTTCCACTGCGACCAGGGAGCCGAGGGCGTGGGGCGGGCCGCCACCAATGCCTTCGTCCACTCGTTCATCATGATCCTCGTGCTCGACCTGTTCCTGGGGATCTGGCTGAACAACGTCCACGACTTCTTCCGGCCGGAAGGCCCCCGCAAACTCCTCTAGGAGCATTCCCCGTGCCCGCCACCGCCACAGCCCCGAGACCGACCGCCGAGGCCCCCGCGCCGGCACTGCTCGAGATCATGGGGCTTTCGGTCCGGTTTGGCCAGCAGGAGGTACTCCGCGACATCAGTCTCTCAATCCCGGAGGGACAGACGGTCGTGATCCTCGGCGAGAGCGGCTGCGGCAAGACGGTGCTCCTCAAGACGATGATCGGCCTCATCCGCCCGACCACCGGCGACGTCCACTTCGAGGGGCAGAGCCTTTCCCGGATGAGCGACCGGGCGTTGGCCCACCTCCGCACCCGCTACGGCTTCGTCTTTCAGGGCGCGGCCCTCTTCGACAGCTATACGATTGCCGACAACATCGCCTTCCCGCTCCGCGAACACACGCGAATCACAGCCGCTGAAATCAGCGGCATCGTGGCAGCGCTCACCGACGAGGTCGGGCTTCCCCGGTCGGCCCTGCGAAAAAAGCCGATGGAACTCTCGGGTGGCATGCGGAAGCGAGCCGGCCTGGCCCGGGCGTTGGCCCTCGACCCGAGCCTCATCCTCTACGACGAGCCCACGACCGGCCTCGACCCGATCATGAGTGATGTGATCAACGAATTGATTCTCCGAGTCCGCGAGCGGCCGCGGGTGACGAGTGTCGTTGTCACCCACGACATGCACACCGCCCGCAAGGTGGGCGACCGCATCATCATGCTCTACCCCGCCTTCCGGCTGCGCCCGGACGCTCCCCAGATCGTGTTCGATGGAACACCCGAGGAACTCGGTCGATCACGGGATCCGCGGATTCGGCAATTCGTCGAAGGCCGCGCCGGGGGCCGGCTGACTGAGATGCAGGAGGAGCAGGGTCGGGCCGAGAACGCCGCTGAGCGCGGCGAGGATTCGGAGGAGACGGCATGAACGACCGGGTGATGCAGTTCCGGGTCGGTGTGATGGTGCTCGCGACGGCGATCATCGCCGGCATCCTGATCGTACTCTTTGGTGATCTGCCTTCGCTGGTGCAGGCCACGTACCCGCTCAAGCTGAGCTTCGCCGACGCCCGCGGTGTGTCTGACGGCACCCCGGTGCGGAAAAACGGGATCCTCGTGGGCCGGGTGTCGAAGGTGCAGCTCGATGAGCGGGGGGGCGTGAGCGTGGTCGCCGACATCGACTCCTACGTGCCGATCTACAAGGACGAACAGCCGCGGATCGTTACCACGCTGCTGGGTGACGCCGAGATCCAACTTGTCCCGGGTCGCATCGTGCCCCCGCGGCAGCGGGTCGCTCCCGAGGAAGTGCTCGTGGGGCAGGTGGCCCGCGACCCATTCGAGATTTTCGCGACACTCGAGCCCAAGTTCAGCGCCACGCTCGACTCGCTGACCGAGGCGAGCGGGTCGGTTTCGAAGCTCTCCACCAACCTCGATCGCCTCTTTCTTGGCGGTGATGACTCGTTCGAACGGATGGTCGGGAAGACCGAGGCGGCGCTCGATTCCTTCAGCCTGGCGATGAACAACATCAACGATGTCATGGGCGACCCCAATGCTCGTGAGAAGCTCAAGGCCACGATCACCGAAATGCCGGCAGTCCTCGCCGACCTCAGGTCATCGGTGCAGGGTATCGGCACCACGCTCGACTCGGCCGACCGCAACCTCCGCAACCTCGAGGGCCTCACCCGTCCTCTCGGTGAACGGGGGGAGCAGATGGTGGCCCAACTCGACACCACGATCGGCCGGCTCGACGAGGTGCTCTCACAGGCCGTCGTGTTCACCAAGTCACTCAATGAGTCGCAGGGCACGCTCGGGCGGCTGGTTCGAGATCCACAGGTCTACGAGGAACTGGCGCAGGCCGCCGCCAATGTCAATCGGATCACGAAGGAACTCCGGCCGATCGTCAACGACGTGCGGGTGTTTACCGACAAGATCGCCCGGCATCCCGAACAGCTAGGCGTGCGTGGAGCGCTTGATCGTCGTCCCGGGCTGAAGTGACTCATCCGGCCGAACGGCAGCGGCTTGCTCCTGCCCAGTCGTCGGGTTAAGAATCTCCCGAACGCTCGTCTCCCGCAGTGCAACGGCCTGTTGGCTGGCCAACCAGGCCATCGTCTGCTCGATCGAATCAGCCTGAAGCAGGAGCACATCACCGGCGACGAGCGATTCGATCGCCTTGGCAGTCGACTCCAGCCATGTCCCGCCAAAGGCAACCTCCCGGGCTCGGCCGGAGGAAGACTCGGTTGCCCCCTGCGACAAGAGCCGGGTGATCTCACCCGGCTGTCGGCCGCGGACATAGGCATCTTCGTAGAGAAGCACTCGATCAAACGTCGCGCCGAGCAGCCGACCCTGGGTGAGCAAGTCCTCATCCCGCCGGTCGCCCGCGGCTGAATAGACGGCGAACCTGCGACCGCCGGGGAGATTCTCGACCACCCGGCACATCTGCTCGAGCGCTCCGATGTTGTGGCCGTAGTCGATCACGACCGTGGCGCCCTTCATCTCCAGCAGATTGAAGCGGCCCGGGGACCCGGCCGCGCCACTGGCAAAACTTTCCAGACCGATCCGCACCAGTTCCAGCGGCACGCCGAGCCGCCAGGCCGCGGCCGCAGCCGCCAGCACATTCTCGACCTGGAAGCTTGCCATGCCTCCGTGCACGAGCGGCACGCGATCCAGGTGGGCGAGTCGCGTCTCGCGGGGACCATCGCACAGAACGATCCAGCCCTCGCGGACCGTCGCGGCAAGGCCTCCCTGGGCGAGATGCTCCACGATGATCGGTTCCTGCGGATCGAGGGCGAAGTAGACCACCTGCCCCTTGCACCACTTCTTCATCGAAACCACCAGCGGGTCGGCGGCATTAAGGACCGCGGTGCCCTTGCCCGGTCGCACGGCGGCAACGATCGCCCCCTTCACCCAGGCCAGCCGTTCGGGTGTGTCGATACCATCCATCCCGAGGTGGTCGCCGCTGCCGATGTTGGTCACGACGGCAACGTCACAGAAGTCGAAGCCGCAGCCCTCGCGGAGAATGCCACCGCGGGCCGTCTCGAGCACGGCCGTGGTGACGGACGGATGGGCCAACACGCGACGGGCGCTCCGCGGGCCACTGCAGTCACCAGTGTCGATCGTCCGGTTGCCGACGAACACACCCTCCGTGCAGGTCGTGCCCACGGTGGCCCCACCGGTCGCCGCGAGATGCGAGAGCAACCTGACCACCGTCGTCTTGCCGTTGGTGCCGGTCACGGCAGCGACCGGAATACGGCCCTCGTCTCCCGGGGAAAACAGGGTGTCGACGATTGCCGCCCCAACGTCCCGTGCCGTGCCCTCTGTCGGCTCAAGGTGCATCCGCAGCCCGGGGCTGGCGTTGACCTCGATGATCGCGCCCTGCTGTTCCTCGAGGGCGACGGCGATATCATCGGCCACGATATCGATGCCGGCGATGTCGAGCCCCACGATGCGGGCCGCGTCGATGGCTCGGGCCGCCACGTCAGGATGCACGATGTCGGTGACATCCTCGGCGGTGCCCCCCGTACTCAGGTTGGCGTTGTTTCGCAGGAAGACTGTCCGCTCGGGCTCGGGCACACCCTGCGGATCGAGTCCCTGCTCCGCCAGCACCGCCAGGGCTACCGCATCGATCACGATGGGGCTCAATGAACAGGCATGGTCGCCGCACCGCCGCGGATCCTCGTTGACCCGGTCGACGAGTTGACGCACGGTAGAAACGCCGTCGCCGATCACCATCGGCGGCCGCCGATGGGCCGCGGCAACGAGCTTCCCACCAACGATGAGAAGACGGTAGTCGGCTCCCGGGACAAACCGTTCGACAACGATGGCCGATGATTCGGCACGGGCGATGTGCCAGGCCCGCTCGATCTCCTCACGGGTCTTGAGATTGACCGACACACCCCGCCCCTGATTTCCGTCGCGTGGCTTCACGACGACGGCGGCGCCGATTTCCTGGGCGGCCGCCCAGGCGTCGGCGGCGTCCGCGACCGGTCGGCCTTCCGCCACCGGTACGCCGACCTCTTCGAGGAGCGTGCGGGTGAGTTCCTTGTCTTGGGCGATCGCCTCGGCGACGGCCGACGTGCTGTCGGTCTCCGCGGCGATGATCCGGCGTTGCTTAGCCCCCTGCCCCAGCCTCACGAGCGAACCGTCCGTGAGCCGGCGGGCCGGAATACCGCGGGCCACGGCGGCATTCACGATCGACCGCGTGCTTGGGCCGAGCTGCACGTCGAGTAGCCGTTTCCTGAGGCCGGCCACTTCGGCCGGCATGTCGAACGGCGTGTCGTCGATGGCGGCCTGAAGGAGTCGGTGGGCCGCGTGGAGGCAATCGATCGAAAAGGCCTCTTCCTTGTATTCAATCACCACCCAGTACACGCCGCGGGTCGCCGTCTCCCGGGCTCGCCCATAGCCGACGGGCGTTCCGGCCAACGTCTGGAGTTCCAGCGTGACATGCTCGAGCACATGCCCCAGCCATGTTCCCGTGCGAAGCCGTTCGAAGAAGCCACCTCGCTCGCCGATGGTGCAGCGATGCTCGATCATCGTCGGGAGCCATGCCATGATGCGCTCGTTGAAGCCCGGCAGGGTGTGCGACGGAAAATCCTCGAGCGGCCCCAGATCGACAAGCGCCTCGAGGACCGGAAACGATGCCCATTGATTCGGACCGCGGAGAACCTTGAGCGAACAGATTTTCATGGACGCTGGAGCGTGCTCTCATCACCCTTCGCAGACGCGTGCTCGGGGCTGGGACAGGCGTGCCGCTTCGGCCGCCGGACACTCCGGCGACACATCGGGGAAAGGACACGCGAATCGACATCGTGCGACTCGGGCGCGTCGCCCGGGCGGCACATGAACGGGAAAGAACTGACCGATCTCAGGCCTGCCAAGAGGGCCATGGGTGGGACGGATTTCTCGACGTGGAGAAGGACGATCGGGCGGGAAGTCGCTGCCCGAAAAAGTCTACGTGCCGGATGTGGCCAAAGCGAAACTTTTTCGGAGTGATTCCATTGGCCTGAGGTGCATTCGCCGTGCCAGACGTTCGACAGGAATCGAAAGCGTGGCCGAATGCTGGAAACTGGCTGGTGGGCCCAGGCCCCGCCGCTACGCGTCATGGAAAGATTGACAATCGTTCTTGCAAAATGACTGCCGGTTGGCAGGCAGGTCGTAAAAATTTCCCGGTGGTCCTCTGTGCATCGGCCTTGCAGCCGCGGCCCGCGACGAAAACCTTTCCCTACGGTACTCTAAGGACGTTCGGAAAACCACGCAATTTCCGCCAAACAAGCCGTTTGAGCCCCGCGAACACCCTCCCAACCGCTTCCCACGGTTTCTCTTGACAGCCCGCTCCAGCCCGTCAATTCCGCCACCGCCCCAGCCGTCGGAGTCGATGACGACCGCCTCTCCGGGGCGTCTCCCGGTTGCCCCCGTGGCGGGCGTTCCTGCACGGTTTGCCGTCGGGCAGGACGAACCGGTGCTGGCATCATGCCGCTTCGACCTCGACGCAGCCCTCCGTTTTGCCGATGGCTGGATCGTTCTGACCCCCCACCGCCTGCTCTCCGACGATCCGGAGACCGGCCGGCCACCGCCGGATGGCCACCCCTTCGAGTGGCCAGTCGACGCGACCGCCGAACTCGACGTCCACCTTCGAGCCGCCGTCGGCCGGATCGAACTCCTGCAGGCCGGTCGGGTCGCCGTACAGTGGAGATTCACGGCCGCCCGGGCCAAGGGGGTGCATGCGCTCGAAGATGCATTTGACCAGTTGGTTCATGGGCGACCCGGGGCCGAAGCCCCCCGCCCTGGCGAGGCCGCACGAACGATCGCGGCTCCACCATCCAAGGCCCTTGACGACGAAGACGGGGAGAGCGGGCCGCGAGCCTCGTGGAAATCGTTGATTCGCCTGACTGGCTTCGCCCGCCCCTACCTGGGCATGGCAGTCGTGGGGGGCCTCCTCTCTTTGGCAAGCACCGCTGCAGCGCTCGTGCCTCCATACCTGACGATGCCCCTCGTCGACCGAGTGCTGATCCCCAGGCAACAAGGCGCTCCGGTGCCCTTCTCCACCGTCTGGTGGTATCTCGGCGGACTGCTGCTCGCCGCCACCCTGGCCTGGCTCCTGTCATGGGCCCGTACCTGGACGCTGGCCTGGGTGAGCGAGCGGATCGCCGCCAACCTTAGGGTCAGCACCTATGCCCATCTCCAGTCGTTGTCGCTCGATTTTTTCTCGGGCAAACGTACGGGCGATCTCATGGCACGGGTGGGCAACGACACCGACCGGATCAACCTGTTTTTGTCGGTAAACGTGCTCACCTTCGTCTCCGACGTGCTGCTCGTTGCGCTCACGGCTGTGGTTCTCGTCACGCTCAATCCGCTGCTTGCGGCCGTGACGCTCGTGCCTTTTCCGTTCGTCGTGTGGCTCGCCTACACGGTGCGGGCCCGGCTCCGCCGGGGCTTCAGCCGCGCCAGCATCGCCTGGGCCGACATGACAAGCGTGCTGGCCGACACGATTCCGGGAATCCGGGTCGTCAAGGCGTTTGCCCAGGAGCACCGGGAAATCGAGCGTTTCAAGGTGGCCAATGACCGCGTGCTCGATGCCAACGACCGCGTCAACGTCACCTGGTCGTTTTTCGGCCCCCTGGTCAGCCTGTTCAGCGAACTTGGCACGCTCGTCGTGTGGGCGGCGGGAGCCTGGCTCGTCTTCGGGGGCACGGTCACCGTCGGCGGCCTGACGGCGTTCCTCGCCTACATCACCCGGTTCTACACCCGCGTCGAGTCGATGATCCACATGGTTCCCGCGACGCAACGGGCCGCGGCGAGCGCCCAGCGAATTTTCGACATCCTCGATTGTCGGCCGACGGTCGCGGAACCGCCGCACCCGGTGCCGCTCGGGACGGTGCGCGGCCGGATCGAGATCGATGGCGTCCATTTCCGCTACGGCGCTCGTGAGATTCTCCATGGCATCGACCTCACGATCGAGCCCGGAGAGATGGTGGGGCTCGTCGGCACCAGTGGCTCTGGCAAGTCAACGCTCGCCAATCTGGTGTGCCGCTTCTACGACCCATCGAGTGGCTCGATCCGCATCGACGGCATCGACCTCAAGGACGTGTCGATCAAGGAGTACCGCAGCAACCTGGGCTGTGTGCTCCAGGAGCCGTTCCTCTTCTTCGGAACCGTCGCCGAGAACATTACCTACGGCTGCCCAGATGCGTCTCGCGAACAAATTGTTGCGGCCGCCAGGGCCGCCGGAGCCCACGAGTTCATCCTTGCCCTGCCGGCGGCCTATGACTCACGGATCGGTGAGCGTGGCGGATCGCTTTCCGGAGGTGAGCGGCAGCGGCTCTCGATCGCGCGAGCCCTACTGGTCGACCCACGCATCCTCATTCTCGATGAGGCAACCTCGAGCGTCGATGTCGAGACTGAGGCCGCCATCCAGGCGGCGATCGATCGTCTCGTGACCGGCCGCACGACGATCGCGATCGCCCACCGCCTCTCCACGCTGAGGCGGGCCGACCGGATCGTCGTGCTGGATGGCGGTCGGATCGTGGAGAGCGGCAGCCACGACGCCCTCCTCGCCACCGGCGGCGCCTACTCGCGTCTGTATCACGCCCAGAGCAAGGAAGCCGACCAGCCTGCGGTGATTTCGTAGCAGCCCCCATATCAATCCTTCCAAGACCTGGTGAAGACCGCCGGGACACCGATGACTGCCTCACCCGTTCCTCCGCCCGGTGATTTCCCTGCCTTCGCGTCCTATCGGCTTGAACAGTCAGGCCACGGCAGGCTGCGGTTCACGGGGAGCGACGGCGTCATGCATGACAACGTCGACGTCATCCACGCCTTTCCGGTTTCAGCTCCCCAGGGCGCCGTGGCGATCATTGCCACAGACGGGACGGAGTTGGCCTGGATCGAGTCGCTCGAGACCGCGCCGGAACCGTTGCGCACGACCCTCGAACGGGAACTGTCGGTGCGTGAGTTCCTGCCGGTCATCGACCGCATCGAAGGCGTTTCCGATGGTGAACCGGCAGACTGGACCGTGGCGACGGATCGCGGACCACGGCGGTTCAAAGTCGCTCATGCCGACGACATTGTCCGCTGCGGGGACGACTCGGTCCTGATCACCGACACCGATGGCATCCGGTACCGCATTCCAGCGGTCGCCCGGCTGACAACGCGGGAACGGCACCTTATCGACAAGGCGACCTAGCCTGCAGCCGCAGTGCCCCCATCTTTCGCCGTCGTTTGCCGCGAGCCATAAGATGGAGCAGTTACACCGTTCGTGCGGGCCAAGGGGGGCTTTTTCCCGAAAAAAAGCCAATTTTTTCTCAACCTTTCGCTTGAAGCCTGCGTATCGGGGATTAGTCTCGAAGCACCGTTTTTTGGAGGAGATCGCCCATGTCCGTTTCCGGTGCCCTCCGGGTGTTCGACGCCCGGTCGTCTGCTCAGGCCAGTTGCCTGCGGCTCGTTTTGTGTGCCCTCGTCGCGTTCGCGCCGCAGGCGTCGCTCTTCGTGGCGACGGCTCAGGCCCAGTGTTGCGGTGATGCGGTCGCTGCTCCAGTGGCGACCCAGACCTACCGCCTCGACGTTCAAACCTTCTATGACGAAGAGCAGGTGACGGCCTATCGCGTCACCTACGAAACCGTCTATGACACCAAGACCTACACCGTGCAAAAGCCGGTCTGGGAGACACAGACGCAGGAGCGTCGCTACACGGTGCAGCGTCCGGTATGGGAAACCCAGACCCGTGAGGAACGGTACACCGTCATGAAGCCTGTCTATGAAACGCAGGTCGTCGATCGCAGCTATGACGTCGTCCGCGACGTGGTCGAGACGAGTACCCGCGAAGAGCGCTACACCGTCATGAAGCCGATCTACGAGACGGCCATGCAGCAGCAGGTGAGCACGGTACGGCGGCCCGTCTACGAGACGAGCGAACGCGAGGAGGCCTACACCGTTGCCGAGCCAGTCACCACGATGCACACGGCCTACTCGGTCGGCACGCAGGCTGTCGATACGGTCACGCCGATGGTGACACCCGGCACGGCCCAGCTCGGGTGGGTGCCTGGTGGATGGGCCGTCAATCCCTACAACGGCCTCATGCAGTGGCAGCGGGGCGGCTACGCCTGGGCAATGACCCCCGGGGCGGTGGTCAACCAGGTCAATCGCGTTTACCAGCCCACCTACACCCCGGTTCAAGTGCCGCAGACGACGATGGTCAACCGCGTCGTGACCCGCCGCGTGCCCGTGCAGTCCGTTCGCTACGTCGATGAGCAGGTGGTTCAGCAGGTGCCCGTGCAGACGATGCGAATGGTCGCCGAAGAGCAGGTCCGCCAGGTACCTGTGCAGACGGTTCGCAAGGTGGTCGAGCGAGTCGATAACAAGGTTCCCGTGCAGACCATGCGGATGGTCGCCGAGGAGCAGGTTCGCCAAGTGCCCGTGCAGGTGTGTAAGTACGTCACCGAGGAGCGAGTGGAGCCGGTGAGCGTTCAGGTTTGCAAATACGTCGCCGAACAGCGGACGATGCAGGTGCCCCGGACGGTCGAGAAGCAGGTGCCGTATACCTACACCGTGCGAAAGCCACGGACGGTGGTGATGAAGGTGCCGCTCGATCCGTGCGGCAACCCACTGCCTGCCGCGGCGGCCCAGGCCCAGCCGATGGCTCCGGCAGCAGCGGCCCGGCCGACCAGCCCCCCCGCATCGCCGACTCCTGCAACGGCACCGAAGACCTTCAGCGAAATGCCCGCTCCAGCGGCAACGAAGGCTCCCGAAGGATGGGGTGGTTCTGATCTGAAGCACGTTGATCCCGAAGCAGCGGCTGCCGTGCGGGCCGAGAAGCCCGTGGAGAGCAGCCTCGAGCCGATCTCAGCCCCGGAGGCCAAGCCGTCAGCCACCGATACGCGGCCCGCTCCGCAGCCCAAGCCGAGCATCGCTCCGCAAGGCCCGGCCGTCGAACCTGCACCGCCGGGCGGGACGGCGCGAGACGTGCCGACCGCCGAGACCTCGGCCGCGCCCTTCCAGGCCGTCCGCGGCGGTCACACCACCTGATCCACGTTGGTCAGGGCGATGGTCGGTATCGATTGCACGTCAGTCGCACACCCACCGCATGAGTGACTCTGCCGACGGGATCCGCCGCTGATCGATCCAGCGAAAGAGGATCGCGGCGACGACGAGAAACGCCACCGCGAGGCCGAGGGCTGCCGCCGGAGGCATCGCCACCTGCCACAGCCCTGTCGTCTCCCCACTGGTCGCGGCTCCCCAGGCCCAGAGCGGCCAGATGTGAACGGCATGATGCAGGAGGTAGATCGACAACGCATGCCGGCTGAGCGGTGTCGCCCATTGCAGCAGCCAGGCCCATCGGTCACGTTCCCCATCGAGCAGCGGATGCAGCAAAGCCGCAGCGAGCGTGACTGTGCCGAGCGTTCCGACACAGTAGGCCGTCGATGCCGGAAACATCGTCCAGCCACGGGCTGATTCTCCGGTGATGGCGACAGGCAACATCTCCCACGTCAGGATCATGCCGAGGGAGGCCAGGATCCCCACTCCCCCGGCCAAGGCGATTCGCAGCGATCGCTCACCCACTCTCTCTTCGAAAAGCCGGGCCGCCATTGCATGACCGAGCAACGGAAACGCCAGCCAGGGAAAGACCGGGAAATATCCCACGGCAAGCCAGCCGAGCAGCACATCGGCGAGGGTGAAGTCGTAGTCGAAGTAGCCGGCCCGCCAAAAGGCGGCATAGTCTGCGCCAACCCGCAGCGCCGGGCTCACAGCGACGATACAAAATGCTCCCATCACCACCACCCACCCCGGCACCCGCCTTGCGACGTCGAGCACGAGCAGGCTGAAACCGATGAGCGTGAGGATGTCCCAATTGAAGACATCCTCCGGGAGCCACACGAAAACGTTGAAGACAAACCCGAGTCCGATCAGGAACAGGCCGCGACGCACGGTTTGCTTGGAAATCGACTCATCGGACTGACCGAGACGCACCTGCCCCCGGACCCACTGGCGGTAGCTCATGCCCGAGAGAAACGTGAACACTGGCGCCGCAAACCCAGTCGGCAGCCACCAGACGCGATGCACGCCCTCGAATGGACTGCTGCCGCCGTCGTACCAACCTGACAGGTTCTCGACGAAGTGCACCACGACCATCAGCACGATCGCCACTGCCCGCAGCACATCGATCGAGGCCTGCCGAGACGCCGTCGGGTGGCTCACGTCGCCGCCCTCCCGGCGAGAATGTCGATGATGAGCAGGACGGTTTGGATGACGAGGAGCACCACGATCGCCCACTCCAGTCCCATTTGCCGACGCGCGATGCCGAAGTCAGCGGCCCGCTGACCAGAGGCCTCGTAGAACCGCTCGGCAAGTTCCGCCCGCTCGATGGCAAACTCGTGTCGCTCGACCAGCCGGGTTCGATCCCGCAGTCGCTCACCGAGCTGGCTGGCAAGGGTGGGCGGGTGCACCGCAGCCGCATGCACTGTCGGCGCGGCGAGAGCCAGCTGCACCCGGACCGCCACCGCCTCACGAAACCGGGCTGCCAACATATCGCGGTGACCGAGCGACTGCGTGTCGAACTGGAAGGCGTGGTGGGCGTCATCGTTGAGTGATTCCAGGAGGTCTGTGCACCGCCGCTCAAGCTGGCGGAGTTCCGCCTCACGATTCGCAAACTCGATGACGGCCGCAGCCAGCCCGTCCAGCCGAGCGGGCGGCCCGAGCACGGCAGCCCGGCCTGGGGTCACGGCGACATGGCAGCCATACAACGGCACCGTCACGACGGGCAGCAGCCCTCCACACGGTTGAGGAGCGGCGGCAACCCAATCCGATGCGGTCTTCGTGAGCAGCCCAGCCTCCGTGGTCAACTGTCCGTCGCTTTCGTTCTCACACCGCACGACGAGCAGCAGCAGGTGTTCGCCACAGGCCAGCGGTATGTGCCGCAGCGACGTGTCCGCCGGCAGGCCGGCAAGAGCCACCACGTCGTCACCAGCCTCATCGATATCACGGCCGATCAATGCGACGCCTCCGTGGGCTTGATGAACGGTGTTGCCCGGGCCGAAAGACGGGCGCCCAGAGACTCGGCCGTGACCCAGTCGGCCACATGCTCAGCAGAGTCGAAGACTCCGTTCAGCGTCGAGTCATACAGATAGTCTCCGACGACGAACAGCCCCCGGTGGACCGGTGACGGCCGGTGACGGAGGTCGGCTGGCCGGCGCACCCACCCGCCGGGGAGAGCACTGACTGCCCCCGTCCAGCGATGCACGCGAGATTCCACCACGTGATCGCGACAGGCAGCCAGCGGTGCCGGCAGGGAGCCGAGCACGGCGGCGACGAGGGCCTCGTCGGATAGCACGGCCATCTCGACGGCTGCGGCTCCGCCGAGCAGCCAGCCGAGCACCCCGTGGGAACCGCACGGATCGCGGGCCGACTCCACATAGAGGCAAGTGCCACCAAAGGCATCGAGCATGAGGTAGGCATCGTCACCTGGCAGGCTGGGAACGGGTCGATCGAGCAGTACGCTGACCCGCAAATAGTGAGCAGGGTGATCGTGATGCTCGACGTGTCGCCGCATGGCGTCTGCAAGGGTCGTTCCCGCAAACCTAACCCGTTTGAAGGCATCGATCGGCAGCGCGAGGATCACCACGTCGAACTCCTCCACCTGTAGGTTGTCCCCGGCCCGCAGGCAGAGCCGCAGTGTTTCCTCGGGCCCGCCGGCCACCTCGGTCACGACCGTGCCAAGACGGACCTGGGCTGCAAGCCGTGCCGTGATCGCGTGCATCAACTGCTCGTTGCCGCCCGCGATGCAGTAGAGCCGCATGTAGGCGGGATCGTTCATCAGATAGTTCTGCAGGCCATAGCCGCAGTTCGTCTCGCCCACCTCGGTGGCCAGATCACTGTGGATCATCACGTCGACATAGCGACGGGCCTTCCTGCAGGAGATGCCATCGAGCATCGCCGCGAACCGCCCTCCCGCCGCCGCATCAGCCACATGATCCGATCCCGACCCGTAAAACTCGGCGGGTGTGATGCCGGAGCGGGCGCGGATATCAAAGCTGGTGAGTTCGCGGCGGGCTTCCTCGCCATATGCTTCAACGATGTCGTCGAGGTTGGCGATTGGCCGGCCGGCCACAAACACCACGGAACCACCGAGCGAAACCATCGGGAGCCCCACCTGCCGCACAAGATCCTTCAAAGGATCATGACCGACCGGCGAGTAGTCGTACAATTCGGCCGCTCCGGCCTCGTACCGCACGTCCGCGGCCGTGAATGACGCCGTGCACACCTTGCCACCGAGCCTGCTCGTGGCCTCGAAAATCGTCAACGACAACGGTGTAGCCGCCAGTCGCTCGAGATGCCAGGCCGTGAACAGGCCTCCCGGCCCGCCCCCCACGATGGCCACACGCGGCGGCCGGTTGGAATCCGATGACCAGAGGCTCATGAAATCTGAAACGGCTGACTGCAAGGAATGTCGCTGTCAGTTCGCGGTGCCACAAAACGGTCCGTCGTTCCCTGCCAGAGAAACCGTGACCATGGACGATCGGTCGATCGTGCGTTAGAGTTCGCGGGTTCTTCGGAGTCTTGATCATGCCTCCTGCGGTCACGGATGACCATCCTGTCCTGCCCTTTGCCGTGCAGCAGGGCAACGAATTCGCCACGCCCTCGCGCCGCAGGCCGATCGACAAGCCGAGCGAAAAACAGGTCCGACGCGGGGCTCCAGCGGAGGAGGCGACGGCGCGAGAGCAGGATGACTCGGGAGTCCGCCGCCTCTATACGGTGGCGATGATGGCAGACGTACTCGGCACGGCGCCGGCGGCCGTTCGCCACTGGGTGCGGGGTGGTTTGCTTGTCGCCACCAAGCGGGCTGGATCGCTCCAGTGGTTTGATTTTCAGGAACTCGTCATTGGCCGCGCGCTGGTTCGCCTGCTCGTTGGCGGGCTGTCGCTGCGGGAGATCGACGCCAAACTGGTCGGCCTCGTGCCCGGAGGAGCCAGCGCAGCGGCGCGACACAGCAGCCGCATCGTGGTGGACGGTCGCCGTCTCAGTATCCAACGGGGTGGTCGGATTCTCGGCTCCGGTGGTCAGATGCAATTTGGCTTCTATACCGACGGGCTCCGCGGCAGCACGACACCTCAAGGCGACGGCAGCCCTCGGGTCGTATGGCCTCTCGACACCGCCGAGGAGGGCCTCATCCGTGATCCGGTCGATCAGCCGAC
>CAMCYH010000081.1 GCA_945883745.1 Candidatus Kuenenia stuttgartensis
GATGCGACCGTCACCATTCACGCGCCGGCGAAACTCAACCTTTCGCTGGCAGTGCTCGACCGGCGGCCCGACGGCTATCACGACATCGAGTCTTTGATGGTGCCGGTGACGTTGCACGACACGCTGCACGTCACGCCCACCGCCGAGCCAGGCATCTCGCTCCGCGTGCGGTGGGGGGGCAGGCTGGCGCGGCTCGATTCTTCCTTCTCGGGCGACGTGCCGGTAGGGCCGGGCAATCTGGTTGTGCGGGCTGCCGAAGCGTTGGCCCGCGAGGCGGGCGTGGACCGTGGGCTCGAGATCGACCTCATCAAGCAGATTCCTGCCGGTGCAGGGCTGGGCGGTGGCTCCAGTGATGCTGCCGCGGTACTCCAGGCCGCCGCCGATGCCTGGCAGATCGACTGGCCGGTCGAACGCCTAGCGGCGGTCGGCGCCACGCTCGGCAGTGACATCCCGTGGTTTTTCGCCGGTGGTCCGGCCACAGTGGGCGGGCGTGGCGAGCAGGTGCGGCAGGTGGAGGGCATCCCGCCGCTGCCAGCCGTGATCGTGAAGCCAGCGGTTGGTTTGTCGACCGCAGCGGTGTACCGGAAGTGTCAGCCCGATGCCTCGCGACGAGGCGATGCCGAACGGTTGGCCGCCACGCTTTGCCGTGGTCTCCGCTCAGCTATCCCGCTGATGCACAACGCCTTGGAGTCACCGGCCCGGGGGCTCGCGCCCGAGGTTGATCGGCTGCTTCACGATCTGCGGCGGGCAGGCGCACTGCATCCGATGCTGACCGGCAGCGGGAGTGCCTGCTTCGCGATCACCCGTACGGTCGTCGAGGCCCGTCATCTGGCCGCCCGGATGGAGGCGCTGGGTTGGCCGGCCGTGTTTCCGGTGCGGTTGTGTGCGTGAGTCATTCGACGGGGCGGCCGGGGGCATTCATGGAAATCACCGAGGTTCGCATCAAGCTGGTGGAAAATGTGGCGGAGCGGCTGCTGGCCTTCTGCTCGATCACGATCGATGGCGCCTTCGTGATCCGCGACTTGAAGCTGATCGGCGGCCCCACTGGCCCGTTCGTGGCGATGCCCAGTCGGAAGCTCTGCACGCACTGTCGTGGCTGTGGATTCAAGAATCCGATGCGAGCCGGCTACTGCAACCAGTGTGGCAGCAAGCTTTCCGAGGGTAATCTTCCGCGGGACGAAGAGGGCCGCGTACGCCTCTATGCCGACATTGCCCATCCAATCAACGCCGCCTGCCGCGAACTGATCCAGAAGCGGGTGGTGGGGGAATACGAGGCCGAGCTGGAGCGTGCCAAGCATCCCGGCTACGTGTCGCGGTATGAACCGATGGGCGACGAAGACCGACCCCGTAAGTAAGAGCAGGCCCCCGGGCTCGCGCCCGGGGCTGAGTGGAATTGCGGCGCAGCGCTCTACCCAGCCGCCAGGCGCAAGCCTTCCCAACACTCAGCCGCCAGGCGCAAGCCGGCGGGATAACGCGGGAGCCAGCGCCGCTACAGCCCCCGGGGTTGGATACTTCACCCCCTCACCAGCGCGTGGAAGTCGCGGGTGAGGCGAGAAGTGATCGGGCCAGGGACGCCCGTGCCAATCGTGCGGCCGTCGATGTCGACGACCGGAATCACCTCCGCCGCGGTGCCGGTGAGAAAGCATTCCTCGGCCGTGTAGAGGTCGTGCCGTGTGAGCGTGGCCTCGCGGCAGTCGATGCCGGCGGAGTGGGCCAACTCCATGACGGCGTTGCGGGTGATCCCCTCGAGGATGCCGGCGTCAGGAGGAGGTGTGAGGAGCCGGCCGGCACGGACGACAAAGATATTGTCACCCGTGCATTCGGCCACCTCCCCCTTGTGATTGAGCATCAAGGCCTCGACGCAGCCGGCCTGCAGTCCCTCCAGCTTGGCCATGATGTTGTTGAGGTAGTTGAGCGACTTGATCCGCGGTGAGAGGGCCGCCGACTGCACACGTTGGGTGGCCGCAGTGACGATCCGCAGGCCCTTCTCGTAGTGTTCCTGCGGATAGAGGGCGATCGTGTCGGCGATCACGATCACCTGCGGGTCGCGGGTGCGGTTCGGGTCGAGGCCGAGGCTGCCCGCGCCACGGGTGACGATCAGCCGCACGTAGCCATCGACGAGGTTATTGGCGGCAAGCGTGTCATTGACGGCCTTGGCCATCGTCTCCTTGGAGAGCGGGATCGTGAGGCAGATCGCCTTGGCGCTGTCCCACAGGCGATCGAGGTGGGCATCGAGCCGAAAGACGCGGCCGGAGTAGCTGCGAAGCCCTTCGAACACGCCGTCGCCATAGAGCAGCCCGTGGTCGAAGACGCTCACCCGCGCCTCGTGTTCGGGGACGAGGCGGTCGTTCATGAAGATCAGACGCGGCATGGGGCTTTCCGTCGGTTATTCCGCGGAGGGATCGACCTGCTCGACCCGGCCCGCAGCGAGACGCACGATCCGGTTGGCACGGTGCGCGATCGATGCGTCGTGAGTCACGAGCACTATAGAAAGGCCATCCCGACGGTTCAACTCGCAGATGGCATCGAGGATACCGGCCCCGGTCGCCTCATCGAGATTCCCCGTCGGCTCGTCGGCCAAGAGCACCTGCGGGCGGGTGACCAGCGCCCGGGCGATCGCCACCCGTTGCATCTCGCCGCCGGAGAGCTGCCTGGGCTTGTGCCGTAGCCGTTCTCCGAGGCCGAAGCGGTCGAGCAGAGAGCGGGCCGTGTCGCGGGCTGCGGCGCTCGTCCGCAGCCATTCCAAGACACCGTGGCGGACCATGAGCGGCGCGAGCACGTTTTCCAGGGCGGTCAGTTCGGGCAGGAGGTGGTAGGCCTGGAAGACCATGCCGATTGCCGTGTTGCGCAGTCGATCCCGGCGCGCGGCCGGCAGGTGGTCGATCCGCGATCCCGCGAGCCGCACCTCGCCCGCGTCGGGCACGTCGAGCAGGCCCATGAGATGGAGCAGCGTGCTCTTCCCCGATCCGCTTTGGCCCACCACCGCCACGAAATCACCGGCATCGAGCGTGAAATCGACACCCCGCAACACGTCGAGCGTGCCACCGCCGGAGCGGTAGCCCTTGCGGATGCCGTGCACCGACAGCAGCGGCCCGCGACCGTGCGACTCACTCATGCCGCAGTGCCTCCACCGGGTGGAGCCGGGCGGCCCGGAGGGCCGGCAGCACGCTGGCGGCCACCGCGATCCCGATGGCGCCGATGATGATCCAGATCACCGTTATCGGATTGATGATCGTGGGGATCTTGAAGAAGTAGTAGATCGACGGGTCAAACACGGTCTGGCCGGTCCACCATTCGACAGCCGCACGGATGCGATTCAAATTCCAGGTGATTGCCAGGCCGAGGGCGAGGCCCGCCCCGGCCCCGACGAGCCCGAGGAAGAGGCCATAGCCGAGGAAGATGTTGGCGATCCCCGCGGCGCTGGCCCCGAGCGACTTGAGGATGCCGATGTCACGGGTCTTTTCCACCACGATCATGAAGAAGATGGCGAGGATCCCGAAGCCGGCCACGGCGATGATGAGGAACAGCAGGATGTTGAGCACCGCCATTTCCATGTCGACGGCTGAGAGCAATGGGCCCTGCTTGTCACGCCACGTGGAGACGGCATAGAGCTCGGCCGGGAAGGCGCGTCGCAGCCGGTCGCGGACCTCGTCGAGCTTCGCTCCATCCGCAAGCTTGATCTGGATCGAGTTGACGCTCGCGATGCCCGTTTCCGGCTCGATCATCCCGCGCATCCGTTGCAGGGCGGCGATCGGCACGAAGACGAAGTTGGAGTCGTACTCGCTCATCTTGCTTTCGTAAAAGTCGACGATCGTAAACGTGTCGCTGACGGCTTTGGGGGGGGTGCCGGCGGTCGGGAAGGTAATCTTGACGTCATCACCCGGGAGCACGAGGAACCGGTCGATCCCCTTGGAGTCACGAAAGCTGGCCAGGCCGATACCGGGCACGACGCCGGTGAACTGCTCCGTGGCGGGATCCATCGTGCGGCCCTGCTCGGGGCGGGCGGCTGCAAAAGGATTTTGCGGCGCGGTCGAATCGCCTGCACCACTCTCCGCCGGGGTCGCCTCGGCCGGAGCGGGCGTGTCGGCAGAAGCTGCGGATCCGCCGGTCGCGGCGAGCACGGCATCGACCTGGGCGTCGATCGGCCGCGTCGGCCCGGCACGATTCACCCCGGCGGCCGTTCCCTCCTGCTCCTCGAGTCTCTTCTGCCAGATTCGCTCCCGCTCGACCCGCATCCGTCGGTGTTGCCAGCCGGCGCCGCCGAGAGCCGGCCGCGACGGCCCCGGCCCCTCCGCCTGGCTGTCGGTCGTGTCGTAGCCTCCGTCTCGGAGGCTAAAGGAGAGCTGTCGGCGGTTTTCGGGATGCTGGAGGTAGCGACCGAAGTCGCTCACTGCCGCGTGGGTCGCCTCATCGATGCCGATGAACATCACCTGCCGGGTCACCCACTGGCCGCGCACCTGGAAGGAAAGCATGGCGGGCACCGAGACGGTCGGCGTCATGCCGGCGATCGAGTCGCCCGCCGCGCGGCGGATCTCCTCCATGTGCCACTGGGGATCTTGGAAGCCGGAGAGCGAATGGCTCTCGAAGACGATGTCGGACAGGATGCCGTGGATCCGCGTCTGCATCTCGTGGGAGAAGCCCGCCATCACGGCGTTGACGACGATCATCGTCGCCACGCCGAGCGTCACGCTGATCACGCTGGCCAGCGCGATCCAGCGGGTGCGGAGGTAGCGCCAGCAGAGGAGGAGCTTGTACATCGTAAGACAGGTCTCCGACCTGTCGTTCAGGCGTGCGGACGGTGGATGGGAAACAGGATCACGTCACGGATGCTCGGGGCGGCCGTGAGGAACATCACGAGTCGGTCGATGCCGATGCCGAGGCCACCGGCGGGCGGCATACCGTGCCGGAGGGCACGGATGAAGTCGGTGTCCATGCGGGCCATCGACTCATCGGCTGCCAGGCCGGCCAGCTGGGTGCGGAAGAGTTCCTCCTGAAGATCGGGATCGTTGAGTTCGGTGTAGGCATTGGCCAGTTCGATGCCGGCCACGTAGAGCTCGAACCGTTCGGCGATCGCCGGATCGTCGGCCTTCCGCTTCGTGAGCGGGCAGACTGCCGCCGGATAGTCGATCACGAACACCGGTCCGGAAAGCGTGTCTTCCACCGTGGCCTCGAAGAGGTCGCTCTTGACGACGTCGGGATGGCGACCGGCCGTCTCGATGCCCCGGGCCGCCGCCGCTGCGGCGACGCTCGCAGGATCGGCCGGATCGCAGCTGGTGACCTCGCGGAGCAGGTCGTCGTAGGTCGCGCGGCGGAACGGGGGCGTGAGGTCGACGGTGTGGCCCATCCATTCAAACCGCATGGGTGTGCCCGCGGCCCGGGCCGTCTCGACGATGATCGCCTCAGTGAGATCCATCATGCTCCGATAATCGCCGTAGGCCTCGTAGGCCTCGAGCATGGTGAACTCGGGATTATGCCGCGGGCTCACGCCCTCGTTGCGATAGACCCGGCCCAGCTCGAAGACCCGCTCCAGTCCACCGACGAGCAGCCGCTTCAAATGCAGTTCCAGCGCGATGCGGAGCACCAGCGGCATGTCGAGGGCATTGTGATGGGTGAGGAACGGCCGTGCCGCGGCTCCGCCCGCACTCTCCTGGAGCGTGGGCCCCTCCACCTCCAGATACCCCCGCGACGCGAGCACGCGGCGGATCGCCTCGATGATCCGGCTGCGGGCCACGAACCGCTCCCGCACGCCTTCGCCATGGATCAGGTCGAGATACCGCATCCGCTGCTTGAGCTCGGGATCGACGAGGCCGTGGAACTTGTCGGGGGGTGTCTCCAGCGACTTGGTGAGAAACTCCAGGCCCGCGGCGAATACGGTCAACTCGCCGGTCTTCGAGTAGCCCAGCCGCCCCTCAACGCCGATGATGTCGCCCAGGTCGAGGCACTTGATGATCTGCCATGCATCCTCTCCGACCTGCTTCTTGCCGATCATGACCTGGAGGCGGCCGGTGCGGTCGGCGAGGTCGATGAAGACGAGGCTGCCGGCGCTGCGGAGCAGCATGATTCGGCCGGCTACGCGGACGGTGGGGCCGCTGATGTCGTCCGGTGAGCGGTCGAGGGAATCGCCTGTCGCCCTGACGTCGGCAATGGGCTGGGCACCGTCGTAGCGGTGGCCCCACGGATCGACGCCCAGCGCCTTGAGCCGTTCGAGCTTGTCGCGGCGGGCCTGTTCGAGTGCGGCTCCGGAACCCTTGGGGGTGGCTGAGGCGTCAGGGGCGGCCGCGGGAGATTCAGGGGGCTTGGACATATCGGCTGGAAACGACTCTGGAGGAAGGGCGGGACGCGGGAAACCGACATTCTCTGCTGTTCGGCTGTTTTCGGGAAGTTCGCCCTTCGGATACAACCCCGCGAATGAAGACAGGCCACTCCGCACCGCAGCTTTTCAGCGTCGAACTCCGCACCTCACGGTGGGGGGAGTTGGTGGAGTGGTATCGCAGCGTGCTTGGCCTCACGGTGCTGGTGCGCGTCGTCGACGACGGCTATGCACTGCTGGCTGCCGGGGACACGCGATTGGCGATCATCGCCCGGCCCGAGCCGGGAGAGGCAAGCCGGCGGTGGAGCCTCGGGTTCGAGGTGGCCGATCTTGGGACGGTGCACGCCCGACTGGTCGGGGCGGGAGCCGATGTCACACACCCACAGGTCAACCCCGAAGGATTTCGGGAACTCGCCGTGACCGACCCGGACGGCAACCGGCTACGGCTCTTCGCCTGGACGGCGCGGGCGTGAGTGGTGAGCCGAGGACGAGCTCCAGGGCTTCGCCTTTTCGCCGGGAAGGCCGATCATGCCCACAGACCTGTGCCCTGAGAATAAGCCGGTCAGCGTGAACCGTGACAGCGCCACGATCGACCACAGGCACCAAAATGTCAGCACGGCGAGGAAGGTCGGCTCGTCGGCATGGAACCGGAAGCCGTACGTGATCGCCGCCGTGGAGCCCGCCATCACGGCCAGATTCGGCCAGAGCGCCGCGGCACGGCGGACGAATGACGTGCGCCGCGCAACCTTCGGAGTGACCTGGTACGCCGGCCGTGTGAAGGGGTGAGTCAGCGCGGTCATCATCGCCGACACGTACACGGGCCAGAGCCCGACCTGCATCTGGAACGCCTTGAAGTCATGCGCCTGGTCGGTCATGAAGCGTGTCATCAGGCGCATGAAGCCGAGGTATGGGAGCCGGTAGCAGAGGAAGAGCCAGAACGGCGCCGCAACTACGAACTCTCCCCGGAACAGACACCAGACGGGCACGCAGAAGAAAATCGGGTAGGCGATCCCGTACATCACATAGTGCCAGCCGAAGTGGAAGTAGTTGAACCGCTGCCGCCAGTCGAGCCCCCGGGCGAACAAAGGGTTTCGCCAGAACAGGATCCGCAGACCGTCCACCGCCCACTGCCAGCGCTGCTGGTGCTGGGCGAAGATGTCGGTGGGCGCGGTACCCTCCGACAGTGCGAAGGCGTAATAGACGCCGCGCCAGCCCCGCTGCTCAAGGAGCAGCGACGCGTAGAGATCCTCCACCAGGCTCCACGTGGGAAAGCCGCCGATCTCCAGGAGAGCCTCACGGCGGTAGATCACGCCGCTTCCGCAGGAGATGGTTGCGTTGGCATCGTTCTTGCCCATCTGCATCGCTTCATAGAAGACCGTGTCGCGGTTGCCCCATGGGTCACCGGTGGGAACAGCGAATGCCTGCCGGCTGGCCACGAAACCGATCCGCGGCACCTGGAAGAAGCCGATCAGCCGCGTGATGATCTCTGACTGCGGCACCTGGTCGGCGTCGAGTGTCATGACGAAGGGTGCGGCGGTGAGGGAAAGGCCGTGGTTGAGATTGCCACTCTTGGCGAAGTGGCGTCGCTCACGGGTGGTGTAGGCAAACCCATGTGCCGCTGCCAGTTCGCGGACCTCGGCCGCCCGCCCATCGTCGAGCACGATGACCCGGAAGTGGGGGTAGTCGATCTTTGCCACGGCGGCGAACGTGGGCTGCACGACCTCGATCGGCTCGTGGCATACGGCGATGAGGACGTCCACCGGCGGCGGATCTCCGTGCCATGGCAGCCCCTCCGCCAGATGCAGCCGCTTGCTCGTGAGCATTTCGCCCCACAGAAACACGCTCACCGCACAGATGATCTCGGCGCAGAGAAACGATCCACCGAGCCAGGGGTGCGACCAGTCGATCGCCATGACGAGCCAGCCGAGATAGACGAGCCCCGTCGTTTGCGCGAGCACGAACAGCACGGCATTGCGGCGACCGGCGCGGCGGAGCTCGACGTCCTTGTATCGGCGTGTCCGTGGATCGACCGTGGGCTGCGACGACTGCGCTATCGACTGCTGTTCTGTCGCCTCGCGTGCTGACTCCGTGGTGGCGCGAAAAAGAGTCATGCCGATGTTTCACGGACCGCTAGTAACGGCGGTCGTAGCTGACTACGAAATTGAGGGCGTCGAACGAGCCGGAGTCGATGTTCTGCCGGGTGAGGCCTCGATTTTGGGTGAAGTAGCGGGCGTCGAGACGCAATGAGCTCCAGGGGCTTTCCAGTTCAATCTTGGAGTACAGGAAGATGCCGACACCGAGCCCGTTGTTTTCCAGAACGTGAAACAGATGCCCTTCGCCACCGACCTCGAGGCGATCTCGTGGTCGCCCGGACATTTCGAGGTTCCACACGCTGACGTTGAGGGCCGCGGGGGAGTAGTACCCGGGCGTGGTCGGTCCGCCCGGGGTCTGCTGGAAGAGCGGGGCGTCGTCGCGGAGCGTGAGAAAATAGTAGGACCAGCCCATGCGGGTGCGGACCGGGCCGGGCCGAAACTCGTACGCCACCTCCGCGAAATCATCTTGGAAGAAGTTGCCGTCGGAAAAGGAGGCCACGCGAGCCCGGGCGTAGAGCATCCAGCCCGTCAGCGGCCGCAGCCGCACGAAGAGGGTGCCCTGCGTGCTCGAGATCCGTTCTCCCACGGCGCCGATCGTGGTGACGATGTCGTAGATGCCGATGCCGAACGGTGGCTGGAAATCGATGAGATTGAAATAGTCGGCGCTGCCGCCGATGTCGAGCCAGTGCACCGGAAACATCTCTGCCGAGAGCCCACCGATCGGCGTCGCCCAGCCGTTCGTGTAGCCGTTCCCGCCGAGGCGGGCGGCCGTCGCGAGCCGGTCGTCCGGTCGGGAGAGGACGTCGACAAACCCACCCTGTCGATCGATGCTCGAGAATCCGGTCTGCGTCGCGAGCGAGTTGATGAGTGCGGGTCGGATCTCCGTCTCTGGGGAGGGATGAAACCGCATGTCGACGCCGAAGTTGTATTCGAGGTAGTCGAGCGAATTGGAGTAGGTCGCGAACCGCGCTCCGAGCCGCGGGTCGGTGAGCTCCGCGAAGAGATCGGTTCGCGGTTCCCAGTCGAGGGTCCGCTCCCGTGGCATCCAGGCCGCCAGGAGCGTGGCGGCACTGCCCATCTCCCCGCGTCGCAGGCGGCATTCCGCCAGCCCGTGGGCCGCCTCCTCCAGATGCGGTGCGGCGGCGAGCGCGCGGGCGTAGGCGTCCCGCGCGGGGCCGAACTGCCCGCGATAGTGCTCCGCCCGCGCGCGGGCGAGCGTGGCCAGCGGCCGTGCCTGATCCGCGGGCGGCATCCGGCTCACGGCATCGAGCGCGGCCGCCCGATTGATGAGCCGCGCTTCGATCCGCGACCGCTCGAGCAGGATGCGGGGATCGCCGGGGCGGGCCCGTTCCGCGGTGATCAGGAGGGCTCGTGATCGCTCGAGCATTTCCCTCCCGGCCGCCACCTGGGCGAGCTCGAGGAGCAATGCCGGATTCGCAGGATACCGCTCATTGAGCCTTGAAAACGCGGCATCCGCCTCCAACTGCCGCTGCGCTCCGAGATACCCACGGGCGAGGCGGAGCTCCAGCGTGCCGTTGGAGGGATCCGCGGCGAAAGCCTGCTCTAAGAGTGGAATGCCTTCCTCATAACGGCCTGCATCAACGAGCGCCCCGCCACGTTCCGCGTCGGTACCGTGGGCGGCCTTCTCGATCATCACCAGGTCGAACTCCCGTTTCTCCCGCTGCTCGAACTCGTCGGCCGGCGGCCGCAGGCCGAGCTCCCGCTCCACGTGTCGCGCCGCCCGCTCGAGCGCGGCCGGCTCCTGGCCCTTCGGGATGGCCCGGCGGAGCAGGTCGCGACACTCCTCGTCGTGGAATCCGTTGAGGAAGGAAAACCAGGTAGCATGCTCGAGCACACCGGCGGCATCAGGGTTGTTCTGGATGGCCTGGCGAAAGAGATCGCGGGCGTCGTAGAGCCGCAACTGCTTTTCGGCGAGTTCCCCCAGCTTGTAGGCAGGGTCCTCTCCGACGGGCGGTAGGGGGGCAGGCAACTCCTCCTTGGGCGGTGCAGCGGGCGGTGCCGCCCGGGCCGCGATTGCGGCCGCCACGCGGTCCCGTTCCCGCATGATCCGTGCGTCGCCCGGGCGTGCGTTGTCGGCCGCATCCAGGAGTTTCAGGGCCTCGTCAAGCCTGCCTTGGCCGGCCACGACCTGTCCCTGCTCCAGGAGCAGCACTGGGTTGCCTGGGTGGCGCTCGCTGAGTGCGCGATAGGCAGCATCCGCCTCCGGGAGCCGATTCGACCAGACATACGCTCGGGCGAGTCGCAGCGCCAGTGGTCCGTTCGGCGGGTCGGCGGCGGCGGCCTCTTCGAGCAGCGGAATACCGCGGGCGAAGTCGCCGGCATCAACCAACGCTGCCCCCCGCTCGGCGGCGGTGCCTCCGGCCGTCTTCTCGATCATCGCGCGGTGAAACGCCCGCTGCGCTTCCTGCTCGTCTTCGTCGGCCGGCCCCCGCTGGCCAAGCGATCGTTCGACCTGTCGGGCCGCCCGCTCCATGGCCGCCGGCTCCTGCGCGGTGGGCAGCGCCTGCCGGAACAAGTCGCGGCACTCCTCGTCGTGGAACCCGTTGAGGAATAAGAACCACGCGGCATGTTCGGCAACGCCCGGCGCCGCGGGATTTTCCTGCAACGCCTGCCGAAAGAGATCGCGGGCCTCGTCGAGCCGCAGGTTCCGTTCCGCCTCCACACCACGTTCGAACGTGGTGGCAGCCGGCGCCACGCGACCGGCAAGAGCCAGCGGCATGAGGCACACGACAACGCTCCACAGGCGGATCATGCGGGGCTCGGCACTCTCGCGAGGTGTGCGAGAGCTTCCGCGGCGGGCATGGCCATGCCGAGAAGCTCCCCCTGGAAATAATCGACGCCATCCTCGGCGAGCCGCTCCATCTGCTCACGGGTCTGCGTGTATTCGGCGACGGTCCGGATGCCCCGGGCTCGGCAGAGGTTCACCACCATGCGAACAAAATTCCGTTGCAGGGGGTCGTCGCCGACGTAGACCGAGACGAGCTCGTCGAGCTTCACGATCGAGAGCGGGTAGTCGGTCAGATGCCGGAGCGAACACACCCCACTGCCAAAGTCGTCGAGGGCGACCTCGATGCCCGCGGCAGTGAGCTCGACGAGCCGACGCCGGACCATGTCGGACGGCATCGTGAGGCAGGCGGGAGAGATCTCGAGGATCACCCGGCCAGGATCGACGGCAGCATCGTGGAGAAGGCCGATGAAGTGTTCCGGAAAGGCATCGACGGCGAACGTCTCACGGGTCACGTTGACGGAAAGTCGCAGGTGCGGATGTGCGGACAAGAGCTCGAGCGCCCGCAGGAGCACCAACCGATCGAAGCGGTTTAATAATCCTTCCAGATGTCCTGTGGTGAAAAAGTCGGGCCGGGAAACAGGCTCCTGGCCGACACTTTGAAACCGGGCGAGTGCCTCGTGAAATACGGGCCGCCCGTCCGTACCGCGGACCACGGGCTGCAGCCAGATCTCCCACGTGTCGAGCTCCAGATTCGCTGCGAGGTCTCCCACCCGCGAGCGAATCAGCGTCTGCGGTCCGGCGTCGACCACGCGATTGCCCCCAGCCGCATGGGCTTCTCGGACCGCTGTCTCCGCCAGCCGCACCGCAAGGTCGTGGTCGCCGTCGCATACCCGGGCAACACCGATCGAGAGGCCGTAGCGGACAGTGTCGGATGCCATATCGCCGCCGATGCGGTTGACCATCCGAATGAGGCGTTGTGCCCGGGCCTTGATCTGCCGCAGCGACGCATTTCTGACGAGCAGGAGAAATGCACCGCCGGACAAGCGACTCGGTGCCGCCGGCCAGGGAAAGACCTGCATGATCGCCGAGGCGACACGATCAAACACCTCGTCCACCCGCTGGAAATCCATCGTGGCGGCGAACGCCTCGAAGGTGTCGAGCCTGGCAAACATCACGGTTGAGGAACCACTCGAGGCCGGCTCCTGCTCCATCTGCCGCCATAGTTCCCAGCGATCGATGAGCCCGGTGAGCGGGTCACGGGTGCCTCGTCGCCGACCCACGATCGGCGCACAATCGATGAGGGGTTGGAGGATCAGCAGCAGCCTGCCCTCGGTCACCGACCGCAGGCCTCCGTACATGGGATGAGGCGATCCGTCGCGATCGAGTACGCGGAGGGAGAAGAACGACGGGCACCGCGAGGCATCCTTGAGATTCTGGATGATGACCGCGTGGTCTTCCGGTTGCACGAGTGACAGGAGCGAACTGCCGGGCCGGGGGTGCGGGCCGGGGAAAAACCAACGTGCGCGAAGGTCGTGGGCCGCCCCAACCTCACCCCTGGCATCAAGATCGATGAGGAGCGGCATGAACTGGCTGTCGGGCGTGTCGAGGCCCGGCGCTGTCTGGCCGAGTGTTTCGATCACCTGCCAGCAGATCTCCTGGAGGGGCTGGTCAGCCGGCCGCTCCTCAAACCACGTGTCTGCCGGTGGAGTGATGGCCGCCAGTGTGTGGGGAGTGTCCGTGAACAGCAGGATCGGCTTGCCCGGAAACTCAGCGGTAGCCTCGGCCACCCGAGCGACAGGGTCCGCCGGACACATGAGCACGACGAGCATTGGCAGTCGGCCAGTCGCAGCCCGCCGCGCCTCGATCAGCCCACGAACCTCCGACACCTCAACTGGATGGGCAGCCAATGCCGCGACGAGATCGGTGCCCAGCCCAGGCCCACGGGTCCAGACCACGACGTGTGGGAGGGCGAGTTCCATGGGTGAAGGGTTGGGTTGAAGGTCGGTGCGATCGGCCATGAAGAGGGGGAACTCTACGGATCCCGCGTCGGCCAAGGAAAGCCCAAATACTTCTGAAGGGGGGTAGGCTGCGTGGCCGGGAGGGAGGTTGTTTTCTTGATTTGGATGCCCGATCCTCACCCGGCGGGATTTCCGGCGGTGTGCGTCGCCTCTATCGTTTCTCATTGCTGGACCACATCCGAACACAATCCACCCCCATGCCGGACAGCGTCACTGCCACGATTGAAGCGCAGATCGAACACCGCACGGCGGCCTTGAATGCTGAGATTCGCAGGCTCAGGGCCATGCTCGATAATCTCCTCGACCCGCAGCTTCTTGTGCAGCCGGAACGGGCCGCGGCGGGCCGTGTCGTCGATTTCATTGTCGTCTACGCCAACCCGGCGGCGTGCGAGTGGCTGGGGTTGGGCATGGGGCAGGTCGACGCCGCACGGGTGCGTGAGATCTTTCCCGGGATCGAAGCGACCGGCCTGATGTCGCGCCTCATTGACACGGCCGACACCGGTCGCATCATGACGATCGCCGCATTCGAATATCCGCATGACAGCGGCTCGCGCTGGATCGACCTGCGCGCCGTCCGGGTAGATGGGCAGATCAGTCTCGCGTGGCGCGACGTGACCGAGCAGCGCACCGTCTCGTTCCTGCTCGAGCGGCGGGCGCGCACCGACGACCTGACGTCGCTGCTCAACCGAAAGGAGGCTCTCGAGCGGATCGAGGCCCTCACGAGTCGGACAGGCCGACGGATCGCGGTGCTTTCGTGTGACATCGACTGGTTCAAGACCGTCAATGACATTCACGGCCACGCTGCGGGAGACAGCGTGCTGCAGGCGGTGGCCGAGCGCATCCGCGGGTGTCTCCGCTCTGGAGATGACCTGGCCGCCCGGATCGGCGGCGACGAGTTGCTCGTGGTGCTGCACGGCGTCCGCGACCTCGACGACGCGGTGGCCGTGGCCGAGAAACTCCGCCGCCGGACGGGCGAACCGATTCATACGGCCGCCGGGCCGATCGCCGTCACGCTCAGCATCGGCGTGACGCTGGCCCATCCCTCCGAGAGCACCGACGCACTCCTCGCTCGTGCAGACGCCGCCATGTATCAGGCCAAGAATGGCGGACGCAATCAGGTGGTGGGCAAACGGTCGTGAAGCGAGTCGTTGCCAGTCAGTCGGGGCTGGCAACGCAGAACAGATGCCGCTCGCCGCGGACGAAGAGGGCGTTGCCGACCGGGGCGGGCGTGGCATCGACGCCCTCGCCCATGTCGTTTTCGGCGACGACCTCGAGCGTGGGGGCATCCTTG
>CAMCYH010000082.1 GCA_945883745.1 Candidatus Kuenenia stuttgartensis
AGGCGTTCCTGCCAGCCATTCGGGCACATGGAGGCCAAGCATATGTCCCACCATGCCCGCCATGGCTACTGCCATGAGGAGGGCGGCGAGAATCGCGCACGCGAAGAGCCGCCGTTGCTCGGGCTTGGTGCTCGGCTCTTCGCGGGCGCAGCAGGGCTTGAGAGGCTCGCGGCCCGTGCTGGTCGGTGCCGCCGCAGGCGTCTCGATGATCGTCAATTGCGGGAGCATGACGTGGCCTGCAGTGGTGGGTCAGGCCTCGCTCGCATGCGAGGCCACGATCAAGCGAGCGAGCACGCGGCGGGCCTGGTCCGAATCGATGGCTGCCATGGCCAGCCGCGCTGCCTCGATGTGATTGGCAGCCCTGCCAGCAGCCCACAGCAGCGCCGCGGCATTGAGCACGACGATGTCCCGGCGGGGGCCGGGCTCGCCATCGAGCGCGGAGCGGATGCAGGCGGCGCTTTCCTCGGCGTCGGTGGCGAGCAGGGCGGCGCGGTCGTCGCATGATCGCGTCGCGAGTCCAAAATCTTCGGGCGTCCAGGTGGCCTCGCGAATGCCCTGCGGAGAGACATCGAGCACGCGGGTCGGCGCGAAGAGACCGACCTCATCGACACCGTCGTCACTCCGCACGACGATCGCCCGCTGCATCCCGAGCAGCTGCGCGGCTTCTGCAACGGGCCAGCGGGCATCGTCACGGCCGACGCCGATCACCTGCACGGTGGCACCGGCTGGATTGCAGAGTGGGCCGACGAGATTGAACACGGTGGGGCGGCCGATCGACCGACGCAGATCCCGCAACCTCGCCAGGGCAGGGTGGTGCGCCGGTGCGAACAAGAAGGCGATCCCCACGTCAGCGAGGCAGCGCTCGACCACCGCTGGTGGCGGAGCCACGTTGACGCCAAGTCGCTCGAGCACATCCGCGCTGCCAGTGCGGCTCGACACGGCACGGTTGCCATGCTTGGCCACCGGCAGTCCTACGGCCGCCACGACGAGTGCCGCCGCCGTACTGATATTGAAGGTGCCGGAGCCATCGCCACCGGTGCCACAGGTATCGCCGACGACTGGGTGGGCCGCGCACATCGCCTTCATCCGCGCCCGTAAGGCATCGGCCACGCCAGCGATTTCTACCGCGGTCGGCGCACGGTCGGCCGTTGTCGTGAGCCACTCGCCAAATCGCTCGATCGCGAGCGTCTCATCAAGCACTGCCTCGACCAAGTGACGAGCATCTTCACGGGTCAACGCCTCCCCCCCGGCCTGACGGCTCAGCATCTCATCGAGCAACGAGTTTTTGTCGGTAGTCATGCTGAGCCTCGAAATCGCGGAAAAGAGTCAATTCATTTCGGCACAATACTTTACACGGCCCGTCCATAGCTGACCCTTCGGAAGGCTTCCCGCGAGGGGTTGCCCGTGCCACGGAGCCGGCGTAGCTGGCAAGCGCAGGCATGGATGCCGAAGCGCAGCCAGGTCCGAGCGAGCGAAGGCCTGGAGGGCCGGAGCGAGCGTCCGGCTCCGTGGCACGGGCAGCCCCTCGCCGCGCGACCGTCCAACGTTGCAGCCCCGGAAACCCTAAGCCACTTTTCTTTGACGCGGCCAGACTTGGTACCATTGTCGTATGCCTCGCAAGGTAATCATCGACTGCGACCCGGGAATCGACGACGCCGTGGCCCTCACCATGGCCCTGTTCGATCCCCGCCTGGAAGTGCTGGCAGTGACGGCCTGCGGCGGTAACGTGCCCGCGGATCAGGCCACGGGCAATCTCCAGTCGCTCGTGAAGTTGCTCGATCCCCCCCGGCTCCCGCGAATTGGCGTTGCCGCCGGCGAAGGGCTCCTGCCGGCGCGACCCTTCAGCCTCCACGGGAGCGACGGCCTCGGGGGGCTCAATCTGCCGCATGCCAACCTCCATGGCGCCCACACGGCGGAGAAGGTGATCTGGGAGACGCTGCGGGCCCATCCCCGCGAGGTGACGATCATCGCCCTCGGGCCGCTCTCCAATTTGTCGCGGGCGTTCACCCGCGACCCATCGGTCGTGGAACTGGTCCACACGCTGGTGATCGGCGGCGGCACTGTTCACGGCCACGGAAACGCGACGGCCGTGGCCGACTTCAACTTTTACTGTGATCCCCATGCGGCCCGGCACGTGATCCGCGAGCCGCTGGCCAAGACGCTCGTGCCACTCGAGACCAGCGGCCAGGTGATCTTTGGATTCGACGTCCTCGATGAATTGCCCGACGAGTCGTCGCGGGCTGGCATGGTGCTGCGGCGGATGCTGACCCATTCGTTCCGGGCGCACCGACAAATCCTCGGGAGCGAGGGGATCGTCATGCACGATGTGGTCACGCTCGTGGCGGCAACCAACCCCGAACTCTTCGAGCGGGTAAGTGTGGCGGCTGATGTCGAGACGGCGGGTGACCTGACGACCGGCATGCTCGTGATCGACCGCCGTCAGAACCGGACGGATCGGCCCAATGCCGACGTCCTGATCGGATGCGATGCTGCGGCAATCGCCGACTGCGTGCTGCGGAGCCTGGCAGTTGCCGGAGCCGCGACGACGTAGGCAGGCTTCCGGCCTGTCATGGTCGATCGCGTGTCCGCCCTACTCAAACTGCTCTCGGCTGGCGACGGGCATCGAGAGCTCGATCATCTCGCGGTCGCGAAACACGCCGAGCGTCACCGTACGGTTGGTGGGGGTCATGCTCACCATGCTTACTAGGTGGTCGTCATCCTCGATCGCCGCTCCGTCGAACTCGACGATCACGTCATTCGGCTGGATGCCTGCGACGTCGGCGGGGGACCCCTTCGTCACCGCCGACACCCGGGCCCCGACGGGGCGGACCAGACCGAGCTGGTTGGCTGCCTCGTTGGTGAAAACGCTGTCAAGCGTCACACCCAGGTACGCCCGCGAGACGGTGCCCGTGCGGACCAACTGGTCGGTGACAAACATCACCATCGAGATCGGGATGGCAAACCCGATCCCCTCGCTGCCGCCGGAGTTGCTGGCGATGGCCGTGTTGAGGCCGACCACTTCGCCGCGCAGGTTGACCAGCGGCCCGCCGCTATTTCCGGGATTGATGGCCGCATCGGTCTGGATGAAGTCCTGGTACTTCACGCCCCCCTCGCCGAGATCGAGGTCACGGCGGCCCTTCGCCGAGACGATGCCGAGTGTGACAGAATGCGCGAGCCCGAACGGGCTGCCGATCGCCAGCACCGTGTCGCCGATCTGCACTGCGTCGCGTTTCGATAGCCGCGCGGTCTCCACGTCGTCGGCATCGATCTCCATCACGCCGATGTCGGTGCCAGCATCGGACCACAGCCTGGTGGGCCGCAGTTCGCGGCCGTCGTCGAGCCGGATCGTGATGTTGGCCAGATCGGCCCGATGGATGACGTGACGGTTGGTGATGACGACCGTGCGGCCAGCGACCGTGGAAATCACACCGGAGCCTGCCTCTTCTTCACTGGCCTTGCCGTTCCGGGGCCGCAGCATCGGCTTCTTGGCATCGATGTGGACAACCGTGGGCCGCAGCAACTGCGTCAGCCGCCGCAGCTGTGCCGCCTGCCGCTCGAGGTAGTCGGCATCGCGGCCAACCTGCTCGTAAAGCGACTCTCGCTCCGACTCGGTGAGCCGCGCCGGCCGCAGCGGGTCGATCCGCTGCTCGATCGAACCGAGCGGCTTGATCGGGGCCAGTCTGACGGGCGGTTCGTCGGCAGCCCCCATGCTCGCCACCAGGCAGCCGCCGAGAAGCGGACCGATGCCGCCGAGAAGAAGGGCACTGCGTCGGGACAGGGGCTGAATCATGGACGGTCTCCGCGTCCCTCCAGCATACCCGACACCGATCAGGAGATGTCGATCTCCATTTCGCCCGATATTTCCTCGGACTCCTGCGGCCGACCACTCCCGCCACCCGATCGCTCCAGGTCACGCTGACAGGAAATGCACATCGTGGCATAGGGCAGGGCGTTGAGCCGCGCCATGGGTATTTTGCAGTTGCAGACTTCACAGAGGCCGTAGACGCCTCCCTTCATCCGCTCGAGGGCATTCTCGATCGAGGCCAGTTCCCGACTCTCCACCTCGGCGAGCTGGGAACTAATTTCATCCTGGGCCGAGTCATACGCCGCGTCGATGACGTCGCCTGGGGATTCGCTCCGCAACTCCTTGAGCAGCGAGAGGTCTCCCGCCAGGGCGCTTCGCAGCGCGTCGCGGCGGCGGACGAGGATTGCCCGCAGGTTCAGAAGTGCATCTTTGCGTGCCATGGTGTGTGCTCCGCGACGCCCTGGTCGGCCTTGGCAGGGGCCAGAAGGGGAAGGTCGCAACAAATAGTACGCCTACCGTCCAAAATGGTTCGCCCGAAAAAATTCGGCCGTAAACATCGGGAAAATCCATGAAAATGGATTTTGACAGTTGGGGAAGGGGGGGCGAAGTCTGCGGCCCCCTGCTCAAACGGCTTGGCCCGGCGAGGGCGGGCGGGGAAAGCCTCGGCTTCGGGGCAAGGATACGCCAACTCGCCTCGACTTCCCCCGCCCGCCCTCGCCTCCCATGCGGATAGCTAGCGCTGGGGGCGGGTGATCGGGATCTGGACTTCGGAGTATTTGAGGAAGCTGGGAACGAAGGGGCTGTTGTAGCCGAGGGTGCGCGGGGGGCCGGCTTCCTTCCATTCGGGATGGGTGGCCAGCCACTCGCGGAGCTGCTTAATGCCCTTTTCCGCCGTCGCCTTGGAGTAGCTGCCCCGCAGGCCGACCGAGACGACCGTGGTCTCCGGCACGTCCTCCACGACCACCATCGGATCTTGTGGGTCTGCCCCTGGCGTGCCGAGATCGGGCGTGGCGTAAAGAAACGCCATCGATTCGCGGTTGCCGTCCATCTGAACCGGGGAGGTCATCGCGATGTCGTTGCGCTTGATGTGGTTAAACAGCTTCATGAACATCGCGTTGTCGGAGTCCTTGCCGACCGTCGCGCGGGCCAGCCGATGGACTGGATAGGTCTTCACGATCACTTCGCCGACGGTTCCGGGCGCGGGAAAGCCCTTGGGCAGGTTGGCTTCGGAGACCAGCATCGGTCGGGCTCCCTCCTGCCCAACGGCAGTGGCGTGCAACGCGAACCCTGCAAGCACGGCAGAACAGGTGAAAACGGCGCTCGCGAAACGTGGCATGACGTGCCTCCTCCGTGATAGTCGCATCTTCTCATTGCGGCGCTGATTGGGCAAAGCACCAGATCGTGCCGTCACCGTTGGCCAGCACGATCCGACCGTTCGCGACGGCAGCTCCCCCCACGAAATCACCCCCCGCATCAAACTCCCAGATCGGGGCACCCGTGGCGGCATCGACCGCCACGATCCGGCCGGCTGAGTCACCGACGATGATGGCCTCGCGATCACCATCCCCCAGATGCACCACCAGCGGCGAGGCATCGACGCGGCCCCGCATCGGGTGCCGCCACCGCTGGGTGCCATCGGCTCGGGAGAACGCCTCGATCGCACGTCCGCGAGAGCCGACGATCGCGAGTTCACCGGCGATCGCCGCGCTCGAGCGATACGCACGTCCCTTCACGCCGGCCGATGTCTTCCAGGCTTCGCGGGCTGGTGCGATGTCGATGCCGTAGAAGATGCCCCCCTCGGTGCCGAAGAAAATCCGCCCGTCGTGGGCAGCCGGGGTCGTGCCGGTAGGCCCATCGATCGGCACGGCAGCCGTCTCCTTCCCTGTCGTGGCATCGATGATGTGCAGGCTGCCATCGCAGCCCGCGACAAAGACCGAGCCGCCGGCCACCGTCGGCGAACAGCGAATCTGATCGCCGATCTCGTACGTCCAGACGGCCGTGCCGTCGGCAAGCTGCAGGCACGAGAGGGTCGCATCCTGAGATCCAACGAGCACCAGCGGCCCCTGTTTGGAGTCGATGAGCGTTGGTCCACCGGAGATCTCGGCCTCCGTGTGGTATTCCCAGCAGACTTTTCCTGTCTCACGGTCGAGGGCTCGCACGTTGCCCTCGGCATCACCGACAACGACCAGTGGCAGTGCTGCATCGGGAGACACGGCCGCCGCAGCCGGGAAGCCGGCGTCGGCCTTGAACGTCCACCGGGTTTCACCGGTGTCGAGTGCGATAGCGTGGAATGTGCCGTCAAGATCGCCGACGTAGATCGTGCCACCTACGATCACGGGCGTGGCCTCGAAGGCAGTCTTGTCGAAGGTGCGATGCCAGGCTTCGACGAGGGGGAAGGAAAGGCGGGTCGCTGATCGGCCTGTACCCGCCAGCGTGCCGCGTATCATCGGCCAGACCTCGGTCGGGGCCTCGTCGGGAGCGGCAGGCGCCGCGGTCATGGCCAAGGCCACCGCGGCGGTGAGCATCATCGCGCCGACGAGTTTCATCGGACGTCCTCGTAGAAAGTTGCCAGATCGTCGGCGGTCACAGGCCGGGGGTTGAAGCCCGCGGTCCACTGGAGTGCGGCCGCGGCGGCAAGACGTGGTATGTCGGGGTCCGAAATCCGGAGCGCGGAGAGCGTGGTGGCCAGCCCACCGGCTGCGAGTAACGAGGCGAGCCAGTCGGCCAGCCAACGCCCCGCTGCTGGGGCGGCAACGTTCGGGTCCACATCATGCACGAGTTCCGCATAGCCTGCCGGGCAGGCCGTGGCGTTGTACCGTACGACATGCGGGAGCATGAGGCCCACCGCCTGGCCATGGACGACATCATGGTCGGCCGTCAGGGGATTGGCGCAGGCATGGGCCGCCCCGAGCATCGAATGCTCGATGGCCAGCCCCGCCCAGGCGGCGCCAAGCTGCACCGCGGCCCGGGCCGCGCGGTCGGTCGGGTCGGAAAACGCCCGCGGCACGTTGGCTGCCAGCAGCCGCCAGGCCTCCCGGGAAAAGATCCGAGAGGCGGGCGTCGCGGCTCGACAGACGTGGCTCTCGACAGCGTGAGAAACCGCGTCGATGGCCGTGAGTGCGGCGACGCGAGCCGGCTGGGTGAGTGTGAGGTTCACATCGAGGATTGCCACGCGAAATGCGGCCCGCGTGTCGCCACAGGCCATCTTGACATGCGTGGTGGCGTCGGTGATCAGGGCGAACGACTGCGTCTCGCTGCCGGTGCCGGCCGTCGTGGGCACCGCGATCGCGGGGAGCATCGCCGGTCGGCTGTCGGCCTTGTTGCGGCCCCAGTAGTCCTGCATCCGTCCCCCGAACGAATGGAGGAAGTTGATGCCCTTGGCGCAGTCGAGTGAACTGCCGCCCCCGATCGCCACGATCAGGTCGGGGCGGATGTCGCGGGCCACTGCCGCGCCGGACTCGACGTGGTCCGTTGTCGGATTCTCCCCGAACTGGTCGAAGAGCGTGCAGGCTACTCGTGCCCCTTCCAGCGCCGAGATTCCCGCCGCCGCATGCCCGGCATGGACAACCCCCGGATCACTCACGACCAGCGCCCGCGACGCGGCGAACTCTCGTGCCAGTTCCCCAAGCCTGCCAAGCGTTCCGGGGCCTACGACGAGCCGCGTGGGGGCACGAAGCTCGAAGGACTTCAGGGCGTCTGCGGGTGGCGACATCATGTTCATCAGCCCAACGCAGAACGTATCTTCACGGGTGCGCCGCGACTCCTGCGCGGACCTGCAGCGCCCGCGAGCGATAGAGAAAGTCGATGATGTTGCCCTCGTGCGGCTGCAGCCAATCGAGCTTCGTCGTCGGGATCGGGCCGAGGTTAAGACGGTCGATGTGAGTCGTGTCGATGAGTTGGCGTTGGAAGGCGTCGTCGTCCGTGATGGCGGAGCAGACAAGCGTCGGACCGATCGCCTCGAGCATCTTTGCCTGCGGGCACTCGACGACGCTCACAAATGGGAACATATATTCGGCCTTTGCGAGCTCGGGCTCCGGAGTCGCACAGTGCACCACCGTGGGCCGGAGCCAGCCGCACCGTTCTCCCTCGACGAATCGTGAGCCGTAAGGCTCCGTTGCATGGCTGACCCCGGGGGCCTTCAGGTGCCCGTCGATCTGCGTCCAGATCGCCTTGGCCGCACCGGGAACCGTGAAGGCAGCCAGTTTTGCCTCGGGATCCTGGGGCGGTTTGGCGTCGATCGGGCCGAGTCGCGCGGCAAGGGCCTCGGCGATCGCCTTGGTGTGGCGGCTGGCATAGATGGCCGAGGTGTTGATACAGCCCCGGCCGCTGTTGATCGCCACGCTCTCGGCCATCACATCGAGGTGGTTTTCCCAGTCGTCGACACAGTCATCGCCGAGGATGATCTTGGAGAAGCCGGGGCCGTGCACCTGCACCCGCGGGTTGCCGCGATACTGCTCGACCGTTTTTGCGCTGCCGAAGATCATGCTGCGGCCGCAGGCGGCGAGGATTCCGGCACCGACGTCCGTGGCTCCCGGGTAGAGTCCGATCGCCTCGGCGGGAATGCCGGCTTCCACCATGGCGGCAGCCATGCGATAAGGCGTCCAGGGTTCCTGGCTGCCCGGCTTCATCACGAGCCCCACACCGAGGGCGACAACTGGAAGCCAGAGCGTATGGACACCCGGCGAGTTCGACGGGAGCACGAGGCCCAGGACCGGTGACTGGGCCTGATAGCTCACCGTCACGCCGCGGTCTTCGACGCCGTAGCCCTTCCACAAGATGGCGGGATCAAGGCCGCGTGAGAGGGCATCGAGCATGCGATCCATGTTCGAGAGGACGAACATATTTTTTTGCATGTTGGCCCGGCAAAGCGATTCCGGGAGGCCGGTTGTTGCCGACTGGTGCCTTACGAAGTCGTCGGGCGTCTGCTGGGTGTCACCGACCATGAGCGTGCCATGGGCGTAGAGGTTGCCGGCTGTCTGCAGCCGCTCGACGATCTCCTCGGCGTCGATGGCCAGCAGGGCGGCACGGGCCTGGGCGGCCTTCTGCAGGTCGCGTGCGACGATCGCGCCGCCGGCCTGGCTCACTTCGGCGACCGGCTCACCGGTCAGGAAGTGGACGAGGGTCTCCCGCTCGAGCGACTCATAGGGCCTGCCAAAACGCCAGACGGGTAGATGCATGAGAGCAATTCTCCTGGGGAGCGATTTAAACTCAGGATATCACCGAATGATGAAACTCGCACTGGTCGGGAATGTCAAACGCCGGCAAGCCGTTCGGGGGGGCCGTCTGGAACACGTTTGGCCCCAGTGACACTCCTTGTGCCCAGCGTTGCCGCTCAGGCAGACTGCCGTGGCATGGAGATCTCAATCAGCCGCCGCGACTCCCCCGACGCACTCGTCCTCGTCGTGTCGGGCCGACTCGATGCCGAGCATTCGGGTGAACTGGCCCGCGTGGTCGACGAGGAACTCCGCCGCGGCCATCACGCGATCGCGCTCGACCTTGCCGACTGTGGCTTTCTCAGTTCTGCCGGCATCCGCGTGCTCTTCGAGATTCGTCGTTCTGCTCAGGGCGTGGGGGGCACCTGTCTGATCCGCACCGCCAGCGAGCCGATCCGCAAGGTGCTCGATCTCACCCGGCTTACGCCGCTTCTGATGGAGGCGGCTGCCCAGGTGCCCACAAGCGACGCCGCCGCAACCGACGCGCCACTGCGATCCTCGTCGACTGCGATCGATGTGCAATGTGGAGCCGTACGACTCATCGGCCTCGAACGGCCGGAGGCAGCGGGGCTCCCCGGGCGGCTCATCGGCGGTGCTGCTGAGGCCTTTGCGGGACGCATGTCGACGGCCGCGCGGGTGCCATTGTCACGACACGCCTTCGCGCTCGGCCTCGCCGCGCTCGCGGATACCGGGTCGCTCGGTGAATGTGCCGGCGAGATGCTCGCCGCCTGCGGCACCGCCTTTCACCGCCGCCCCCAGCCCTTCTCTGCGGTCGACTACCTCACGGCCACGGGGGCACTCGTGCCGGAAGTCGATGTCGCGGCCGGACTCGTCTGGGAGGGCGTCCCCACGGGCCGGGCCGGCTTCGAGTCGATCGAGGATGCCGACGCTGTCGCGATCGATGACCTGGCGGCCACGGTGATCGAGCAGACGGTGGGCGACACCGTCGCCATGGTGGTCATCGGGGAAGCCCATGGCCTCGTCGGGGCCGAACTCATCCGGCCGCTGGCTGCGGCCTCGGCCGACGACCGCCCCGGCCTCCCCGGCCGCGAGAACGCCGCCCGCTGGCTGAGTTTTTCCCGCGAGCCGGTGCATGCCCGACGGACGGCGATCATCGTCGGCGTGGCCACCCGCGGCCCGGTCACTGGCCCACTGGCGGACTTCGTGCGGCAGTTGGGCAACGGCTCGGTACAGGGCCATTTCCATGCGGCCGTGTTCCCGCTGCGGCCTATGAAACGCGGCAGCGGCGACCTCGACTCCACCGTTGCCGACATCACCGCCGCCGAGCCCCTTGCCCTTCTCCACCTTCTTGCCGACCCGGAGCCCGTGCTCGGGATCGGCCGTTCCCAGCTTGTCCGCGGCCGGTGTTGGTTTGCGCCGCTGGCCGTGACCGGAGCCGGTGCATGATCACGCTGCTTTCGACGTGGACGTTTGGCCTCGCCCTGGCACTCGTGGCACTGGGAGTGTTCGTGAGCTACCGGCTGTTTTCGTTTCCCGACATCACGACGGACGGTTCGTTCGCCCTCGGCGCCGTTGTCACGGCCGTCCTGCTCACTGTCGGCATCGATCCGCTGCTCGCCACGCTGGGCGGGATGGTGGCCGGTGGCCTGGCGGGCTGCACCACGGCACTCCTACACGCCTCTCTCGGGATCGAGCGGCTGCTCGCCGGCATCCTGGTGACGACGGCGTTGGCCAGTGTCAACCTCGTCGTGCTGGGCCGCAGCAATGTGCCCCTCTCCACCACGCACACGCTGCTGGACCGCGCAGAGGCGACCCTCGCTCCACCGCTCGAGCAGGCCGGCCTCTCCGCAGTTGTCGCGGGTGAAGCGGCCCAGCTGATCTTCATGATCGCGATCGTTGCGGTCGCGATCGTCGCCCTGTGGGTCTTCTTCCGCACGCAGCTCGGCACGGCGATGCGGGCGGGGGGCGACACCGCCACGATGGCCCGCGCCCTGGGCCGCGACACCGGTGGCATGACGCTGGCGGGCCTGTCCATCGCCAACTCGCTCACGGCGCTCTCGGGCGGCCTGGTCGCCCAGTATCAGGGCTTCGCGGACGTGCAGATGGGGATCGGCATGGTGGTCTGGGGCATGGCTAGCGTGTTTCTCGGCGCTGCGCTCGTAGGGCCAGTGCGGCTCGGCGGCGCCCTTGTCGCCACGGCCGCGGGCAGCGTCACGTTTCGGCTGCTGGTCGCGGCGGCCCTGCGGGCCGGACTCGACCCCGATTGGCTCAAGGCGGCCACCGCCGTCGTCGTGCTCACCGCTCTGGTCGCCCCACGCTTCTTCTCCCGAGGCAGTCATGCTCGAACTCACTGATGCCCTGGTGTCGTTCGCCTCGCCCGGGGGGCCGGTCGTCCGCGCCGTCGACGGTGTATCGCTCACGCTGCCGGCAGGCTCGTTCGTCGTCGTGATCGGTACGAACGGCTCGGGCAAGAGCACGCTGCTCGGCTCGATCGCCGGCACGGTCCGACTGGATCGCGGCTCATTGCGTCTGGCCGGCCATGAGATCACGCACTGGCGGGAATATGAGCGGGCCAGGCTCGTGGGCCGCGTGTTTCAGGACCCACGGGCGGGGACGGCAGCGAGCCTGACGGTGCTCGAAAACATTGCGGTCGCTGCCTGCCGCGGCCAGCGCGCTGGCCTGCGGTGGGCGACGGGGCGGCAGCTGCGGGAGGAGGCGGCTCAGCGGCTGGCTGCGATCGTACCCGGACTCGAGACGAGGCTCGATCAGCCCATCGGCTCTCTCTCTGGCGGCCAGCGGCAGATCGTCACCCTCGTGATGGCCACGTGGCGGCGGCCCGAACTGCTCCTCCTCGACGAGCACACCGCCGCCCTTGATCCAGCGGCTGCCGATCGTGTCATCCAGGCGACCTCCCGGATCATTCACGAGCAGGGCCTGACGGCCTTGATGGTGACGCACTCGCTCAACCAGGCCGCCGCGCTGGGCGATCGGCTGCTCCTCATTCACCGTGGCCGGATCGTCCTTGACGTGCAAGGGGCGGTGAAGCGGCGGCTCACGGCCGAGGATCTCGCCGACCGGTTCGATGCACTCCGTCGCGGTGATCAGCTCGACGACACCGCGGCCCGCACGCTCGCGGAGGCCTATGTATGAGCGGTTTGAACGCGTCGCCGATCGCGGTCGTGCTCCGGAGGTCATTGCCCACCCTGGTCCTGCTGGCCGGTGCCTCGGCCCTCCTGCTCGCCACCGACCGTGCCGGGGCGAACCGAACGGTGCCGGCGGTGGCCGTGCTGCAACAGGTGAGCACGTCGCTGCTCGACGACGCCGTGACGGGCATGATCGAAGGGCTCGCCGAACGCGGCTACGTCGATGGCACGACCGTGACGATCCGCCGCTACAACGCGGAAGGCGATCTCGCCCAGGCCAACGCCATCGCCCGCGAGATCGCCGGCGGACCGTTCGACCTCGCGCTCACGTCGAGTACGCCGTCTCTTCAGGCCCTCGCCACCGCCAACGACCGCGGTCGGATCCTGCACGTCTTCTCCGCCGTCGCCGATCCCTTCTCGGCAGGCGTCGGCCTCGACCGTGGTGATCCGCTCGTGCATCCGCGGCACCTCGTCGGCTACGGCAGCCTCGCGCCGGTCGATGCCACGTTTCGCATCGCCCAGGCGATCAACCCGCAGCTGGCAAAGGTCGGTGTGGCCCACAACCCTTCCGAGAGCAACTCGCGGCGGTTCATGGAGCTGACGCGGGCGAGCTGCAAGGTACGCGGCATCGTGCTGCTGGAGGCGGCCGTTGAAAACTCGTCGGGTGTGATCGAGGCGATCCAGTCGACACTGTCACGCGGCGCCGAGGCGGTCTTCGTGCCGGGCGATACGACCGTCTCGAGCGTCATGGACTCGATCATTGCCACGGCGGCGAAGGCGGGCGTGCCGGTGTTCACCGTCGTCCCTGGGGCGGCCGACCGCGGCACGCTGTTCGACGTCGGCTTCGATTTCCGTGAGGTCGGGCTGCTCGCCGGCCGACTCGCCGGCGACCTTCTCCGCGGCACTGATCCGGCGACAGTCCCCATCGGCGAAACGGCGCAGGCGATTCCTCCGCGGCTCACCATCAATCTCGTCGCCCCGGGCTACGACACGGGCCGCTGGCGGGTTCCCGACGACCTGCTGCGACAGGCCAAGACGGTCATCGACAGCACCGGCCGCCGTGACCAGCCTGAAGCCGTTCTCACCGGCCCGTTCACGGAGGCCGGGGTACCAGTGAGCCAAGGGGAGTGAGGTCAACGGGACCGCTGACGGGCTGGATTCGACCGCAGCCGCGGCGGGCCAGTATGGTGCTGAAGATTTCGTTTCCGGAGAACAACCCGTGGCTACACGCAAGCAACGCCGCCGCCGCCGCCGGCTCTCGCATCCCCATCCGCGGACGGCCGCCGTAGACCACCGCCGAGATGGGCAGCCCACGATCCTCCGGCTCATCGCCTGCGACGGTGAGACCACCCACGAGGCGATGGTCGTGGCCCCCCAGGAACTCACGATCGCCCGCGAAAGGTGGCCGGTCGTCTGGCTCGACGTAGACGGGTTCGGCGATGCGGCCACGATTCACACCGTGGGGCAGTTGTTCGAGATCGGTGAGTTGGCGCTCGAAGATGCGGTCACGCCCGACGAACGACCAAAGGTGGAGGTGTTTGGTCACCAGGTGCTGATCGCTGCGCGGATGGCGCGGTTTGACGGTGAGGCGATCGTCACCGATCCGATGACGATCTTCCTCGGTGATCGCTACGTGATCACGTTTCACGATCGCACGGTGCCGGATGGCTTTGCCAGCGTGCGTGAACGGATTCGGCATGGCCGTACACGACTTGGTACGCAAGGGGCCGACCATCTCTGCGCACTGCTCCTCGACGCCGTCATCGATGGCTATTTTCCGGTGCTCGAACAGTTCGGCGACCGGCTGGAGACGCTCGAAGACGAGGCTCTCGACAATCCTGCCCGTGGCCTGTTGGGGCGAATTCATGACGTTCGGAACGACCTGATGACGCTCCGCCGCGCCCTCTGGCCGACCCGCGACGTGCTGCATGCTCTCGGCCGGGAATCAACGGCATTCGTAGGCGACCATGCCCGTCAGCATTTTCGCGACAGCTACGACCACACGATGGAACTCCTCGATCTTACCGAAGGCTTTCGCGAGATCGGGAGCGACCTCCGCGACATCTATCTTGCGAGCCTCAACAATCGGATGAATGACGTGATGAAGGTGCTTACTGTGATCGCGACGATCTTCATGCCGCTGACCTTCATCACCGGCTACTACGGAATGAACTTCGACACGCATTCCCCGTGGAACATGCCGCTGTTGCATTTCCGCTATGGGGCGCTGGTGGCCAACGGAATGATGCTTGCCACGACGGTGGGCATGGTGGTGCTTTTCTGGCG
>CAMCYH010000083.1 GCA_945883745.1 Candidatus Kuenenia stuttgartensis
TCCCGCAGCACCTCGATCTGCCGGGCAGCCGAGGCAGTCACGGATGCTCTACCCCGGAGTCGGAGGCGGCGGCCTGCCGCTCGGTATCACGTTCCCGTCGGGCCCGCTCCCCCTCGAAGTGGTCGAGAGCCACCGCCCCAAACGTAGCCACGGCGAGCACCGCGATCTGGCCCGCGAGCAATGGCGTGCCGTAACGGTCCATCAGCGTCTCGAGCGCATGGGGCGGAGCGGCAGGATCGGTCGGCCGGATGCCGCGGAGCACCGACAGGCAATACATGCAGGCGGTGATTGTGAACAGAAAACCCACGATGCCGAGCACAGCATAAAACGGATTGGCACGCTTGCGACGCATGCCATCAGTATAGGCAGAGTCGAGAAAGCCGTGGCCACAGGGCTTGCGACCTATGCTGGCTGGAAAACGCCACCGCCCGCCTGGAGGGCGGGCTTACGAGAGCGACCGGATGGTCGCCAAGAAACCTGAGGCCACGATGGCGAAGGTTTCGTGAAGTTAGCAGTTGGCTACAGGGCTTGCGCCCTGTGCTGGCTGGAGAACGCCACTGCCCGCCTGGAGGGCGGGCTTACGAGAACGACCGGATGGTCGCCAAGAAACCTGAGGCGACGATGGCGAAGGTTTCGTAAAGTTAGCAGTTGGCCACAGGGCTTGCGTGCTGCGCTGGCTGGAAAACGCCACCGCCCGCCTGGAGGGCGGGCTTACGAGAACGACCGGATGGTCGCCAAGAAACCTGAGGCCACGATGCCAGCCGCAGGGCGCAAGCCCGCGGGTTGATGCGCTAGCCGTACTACGCCGCTGCAGCAGCCCGGGAAAGCTGCCGTTCCGCGGCGGCGACGACATCGGCCACCTCGATGCCTAGCATCGACTGCATATCGGTCTTGCGATCTTCCCAGGCCGGCCGGAGGTGCTCCGGCGGCTCCACGTTCACGTGCCGCGGCCCGTAGGGACCGTTGCGGCCGGCTGGGATCGGACCGAACAGGCCCACGCACGGCGTGCCGACGGCCGCCGCCAGGTGGAGCGGCCCGGTGTCGCTGGAGATAAAAAGCCTCGCGAGCCGGCAGGCCTCGCCGAGATCTTGGAGCGTTGTGGCGGGAGCCAACACGGCAGCCCCATCGGCCAGCGCCACGATCTGCTCGGCAGCCGCGCGTTCGTCGCCACCTCCCCACACGACCAGCGATTTCACGCCGTGGCGGTGACGCAAGTCGCGGGCCACCGCCGCAAACCGTTCGGTCGGCCAAAGCCTAGAGGGCCAGCCAGCACCCGGATTCAGCAGAGCGGGGGCGGCTTCAAACCGCAGCTCGCGAAACCATTCCTGGACACGGCTGCGGCTGACCGGCCAGCGAGGCATGTCGAAGGCAATCGCCGGAGCCGCGACACCAAGCGGCGCCAGCAGTTCGCAATGCCGCTCCATGATGTGGGGAGCGGAAGGCCGGATCGCGTGGGTGTAGGCAATCCAGGCCTGCTCGCGTGATTCAGGCTTCGCGTAGCCGATCCGCGTGCGGCTCCCGGCCAACGCCGTGGCCACCATGCTCTTGAAGAGACCCTGCATATCGACCGTGACATCGGCGGCGAACGACCGCAACTGTTGCCGCAACGACCACACGGCTCGGGGCGATTTCAGCCAGCCCCGCGGCAGCCGGAAAAGGTGGTCGATCGCCGGGTGCCCCGCCAGCACGTCGGCGGCCCGCCCCTCCACAGCCCAGCCGATTCGCGTTGCCGGGAAGGCCCTCTTGAGGGCGACCACTGCCGGCACGGCATGGAGCACGTCGCCGATGGCTGACAATTTCACAATGACGATCGAACGCGGGGCATCCATGCCGGGGCCTGCCATACCAGTCGGGGGGGATAACCCAATGTCACACGCAACCCCACCCCGAGAGCAAGGCCAGTTTCGATGAGAATCCCGTTATCCCGCCCCAGCCAGGTCGCACATCACGGCATGCGTCACTGCCTGCGGGCAGCTCCAGACCAGAAAGAACATCGACTCCCTCACCAACCGCTCTGCCAGATGCCCGTGCACGAAGCCGGTTCCCTTGCAGGCCACCAGCGCCGTCTGGGCCGCCCGCACCACGAGACTATTGGCGTCAGCTCGCAAACGATCACGGACTTCCTGGTCGACACCGATCCTGGCAGCTTCATCGAGCCTTGCCGCCACGCCGTCAACTTCAGCGGTCAGCTGCTCGACGATCGACACGAGTTCGCCGCGCCGTATGGCTTCCTCGGAGACGATGGCGACGCTCGCTCGTGTGGCTCCCACGGCGAGGGCCGTCGTGGCCAGACCACCAGTTCGAGAGACGCTCTCGGAGGGCGGCACGATCACAGCCGCCGGTCTCACGCCCGCGCACCGCACCGCTGAGGTCCGCGACCCTGACAGCGCGAGCATGTCGAGCGGAGGGTCGATGGTGAGGCCGGTCGCCGCCGTCTCTACCACGAAGAACCGTTGGCCGCCGTCGTCGGTGGCGGCCCCGGTGACGATCGTGTCCACCGAGTCGGCACCGGTCACCCACGGGCATTCGCCGTCGAGCCGCCAGCCGTCAGCCTCCTCCCGCGCGATGAGGGCGGCCTTACCCACGTGGCGTCGACTCGTTGTGAGCTGGGAAATGCCGACCGTTGTGAACATCTCGCCGCGGCCCAGGGGCGGGAGCCACGCCATGCGGGTCGCGCTCTCCCCCCCCGCGATGATCCGGCAGGCGGCGGCCCACTGCGTAACTGCCAAGGCCGTCGTGAGGCACGCCTCGGCGATCGCTGCAAACGCGAGCAGCCGGGCCGGCTCAGTAGCACACGTGCCGCCCGCGTCGCTCGGAAGAAAGCCCGCGAGGCATCCCGAATCGGCGAGGGCCGCAAACGCTCCGCTCCGCCACGGGCCGATCCGCACGGTTTCCGCGGCCCGATCGCGAAGTCTCGTGCACAGCCCGCCCACCGCGGCGGAATCAGGCGCGAGGGCGTGCGGCATGAACATGGCGTGTTTTTCGGCGGCTCGCTGGTGCGTTGGTGACGGAGTATACTGCCCAACCTTCTGGCAGGTTTCCCACCATCTCCACATCACGCCCGGAGGAATCGACCATGAGCCAGGCTGAAGAACTCGCCTCGCCCGCCCCTGCCATTGCGAGGTCCATGAATGGCCCCGTTCAGGGGTCAGGACCAACGCCCCTGCGGCTCGATGAACTCTCGCCGCAAAACCTCTACGACAAGTGCCTGGCGTTGGCCCACAACCTCTGGTGGAGTTGGCACCCGGAAGTGACCAACCTCTTCCGCGAGCTCGATCCGATCCGTTGGCGGCAGCTCGATCACAACCCCATTGCACTGTTGGCCGAGTTCACGCCCGAGAGGCTCGAGGCCCGAGCCGCCGAACTGGTGCTCTACAGCCGGATCAACCAGGCCTACCGCCGACTCAAGGAATACATGGCGGCCGACTCGACATGGAGCAACATCAATGCCGGTGTGCTCGGCTCCAAGCCGGTCGTCTACTTCTCGGCCGAGTTCGGCATCCACGAGTCGGTGCCGATCTATTCAGGCGGCCTTGGCGTGCTTGCCGGCGACCATATCAAGAGCGCCAGTGGGCTCGGCATCCCGCTGCTGGCGGTGGGCCTCTTTTACAACCAGGGGTATTTCAAGCAGCAGCTCGACATCGACGGCTATCAGCACGAGGAATATCTCCAGTCGCGGGTCGACCTGCTGCCGATCGAGCGGGCCATCGGCGCCGATGGTGAGCCGATCATGGTGCAGGTCGACACTCGCTCGGGGCCGATCTTCGCCCAGGTTTGGAAGATGGCCGTGGGCCGGGTCAATCTCTACCTGCTCGATTGCGACGTGGAGGGCAACTCGCCCGAAGATCGTGAACTCACCAGCCGGCTCTATGGCGGTGACACGCGGACCCGAATCCGCCAGGAATTGGTGCTCGGTGTGGGCGGCGTGCGGGCGATTCGTGCCCTTGGCGTCGTGCCAGGTGTCTATCACTTGAACGAGGGCCATTCGGTCTTCGCCACGCTCGAAGCCGTGCGTGGCCGGATGGACCGCGATGGCTATTCGTTCGACGACGCCGTCCGCAAGGTGGCCCGGCAGACGGTGTTCACCACGCACACACCTGTGCCGGCCGGCCACGACCGGTTTGACGGTGGCCTGATGGAGGAGCACCTCGGTCCGATGCGGGATGCCCTCGGCATTTCGCACGATCAACTCATGGGCCTTGGCCGAGTCGAGCCCCACAATCACGACGAGCCGTTCTGCATGACTGTTCTGGGGCTCAAGCTATCGCGGCGGGCCAATGCCGTGAGTGCCCTCCATGGCCATGTCAGCCGCAAAATGTGGTCGAATCTCTGGTCGTGGCGGGTCGAGGAGGAGGTTCCGATCGGCCACATCACCAACGGCGTGCACGTGCCGAGTTGGCTCTCGTGGCAGATGCTCATGCTCTATGACCGCATCTTCCCGGCCAACTGGTTTCGCCGCATGGGCGAGTCCGACATCTGGCAGAAGATCTACGAGTGCGATCCTGGCGAACTCTGGGAAACCCACTATGCCCTCAAAAATTTGTTGCTGCAGTTTGTCCGTCGCCGGTTGAGCCGGCAGTGCCGCCGTCGCGGCGAGTGTGACGAGGCGGTGGAGCAGGCCCGCACGGTGCTCGATCCCAATGTGCTCACGATCGGCTTCGCGCGGCGGTTTGCCACCTACAAGCGGGCCGACCTCGTGCTGGGCGACCTCGAGCGATTGCTCCCGCTGGTGACAAACCCTGACCGGCCGATTCAGATCATTTTCGCCGGCAAGGCCCACCCGGCAGACGAGCCCGGCAAGGCCTTGATCCGCAAGATCGCCAACCTGCGTCATGATCCTCACATCGGTGGCCGGATCGTCTTCGTGGAAGACTACGACATCAATGTCTGTCGGCACCTGATTCAGGGTGTCGACGTGTGGCTCAACAACCCGCGGCGGCCGCTGGAGGCCTCAGGCACGAGCGGTCAAAAGGTGGTGCTCAACGGCGGACTCAACTGCTCGATCCTCGACGGCTGGTGGGCGGAGGCATTCGACGGTCGCAACGGCTTCGCGATCGGCCGCGGCGAGACGCACGCCCGCGACGAGATCACCGACCGTCGCGACTCTGAGGCCCTCTACAGAGTGCTCGAGAACGAGGTCATCCCGACCTTTTATGAGCGGGACTCCGATGGCCTGCCACGGACCTGGATCAAGATGATGATGAACTCGATCAGTTCGCTGGCGTGGCGGTTCAGTTCCCATCGCATGGTGATGGACTACGCGCGGGCTTGCTACGTGCCGGCTGCCGGCGGCGTGTCGTGCGACATGCACAATCGCTAGAGCGCATCCGGCCTACATGTATCGCCGGCTCGAGGGCGGCAAAAGTCGCCGCTTCGCGGTCTTTCAGATTGTCGCGGGGCGAGGATACGCCCAACGCTCCTCGAGCGTTCGCCGACCCTCTCGCCTACCTTTCTCAGCTTGTCAGGTCGTCGCTGCAGCTAACCGGTATGCAATCTAGCGGCAGCCCCGAACCGTCGCTCATGGGTGGTCATGGCTGGTCATGGCTGGTCATGGCTGACTGGTGCTGAACTCAAGTTCCGCCTTCCAGCGCGTGACCTGCTGGGCGGCAGCGGCGTGCTTCGCCTTCACCGCCTCGAGTTCGGCCGTGGCGGCCTCGAGCGTCTTCTTTGCTTCCTCCACTGCTTTCTGAGCCTCGGCCACCTGCGATTCCGCCAGTTGCATGGTGGTGGCGGTGGCAGCGGCTTTTTGAGCTGCAGTTTTTTCCACGGCGACGACCTCGTTGAAGGCCGCTTCGGCCACCTTCAGTCGCTCTTCAAGCCGTGGTGGATTCGTGTCGGGTGTGCCGACGCGTTCACCCTTGTCGACGGCAAACACCGCGAGCGTGCCCGCAAGGTCGCCCACGAGCAGCCTCTGGCGGTCGCTCGTTACCGCCACCCGCAACCCGATCTCGCCGAGCGCGGGGAAGTCGCGTTCCTTGCCGCCGTCTCCCTTCCAGAGAATTGCTTTCTTGTCACGACCCGAACTGACCAGCCGGCCGTCGGACAGCCAGCACAGGCCTTGCACGCCTCCCGGATGGGCGTCCCACTCCTTCATCTTCTCACCCGAGCGACGGTTCCAGAGACGAATCTTGCCGTCCTCACTGGCGGTGGCGATCACTTCGCCGTCGCCCCGCCATGACACGGCCGTGATGCCGCCGCCATGTCCTTTGAGCACGGCATCCTCACGGGCGCCCCGCGTCTCCCACAGGAATGCATTGCCGGCACGATCGCCCGTGACCAGCATCCGGCCGTTCGGCGAAAACTCGACCGCCGTGATCCAATCGGTGTGCTTGCGGATTTCGGCGTCTACCTCCCCGTCGGCCGTACGGATGAGCCGCACGACTTTCTGCGGACCACCGAGGGCAACCACCCGCTGATCGGCGGAGATGTCGGCGGCAAGCACTTCGTCATATTCGTCGCCCAGCTCGGTGACTCGCTTCGCCGTCGCCACGTCCCAAATCACAACTCGGCCGCTCTTACCCCCGACGCCGCCACCGGCGACGAGGAGTTTCGCAGTGCGGGAAAACCGCAGGGTTATGACATCGCCTTCGGGGAAGGGGAGCACCCCACGGAACTCGAGCGAACCGCTGTCGTAGAGGAGCACCTGCCCGCGTCCACCCACGGCCACAAGACCGCCGTTGGGTGACGCGGCCAGGCCCGTGATCGCGAGCGGACGATGGCCGTGCGACTCCACCTGCAGCGACAGCCGCGGCGGCATGACTGGCGGGCCATCGGGCGCGAGCACGGCCTTCGGATCAAGGGCCAGGGAGACACCGGCCTTCTTGGCCACCGGTGCAGCCCCCTTTCGTTCGATCGCACCGCCGGCGATCCATTTCGTGACGACACTGAGCATCGTGTCGGGGATGCGATCGGCCTGCGGTGGCATCTTCGGCTCCGAGGCGTGGCTGGCCAACTGCCAAAGGTACGAGCCCTCCGCGTCACCGGGGGCGATCACCTCGCCGGATGAGCCGCCGGCCATCGTGCGGGAGTATGACGTGAGGTCGAGCCCCCCCGCCTGCTTGTCGGCGTTGTGGCAACTGCAGCACTTCTCACGAAACACTGGCAGGACGTCCTCCTCGAACGTCGGCACCCCCTCCGCCGCCACGCTGGACGCTGCGGCGAACAGGGCAACGCCAACGACGAGCAGACAGTCAAGACGAAGAGGACATCGATCACGTGTCATGGAAGGGCTCCAGTGCGTGGCCTCGCTGGAGGCGAGGCCCAACCCAAGCAGGAAAAGGCCAGCGAGGGCTTTTCCTGCGTACGGCTAATGATTGAACATGAACTCTGGTGAGTTGAGCAGGGCCCAGAAGACGTCCTCCAAGGCCTGCCCACGATCGCCGGCGGCGGCCACCGCGGCCACCGTTTCAGTCCGCTCCTGTTCGGTCGGCATTCTGCCGTAACACCGCACGAAGAGCAGTTCGACAATTTCGGCGTCAGGCTTGCCCTCTTTGATCCAGGCCGCCACGAGCCCCCCTTGCTTGATCCGGTCGTTGGCTGCATCGCCGTTGAGCAGGTGGAGCGCCTGCGATAGGTTCGGATCCATCTTCACAGCGCAGCTGCAGACGTCCTCGCGGGTCGCCCGACCAAAGGTCGTCAAGAAATAGTTGGTCGTCCGTCCGTCAGCCACCTGCACGGCCCGAGCCCCGAGCGGCAGGCCAGGAAACTTGTTCTTCGTGTCGGTCACCTGCGCCAGCACGTCGAGCAGCACCTCGGCCCGGATCCGACGCACGGCGGCGTGGGAAAAATTCGTGTCATCGAGCTTGTTGGTGTCGTTCACGGCGCACGACCGCTGGTAGGTCTGCGACGTGACGATGTCGCGGACGAGGCCCCGGAAATCCCAGCCCGAGGCGGCGAGCCGCCGGCCGAGCTCGGCGAGGAGCGGGCCGTTCGAGGGAGGATTGCTCACCCGGGCATCGTCGGGCTCGTGCACGATGCCGCGGCCAAAGAAGTGGGTCCAGGCGATGTTGGCGACGTGCTTGGCGAAGTACGGATTGTCGGGCGAGGTCATCCAGGCAGCGAGCGACTCGCGGCGATCGTCGGTGCTCACCTTGGGCGCTTCACCGCCGAGAAACTTGGGCGCTACGGTCGCCCCACCGACCGGATGCTTCATGTCGCCAGCACCCGAGTCGAAGACGATCGTTTCCCGCGGGTCGGCGGCCCGCTTGCGGGCGATCTGCTTGAAGAAGGCCGCAAAGCCGTAGTAGTCATCCATCGTCCAGCGGTCGAACGGATGGTTGTGGCACTGCGCGCACTGGATTCGCATGCCGAGGAACGCCTGAGCGACGTTCTCCGCGAGCTTCAGCGTGTCGCGTTCCAACTGGAAATAGTTGGAGGGCGGATTCTCGAACGTGCCGCCGCTGGCCGTGATGAGGTCGCGAACCATTCGGTCGACCGGCTCGTTGGCGGCGATCCGCTGATCCAGCCACTGGTGATAGAGGATCGCCCCCTTGGGGCTCACATCGTTGCCTTGGGAGCGGATCTGCAGGATCTCGGCCCACTTCATCACCCAGATTTCGACGAATTCCTTCCGCTTCATCAACTCATCGACCACGCGCACTCGCTTGTCGGAAGCCGTGTCGGCAAGGAAGGCAGCCCGCTCCTCGGGCGTGGGCACGAGGCCGACCAGATCGAGCGTGACCCTCCGCAGGAAGGTTTCGTCATCACAGACGGCACTGGGAGCGATTCGCAACGCAGCAAGCTTTGCGTTGACGAGTTCGTCGACCCAGGTGGGGCCCTCCTGGGGCGGAAATGTAAACGACAGATCCTTCGGCACCACGACGAGCGAGCGGCCGACGGTGATCGTGTCGTAGCGAGCCATGATGAACGCTTCGCCGCGATTGCCGCTGGTGACCATTCCGGCAGGCGAAACCTTTGCCGTCGGGTCGTTATTGGATCCGTACCAGCAGAGGTCGGTCACGTCGCGGTCGGTGCCGTCGGCAAACCGGGCCACGGTGACAAAGGGCTGGGCCACGCCCTCCCCCGCGATCAAGGCTGTCGGAGGATAGAGATCAAGGCCGACGAGTTGGGCGACCGGCCCCGGGTCATCGGTAGCGCCGGCCGCAATCCAGCGAACAAGCCGGTCGGCCAAGTCGCTGTCGAGTTCGAACCGTTTGCCTCCGGTATGCGGCACACCGCCGATAGCCTTCTGCACGAGCAGGCTGCCGGCAGGATCACCCGGGTCGATGCGACGTCCCGGAAATTCCCGAGTAATCCGCTGGTAGTCGCCAGCGGGATCAAAACCGAAGAGCGACAGTCGGAAACCATCCTTCCCGCGTGCCGCACCGTGGCAACTTCCCATATTGCAGCCGGCACGGGCGAAGACGGGCATCACATCGAGCCGGAAGGAGAGCGGCGGCTCAGATGTCGCGGAAACTACCTTGAGCGGGATCTCTTTCGAATGGCCGGCGTGCTCGACGCGAATTACGGCCTCACCATCGGCCTGCGGCCGCAGCATGATCCGGTTCTCGGGCCGATCGATCGCCGCAAGGGCGGGATTGGTGGCCGTGACCGTGGCGACCGACGTCACGTCCTCGGTGCGTCCATCGGCATGGAGGGCCTGCACGATGAGCCGCTGGCGGTCACGGGAGGAATCGAGTTGGGCCCGCGGAGGGAAGACCTCGATGGAGACGATATCGTCGCCCTTCGCTTCCGCGGTCAGACAGATCGCCAGTACGATGCAGCCGTATGCGAGACGTGCCACCTTGGTCATGAGCCTCCCTCCTTCTTCTTCTCAGGGGGCAACGGCCTGTCGATACGGAGCGACGTCGCCGGAGTCTGGTGAATCATGAGCGACTCGCCCTGTGGCACTTCGATCCGACAGAAGATGTTGTCGTGCTTCCCTGCCGGGGCATCTGCCGCCACCTTCACTGGAAACTCGATCGACTCCTTGCCGGGAACCAGGTCCACTTCCGGCGCTTCCGTCTTCACCGGGAGGCCCATCAGCCGGACCTTCGCCGTCCCCGTGAAGCTGGCCGGCTTGGTCGCTTTGAATACGAGTGTTGTTTCGGCTCCTTGCTCGACCACCGCCTTGTCGGCAGCCAATTCGACAAGCGGCTCGACCACGGCGAGCGTCACCGGCCGACTCGCGATCCAACTGCCGCGACCCGCCCGGCGGGCCTGCTTCTGATCCTTCTTGTCGCCTCCAGCCGGCACGAGACTGGCCGCCACCGCGATCTGCCACTCTTGAATGGGCGCATCGGCCGCCGCATTGAGTGGCAGGCTCACCTCCGTCTGCCCTTCCTTCACTTCCACCACCGAGGCACCGATGCCCGGGGGCTTAAATGGCAACTCCAGCCGCACCTTGCCGTTGAAGTCCGCGGCCCGCTGCACCTTCACCTTCAGCTCCAGCACCCCGCGGCGGGCGATGGGAGTGGCAGGTGTCTCCAGTTCGATCGTCACCGGTGCCTCTTCGACAACGGCCACTGCGAGCCGATCACCGATCGCGGTGCGATAGGGAGTCCGATTGGGATCGCCGTAGATCATTTCAGTTCCCTGCCGGAGACCGCCGACCACAGCGGCAGCGTCTCCCTCGCCGCGTACCGTACGGACCCCGGCCAGGGACGTTCCGCAGGGGGCATCGGCAGCAGCCTCAAAGACAACGATGCCGCCCGGGGCCGGCTGCTTCAAGGGTGCCGTGATCGCGGCAACGCCGGCGGGAAGCCCGTCGATAGTCAGGCCAACAGGATCTCCGCAATCCGTCCGCGCGGCATTGAAGTAGAGCGCCATCCGGTTTCCCCGCGGCACGGCAACGACCAGCCTCTGCTGGGTCTTTGTCTGGGCTGGCGGCACGGAGAGCGTGACATTCGGAGAGAGCGGCTCGACGTCGATCCAGTAGATGAAGTCAGAACCGCCCCGTTGCTGAAAGTCGTTCACACGAAGTAGGAACGAGCCCTCATCGGGCACCGTGACCTGCATCAGGCTATCCGGGCCGTCGGCATCGTCATTGCCGGTGATCCGCTGGCGCTTGTCATCATTGCGATGCGCATTGATCACCAGGTCGATGGGTGACCCGAGGCGTCGGCCCCAGCCCGAAACGTTCCACTTACTTCCCTTCGGGGCGTCGATGCGAATCCAATCGACGTCGTCAGAGGCATCCATCCGGCCGATGACCGCTGTCGGTGCTGTCGCCTTCATGGCCTGTTCCGGCTCGTTGGCCGGCTCCGGCACGGCTGCTATAGCCGCCGCCGTCACCCGCAATGGCACGGCCAGCGGAGAGGGCTTCCCGTCGCGGACGGGCCGCACCCGCGTCAGGCCATCGAGTTTCGCGGTTCCCAACGTGACTTTTTCGGAAAACGGCCCCGCCGGGTCACCGATCCACTCGACCGTCATTTCGCTTCCAGCAACCCCGCCCGGCGGCCAGGCAACGTGTGGAATCGGAAAATCGCCCACATGCAGCAGATAGACGGCGTTGCCACCGCGGTACGAGCTTTCACGAACGCGAAGAAAGTAATCACCTTCCTCTTCGACGGTCACGGTGACGGCTGCATCCTGGGCCAGCAGGGGGTGATCGTCACAGGCTGCGAGCGTAAAGCCATTCGCGGCGACGATCTCGAGGTGTGGATCGAGCATCTCCTGATCGAGAGATACCGCCTCGATGAACGCACTTATCCGGCCACCGGCAGGGAGGTGAACTTTGAACACATCCACATCTTCGTTGCCGAGCGTGCCCCAGACGGCCGTTCCCAACGCAACCACCTGGGCCGCATCGGCGTCGTTGTTCGGCTCCTTTTCCTGGGACTGCTCCGAGCCGTGAACGTGAAACATCCGCAACTCCGACAGCCCTTCGGCCGTCCGCACCCGCATGCGATGCGGACCAAGCGGGCAGTCGGCCGGAATCATGAGCGTCGCCTTGACGGCCTTCCCCTTGTCTTCAGTCACGGCCTTTACCGTGATGTGGCCTTGCTCGAAGAAGACCTCCTGCGGCTCCTCGAGTTCGCTGCCCGAGATTTGAATCTCGAGTTCGGTGCCGCGTTGAGCAGCCGGCGGCTCGATCCGCGAGAGGGCCGGCGCGGCCACCGCCATCGCATGACAGGCGAAAAGGAGCGGAATGGAAAAAAAGACACGATGCATGACCGATTCGCACGCTGACGCATGCGCCTCTTACGCCAGCAGTTCCTTGCGCACCGTGCCTCCGTCGACGATCTCGACCGGCCGGTTGCCTGGGGCGACGAGCTCCTTGTCGGCCACGATGCCGAGACAGTGGTAGACCGTGGTGGCGAGATCCTCGACGGTGAGCGGCGAGTCGGCCGGCTCGGCGGCGATGGAGTCGGACGATCCATAGACCAGACCCCGCTTCACACCCCCCCCGGCGAGCACGATCGAAAACACCTTCGGCCAATGGTCACGGCCGGCATCTTTGTTGATCTTGGGAGTACGACCGAATTCGCTCGACACCATCACGAGCGTTGAGTCGAGGAGACCGCGACGCTCCAGGTCGCGGATCAGCGTGGCATAGGCCTGGTCGAAGGCGGGCAACGTGCGATTGATGCCGTCGGTGATTTTCGCATGCATGTCCCAGCCGCCATAATTGAGCGTGACGAGCCGCACGCCCGACTCCACAAGTCGACGGGCCAGAAGCATCCGCTGCCCGGCCTCGTTGCGGCCGTATTCGTCGCGAACCGACGCCGACTCAGCGGCAATGTCAAACGCCGCCCGGGCCTGGGCCGAGCTCACCAGGTCATACGCCCGCGTGTAAAATTCGTCCATCGCCTCGAGATTGGCGTTGTCGTCCATCTGCTGGAAGTGACGGCCGACGATGTCGCGGAGTTTCTGCCGCGTGGAAAACCGCTGGGCGTCGACACCACCGGGGAGAGCAAGATCGCGAACCGTGAAGTTCGGGTTTGCCGGGTCGGAGCCGAGCGTGAATGGCCCGAAGGCGCTGCCGAGATATCCGGCACCGGCGTCGGGTGCGGGAAGGTTGGGGAGACAAACATAGGGCGGCAGATTGTCCCGCGGCCCAAGTTCATGCGCGACGACGCTCCCAAAACTGGGAAACGTGAGAGCGGGGCTCGGGCGGTAGCCCGTAAACATGTTGTGCGTGCCGCGCTCGTGGGCAGCCTCGCCGTGCGTCATCGACCGCACGACGGTGATCCGGTCGGCGATCTTCGCCGTATGGGCAAGCTTCTCGTTGAAGACGACACCCGGCAGGCAGGTGTCGACGGTGCCCATGTCGCCACGGTACTCCAGCGGCGCCAGCGGCTTGGGGTCAAACGTCTCCTGCTGGGCCCATCCGCCCGGCAGCCAGATGTGGATCACACTCTTGGCCGTACCGGCGAACGTTTGAAACGACTTCGCGTCTGCTCGAGCTGCCTCGGCGCGAAAGAGGCTACCGAGCGTCAGGCCAAGGCCCGACACCGCCCCCACCTGAAGAAATTCGCGACGTGGTCGACCGCGAGAGGAACCGATCATGGAACACCCTCCTGAGACACTGCCCGATACGGTATTATATGGCATCGGTCATTGGGTTACGAACGATTCAGCCGGAAGCACAGCACTTTTTTTAAACGACTCAGTCTTTCGAACGTTTCCCATTTGTCGTAAGTCCTTTGACAGCAAAGCAGTAGGGCCTGCGCCGCTGCAGCCCTCGGGCTTGCGTACGGCGCTTCGCGGTGGAAGGCGGTCGCGGCCCGGTGTCTGCGGCCTTCGTTCACTCCACCGACCGCTTTGACCGCAGCAGATGGTGGTAGTGCTGCGCAAACCGGTGGGCCTCATCCCGAACGTATTCCAGCAGCCGCAGCGAAAACGAATCCCGCGACAGCCGGAGCGGCTCGCTCCGGCCCGGCAGAAAAATCTCCTCCTCCCGCTTGGCCAGCGCGATCATGCAGGGGGGCTCGACGCCGAGCGACTCCACCGCATCCATCGCCGCCGAGAGTTGCCCCTTGCCGCCGTCGATCAGGAAGATGTCGGGGAGCGACGCCCCCTCGCGGGCCAGCCGGGCAAACCGCCGCGACACCACTTCATGGATGCTCTTGAAGTCGTCGATGCCGTCAACCGTCTTGATGCGATACCGTTTGTAGCCAGGCTTGAACGGCAGCCCGTCGATGAACTGCACGAGGCTGGCCACTGTCTCGTTGCCGTGCAGGTGGGCGATGTCGACGCCTTCGATGACCCGCGGCGGCTGCTTGAGGCCGAGCACTTTCTCGAGGCCGGCCAGCCCCTTCTTGGGATCGACGAGAAACACCTCCGGCTGCACGTTTTCCTCGAGGTCGCCCCGCTTGTCGAGCGTCTCCAGGAGCCGGATCTCGTCCCGTAGCCGTGCCGCTTTCTCGAATTCGAGCTGC